>DATHVR010000079.1:0-21538 GCA_035461175.1 Acidimicrobiia bacterium | reverse complement strand
GACCGTCACCCACTCTGCCCTCCAGATGGGCCTCGGCCTGGCCGGCGCCTTCGCCGGAGTCGGCGCCCTCGCCCTGATCGCCGGTCTCGGCCTGCTGTGGGCCATCAAGGGACGCCAAGGCTTCGAGGGCATCGAGGTGACGGCACCCGCCATGCCCAAAGAAGAGACACTGGCACGCTGAGCAAGCGTTCCTCCCACGAGAGAAGGGCCCTGCGGGGCCCTTCTCTTATGGGACGATATTGCCGGGTAGTCTGCCCCCATGGCCAGCCTCAGCATCGATCTTCAGAATGATCCGGAGCGGCACACCGGCCGCCAACTGATCGAGCATCTGGTCGGCTCGCACATGGTGGCCGGCGACGAGGTCGAATTACTCCATCTGGTCCGCCACTCACTCGACGACCTCCACTCGATGCCTCTCGACCGGGCAATGCGGGTCATGACCCACGCCGCCTACCAGGGGCAGGCGATGATCGTCAGGCTCCTGGACCTGGCCACCCGCCAGCAGGCCGCTCTCGAAGACGCCGGGCTCCGCCCCGACCCGGGATTGGCGACCCGCGATCCCGATCGCTTTCGGGAGATCCGCCTGGACGTCTGGACCGGAATCCGGGACCACCAGCGCCAGACCTGAATCTCGCCTGTCAGTCAGTCGGCGTTACCGCGTCGTGCGAGTTCGGATCGCGCCCGACCCACGATCACGCCCGGGACTCGCGCCAATTCACGCTTGAGCAGGTCGCCTTGCCGCCTCGGCCACTCGGTGGCGATGATCTTCGCTCCCCGGGCCTTCTGACCGGTGGTGAGAGGCGCCCGGTTCAGCTCGGCCAGGAGCTCACGCCACACCCGCCAGACCGGAAACACCACCCACGGGTGGCGGGAGGGGTCGAACCAGGTGGTGAATCCCTCCGGCGAGCGACTCGCCTGCCATGACATCCCCTTGTGCATCCGCCGCTTGAAGAGCGGCGCGGCGATCTCACTGAAACGTCCCCTCAGTGCCATCCCCACGATCATGACCATGTCCCCGGAGTGATACCGGGGTATCCCGCCCACCTCCTTGATCGCATCGGTGCGCATGAGACCGAAGATCACGTTCGCCAGCTTGAGGTTGCGCAGGGTCTGGCGTAGTCGCAGCAGTGGGTCGTCCTGGGGCAGGTGGAGGCCGTTGTCGAAGACTTCCATCACTTCGCCGTCCTCGTCGATCAGCACGGTCTGCGGATAGGCGAGGACACAACCCGGGCCTTCCTCGTCGAGACGATTCACGCACGCCCCCAGCATGCCCGGTGCGACGAGATCGTCATGTCCGGCCCAGCGGAAATACTCGCCCCGAGCCAAGCCGAGGACGCGGTTGAAGTTGGCGGCGCCACCCAGGTTGGTGGGGTTGTGGTGACGGACGATGCGCTCGTCCTTCCGGGCCCAGGCCTCCAGGATTGTGGGTGTGCGGTCCGTGGAGGCGTTGTCGCAGATGACGAGCTCGAAGTCCTCGTAATCCTGGGAGAGGAGCGACTCGAGTGCCGACTCGAGGTAGTTCTCCCCGTTGTACACCGGAAGCCCGACACTGACCCTGGGAGGACTGGTCACTGCCCGCCCCCTGCTCCTGGCCCATCGGCTATGAGGGGCCACTCCAGATCACGCCGGGCGATCACCTCGACCGGAGCGGGCCATTCGATGCCGAGGGCCGGATCGTCATGGCGCACCCCTGTCGCCGCCTCCGCCACGTAAACATGGCTGGTTAGGTAGTAGACCTCGGAGTCTCGGTCGAGGGTCAGGTAGCCGTGGGCGCACCCTTCGGGGATCCAGACCAGGCGACGGTTGTCGGCTGACAGCTCGATACCCATCCATTCGAGGTAAGTCGGAGACGAGGGGCGCAGGTCGACGGTCACATCGAACACGGCCCCGGAGGTGCACCTCACCAGCTTGATCTCGGCGTGAGGCGCCGCCTGATAGTGGAGGCCCCGCATCGTGCCCCGGTTCGGACTGAACTGCAGATTCGAATGCGGCCACGTTGCGGCCAGTCCGTGCGCGGCGAACTCGTCCTCGGACCATATGCGGGCAAAGAATCCCCGCTCGTCGGTGATCGGCTCGATATCGGCCACGTAGGCGCCATGAATGGAACCCGCGAGGAGTTTCATACCAGGGTGTCGTCGAACTCGCCGAGGGCAACGACCTCGGCATCCACGCCGAGTTCGTTCAACATTCCCCGGATCTCCTCCCGGTAGATCGGATTCATGATGATCACGAGTTGTGGCTCGATTGCCTTTACCGCGGCGGGAGCGATGACGGCGCGGGCCGAGCCGGGCAGATAGGAGCCCTGCTTGTAGGGGTTTATGTCGACGACGGCCCGGACCGCCGCCGGCTCGTCCAACGCCGCCAGAAATCCCACGGCCTTGGAACCCGCCCCCCACAACACGACCGTCTCCGAGCCCTCGATCTGACGGTGCCAGGCCTCGATCCCCTCCTTGACCCGGCGACCGAATCCCTCGGCAAGAGCAACGATTCGGTCCACGGCCTCGACCTCGACCAGCTCGTCGATCCGACCCGGCCGGCCGTCGATCACCAGGTACTGATCGTCGTACTCCAACTCGAGGCGAGTCACCTCGAATCCGCTGGCCCGGAACAGCCACGACAGCGACACCGGGGCAAAATAGGAACAGTGCTCGTAGAACACGTCCCAGAACGCTCCTTCGGCCAGGATCCGGGTGACATCCGGCACTTCGAACATGACCGCCGAGCCTTCGGTGTGGCCGGCCGAGATGCGCACCAGTCGCAGGAAATCGCCCACCGGCCGGATGTGTTCGAGGGTGTGGCGGCAACAGATCAGGTCGGCCGTCATCGAGGTGGTGGACTCGTCGAAGAACGCATCCACGCCTTCGACCGGGGCGTCGGCGATCCGCCCGGGCTGGAAGGCCGGATCGATGCCGGTGCCCCGAGCTCCCGAATGCGAGCACAGCGCCTCGAGGAAAGCCCCCTTGCCACACCCGATCTCGAGCACCGCTTTGTCGGCGAGGTCGTACTCGTCCGTCAGCCGGGCGACCAGGGCGTCCTGGAACGCCCGGAAGGTGGGCGAGAAGGCCTGGCTTTCCTCGTAGGGACGGCTGTAGTCGACGAGGCCGGGATCGAACAGGTGGTTGAAGATGAACCCGCACCGAGGGCAGACGGCCAGGTCCAGCCGCCCCCGCTCATAGGCGGCAGCTTCGCCGGCGTCGTGGATCACGATGTTGGAGGCGACCGGAATCCCCCCGACCGAGTGGAAAACGTCGGCATCCCCGGATCCGCAGCTCGGGCACCTCAAGTTTGCACCCCGGGTTGGGAACCGGCCCAGTGCAGCTCCGGGTCCAGTTCGGTGGAGTCGAGCAGTGATGTGATCCGCCCGAGGCGGCTGCAGGTGGGTCCCTCGATCAAATCCAGTGTGATCCCATGTAACAGGAACCGGTCATACAGGTCGCGAACGCTGCTTTCGAGAGTCCACCGCGGCTTCCAGTCGGTGAGCACCCGGCCGATGAGTGAGAAGTCGACCCGGTAGTTACGGGTGTCGGGCTCGCCGTCGGGGGCGTATTCGACTCGGGAGCCGGGGACCACCGATGCCACCACCGCGGCGATGTCGCTCACCTGATAGTTCTCTGCATTGCTGCCCACGTTGACAACGGATCCCCGCACCACCTCGGGGGGCGCCTCGAGCGCGGCCTGAAAGGCCGCGGCCACATCGGCCACGTGCACAAGCGGGCGCCAGGGCGTCCCGTCACTCTTGATCAGGACCCTCGCGGTGCTGAGGGCGGAGGCGAGAAGGTTGTGGACGACGAGATCACCGCGCAGACGCGGGGACCAGCCGTGCACGGTGGCGTTGCGCAGGATCACTGGCGCAAATGAATCGGTCGCCATGGTCCCGAGTTCCTTCTCGAACATGGCCTTGGCCTCGGCATAGGGAGTCAGGGGCGCCAGCGGGGCGGTCTCGTCCACCGCCACCCCACCGGAGGCGCCGTAGAGGCTGCAGGAGGATGCGAATACGAACCGTGTCACCCCTGCCCCCACCGCGAGCTGGGCCAGGCGAGTACTGGCCTCGAGATTGATGGCATTGGTCAAGGCGGGATCCAGCGAGCCGAGCGGGTCGTTGCTGAGCCCGGCCAGATGGACGACGGCGTCGAACCCCTCCAGATCGGCCGGTTCCAGGTGGCGCATGTCCCTACTGATCGTGGGCACCTCTTCGATCTCGCCGACCTTGCAGGCGGCGAAGTAGCCGGTGTCGAGGCCGACGCAGTCATGGCCGGCCGCAGCCAGCTTCGGCGCCAGCACCGAACCGATGTATCCCTGGTGGCCGGTGATCAGGACGCGCATGAACGCCCCGGTGCGTCGGGTGGGGAAGGCACTGTCACTCCCAGATCCGCCAGGGTGGATTGCCGCTGTCCCACAGCTCCTCGAGGACGACCTTGTCCCGCATGGCGTCCATGCATTGCCAGAAGCCCTCGTGGCGGTATGCCATCAACTCGCCGTCGGCGACCAGGCGCCGCATCGGTTCTTTGGAGAGGTGGGTCTCGTCGCCGTCGATGTAGTCGAGGAAGGCGGGCTCGAAGACGAAATAGCCCCCGTTTATCCACCCGGTGTCCATCGGCTTCTCCGAGAACTCGGCCACCTCCGGACCGTCCAGGTACATCTGACCGAAGCGGGGTGGAGGATGAACCGCGGTAACGGTGGCGACCTTGCCGTGGCTGCGGTGGAAGTCGAGAAGGGCGGTCAGGTTCACATTCGAAACCCCGTCGCCGAAGGTGAGCATGAACGTCCCCTCGCTCAACCAGGGAGCCAGACGTTTCACCCGTCCCCCGGTTTCGGTGCGGGGGCCGGTCTCGACCAAATCCACCATCCATTTCTCGGCCCGGTCCTCGTCGAGCAACTCCAGTTCCCCGCTGGAGACGTCGACTCGCATGTTGTGCGAGATGCTGTGGTATTCGAGGAAGTAGCGCTTGATGTAATCACCCATGTAGCCGAGGGCGATGACGAACTTGCTGAATCCGTAGTGGTGGTAGTGGCGCATGATGTGCCACAGGATCGGACGACCGCCGATTTCGACCATGGGCTTGGGACGGACTTCCGTCTCCTCGCCCAGGCGGCTTCCCACCCCTCCCGCCAGGATCACTACTTTCATGGCTTGTTCCCCAACCCTCTTCGACCACCAATCAGTCTATGGGGGGTCAGGGAGGCCTTCAAGCCGTCATCCGGTCCCAGCGAATCATCCCCCGGCCTTGAGTCACGCGGGTAGCGTGGTTCAATGCTCGCCGTGAGCGGATCGAGCGGGCTGGAAATCTCCTGGTGCGTCCTATGGGACCCGCCCTGTCGTCTGATGCCCGTCCGCCAGGATGAGTAGCCCGAAGCGCCTGCTGGGCCGTCTTCGCTGGTTGATATCACCGGGCGAGTCGCTGGGGAGCCGAGCCATCAACGCCGGCGCCTGGGCGTTCGTTCTCAACATGACGACCCGGGTCCTGCGGCTGGTCCGGGTTGGTGTCCTGGCCAACCTCCTAGCTCCCGACGACTTCGGTCTCATGGGAATCGCCATGCTCGTAATCGGACTGGTGACGAGTTTCACCCAGACCGGCTTCATCTCGGCCCTGGTGCAGAACAAACGCGGCCTCGAACGGACCTACCTCGACACCGCCTGGACCGTGGAAGTAGGCCGGGGTCTGGGCGTGGCCGCATTGATGGCCCTCGGGGCACCGCTGGTGGGAGAGTTCTTCGGAGCCCCAGAGGCCACGGACCTGACCCGGGTACTCGCCCTGGGCCTCGCCATCTCGGGCCTGACCAACACCGGCGTGGTCAGCTTCGACAAGGACCTGGAGTTCCAGCGCCGGTTCCTCTACCGGGCCACTCCTCACGTCATCGAACTGGTGGTCGGGGTGATCCTCGCCTTGATGTGGCGAAACGCCTGGGCCCTGGCCTGGGCCTGGGTGGCGGGCAAGGCCGCCCTGACCATCGCCAGTTATGTCACCCATCCGCATCGCCCCCGGCTCCGCTTCGACACCGCCGCCGCCCGCAGCATGTTCGGATTCGGGATCTGGACGCTGGGCTCGCAGGTGCTGCTCTACTTCACCCTCAACATCGACGACATCGCGGTGGGCCGGATCATCAACCCGCTGGCGCTGGGCCTCTATCAGATGGCCTACACGATGTCCCAACTCACCACGACCGAGATCACGTCGGTGGTGAACCAGGTCGCCTTCCCGGCCTATTCCAATGTCCAGGACCAGCCCGCCCGGCTTGCCCGGGCCTACTCCAACACCCTGCAGTTGATCTCGGTGGCGGCATGGCCGATGGCAGCCGGCCTCTACTTCGTAGGCCCGGCCGCCATCGAGACGTTCCTGGGTGATGATTGGCTGCCGATGCTGCCCGCCTTCAACGTCCTGCTTTTGTGGGGGCTGATCCGCTCGGTGGCCGCCACCACCGGACCCCTCCTCAGAGGGGCGGGACGACCCTCGGTCCTGACCCGGATTCAGGCCGCCCACCTGGCGCTCCTTGCCATCCTGATCTACCCGATGACCTCGACCTGGGGCGTCGTCGGAGCAGCCTGGGCTACGGTGGTGGCGGCCGTCATCCCCGACATCTTCGCCATGTGGATCACTTCGCGGGTCTCGACGGCACCACTGTCGTCGATCGCTCGAGCGCTGGTCATCCCCGCCATTGCCGCCGGGTTGATGCTCGGTGTCCTCGCCCTGGCCCGAATGGGCGGGCTCCCCGAAGGAGTCTGGCTCCTGGTGTGGGCTCCGATCCTGGGTGGTGGCGTCTACCTGCTCGCCACTCTCGCTGCCCGCCGCTGGCTCGGCTTCCTCCCCGACGGCCTGCTTCCGGGCCGCTAGGCCGCCGGCCCACAGAATCGGCTGGACCTCAGCGTTCGACTCGGACGGCCAGGCGCCGGCCCGCCCCGTTGACGATCGAGAGATGGAGGTCGTGGTAGTGACGGAGACGGGCGACCTGACGAGGAGTCACACGCTGGCAAACATAGTCCCAGTGCATCGCCACCAGGTCGCCCGGGCTCACGACCTCGCCGTCGGCGGGCGGCCGGACCGACTCGACCTGCTCCTCCCCCAACCGGAGGCGCGCCCGCTCCCAGATGAGCGGACGTGACTTGACCAGCAGACGACCCTCGACCGATCCCTCCACCCTCCCCCACCGGATCCGGCACCGGTCCAGCACCGCCAGCGGCTGCTCAACGATTCCCGACTGCAACAGCCCCACCCATGGGTAGATACAGAACACGTGGAAGGCGTGGTTGGGCCGGCCCCCCCGGTTGATGCCTTCCACCACCTCCGACCAGTTCCATCCGGCCCGGGACCGAAACCTCTCTTCCATCGAACTGCCGAGCGTGGACAGATCGATCCGCTCCAGCAACGGGCTCCCGAGCCAGTAGGCCTCCACCACCTCGTAGGTGAGGGGGTCGTGTCCGGTTCCGTGGCCGATCAACTCCAGGTAGGGCCAAGCCCCCTGAAACGCCGGAACCACGTGACGGACCTCCTCCATGGGAGCCGACTCGTCGGTCAGGGTGGCCAGCATCGTGGCCGGGTCGTCGGGACCGCAATAGCCGAGCGAATTGGGCGGGAAGGCGAACCTGCCGAACAGAACCGGACCTGACACGGTCGTCATCTCGGACTGATGGCTCGCATCCGCCCCACCAGCACTGCGGCCACTCCGGCCATGACCAGGATCACCCCCAGGGCGGGCGGCGCCGCCAGGCCCCGCACCCCCGTCTCCAGCACGGCCGTGATCAGGGCCCCCCCGACGAGGACGGCGCTGACATCGACCGCCTGGGCACGGGACAGGGCGGCGTACCACGTGCCGACGTAAGCGGCCAGGGTGATCGAGGTGAGGAGGATCCAGCCGAAATGTTGCAGCCCCACCGACCCGATCGAGGCCAGACCGCCGGTCACGAGGCCGTATCCGATCAGGATGAGGGCACCGCCACCCATCCTGGCCCCGGCGAGGGCGAGAGGCGAGACATCGGCCAGCAGTCGCTTGGCAACCACGGCCTCGACGGCCCAGAGCAGGGTGGCGATCAGGATCAGGACCTCGCCTCTCCCCATCGAGATACCCGCGACACCACCACCCAGTGCTGCCTGTCCCCCGATCAGGAGCGCCAGGGCGACGATGTGCCAGGGACCGATCCGCTCGCGCAGGAACACCACTGCTCCCAGCGTCACCCAGATCACCAGGGTCTTGTGGATGAAGGCGCCATCAGAGGAGGTCACCTGAGCCAGCCCTTCGAAAAAGAGTAGGAAGGGGATGCTGCCGCCCACCACCGCCACCACCAGCAGGCCTCGCCAGTGACGCCGAGCTTCGGGCACCACGGAGCGACCGCGTGCCGTCAACCACAACAAGGAGATGAGGATGGCAGCGGCGCCCAGGTTCTTCAACGTGGTGTAGGTGGCCGGATCCGACACCTCGGCCCAGGCCCGGACGCCGAACCCGTTGACGAACACCGAGACTCCGCTGACGACGGCGGTGGCCAGCGCAAACAGGATTCCGCCGGTCCGGGCTGGAGTGGAAGCGGGACGATTCAGCGTGGAACGTTGCGACATGCGGCCAACCGTACTCGGCCCGCCATCCCCGAATAGGGTCGCGAGACCCTACTGGGAGCGATCGAGGCCGTTACTGTCGGCCTCGGTATGAACTCCATGAGCCCGGTGGCGGTCGCCCGAGCAGACTTCGACTCTCTCTTCACGGCCCTCCGCTCCAGCGGTTTCACGGTGCTGGGACCCACGGTCCGCGACCACGCCATCACCTACGCACCCCTGGCGTCCGTCGACGATCTCCCGATCGGGTGGACGGACCGCCAGGATGGCGGCCGCTACGAGTTGGTTCCCCGCCCGGACCGGGCGCTGTTCGGTTACGCCCTCGGCCAGCACTCCTGGAAGGAGTTCCTCTACCCCCGCCGCAGCACCCTGTTCGAAGTCCGCCCTCAGAACGGCGCCCTCGAATTCGTGCAGACGACGGCGCCCACCCCCCGCTACGCCTTCTTGGGGATCCGCGCCTGCGAACTGGCCGCGATCGGGATCCAGGATCGAGTCTTCATGGGGGGTGGGCCCCACGACCGCACCTACTCGGCCGCCCGACAGGGACTGTTCACGATCGCCGTCAACTGCGGCGCCCCGGGCGGCACCTGCTTCTGCGTGTCGATGGAGACCGGCCCCCGGGCGGAGGCGGGATACGACCTCGTCCTGACCGAGGTGATCGAACCCGACGAGCACTACTTCGTCTTCGAAGCCGGAAGTGAAGCCGGCGCCGCCATCCTGGCCGAGATTCCTTCCCGCCCCGCGGATGCTGCCGACCTGCACCGGGTGGGCCAAATACTCGCCGCCTCGGAAGCGTCGATGGGCAGGTCGCTGGACACGACCGACATCAAGCAGATGCTGCAGTCCAACCCCGAGCACCCGCAGTGGGACGAGGTCACCGACCGCTGTCTCGCCTGCACCAACTGCACGCTCGTCTGCCCCACCTGTTTCTGCTCCACCACCGAGGACCAGGTGGCGCTCGACACCGGCATCGCCAGCCGGTCCCGGCGTTGGGACTCGTGCTTCACCATGGACTTCAGCAACCTCCACGGGGTGCCCGTACGCGCCTCGACCCGGGCCCGGTACCGCCAGTGGATGACACACAAACTCGCCTCCTGGTACGACCAGTTCGGTACCTCGGGCTGTGTCGGCTGCGGGCGCTGCATCACCTGGTGCCCGGTGGGCATCGACATCACCCGTCAGGCGGCGGCGATCCGGGCCAGCGAGGAGACGGTATGGACCTGAAGGCACTGACCGCCGTGAGCCCCCTCCTGGCCGGACTATCCGGCCAGGACACCGTCTTCTTCGAGTCGATCGCCCACCAGGTCGAACTCGAAGCCGGCGAGGTCCTATTCGACGAGGGGGAGGCCGCCGACACCTTCTACATCATCAGCGAGGGAAGGATCGGCCTCGAGATGACCAGCCCCGGGCGGCGGCCGATGGCGATCCAAACTCTGGGCAAAGGTGACCTGGTCGGCCTGAGTTGGTTCTTTCCGTCTTCCCGGTGGAACTGGCGAGCCCGGGCCGTGGTCGGCACCATGCTGGCCGCCTTCGACGCCGACGCCGTCCGGCGCCGCTGTGAGGCCGAGCCCGACCTCGCCCGCCGCATACTCGAAGTGATCGCCCGGGAGACCGCCACCCGGCTCCATCGCACCCGCATCCAGCTTCTCGATCTGTACGGAAGGCCCGCCTCATGACGATGACATCCGTGCCTGCCCCACCCACCGAGCCGATGCTCCCCCGGGCATTCCGGGTCACCTCCCACCACCAGAACACCGCCGACACCGCCACCCTCGAACTGGTTCCCGAGGACGGCCGGGAACTGGTGTTCGCCCCCGGCCAATTCACGATGCTCTACGTGTTCGGTGTGGGAGAGGTCCCGATCTCGATCTCGGGCGATCCCTCCCGTCCCGACGTCCTCGTACATACCGTCCGCTCGGTCGGGGCCGTCACCCGTGCCATCGTCGACCTCAGACCGGGCGACGTGGTGGGCGTGCGCGGTCCCTACGGCACTGGCTGGCCCACCGAGGCCGCCGCCGACCGCGACCTGGTGGTGGTGGGGGGCGGGATCGGTCTGGCGCCGCTCCGCCCTGTCGTCTACGACGTGCTCGCCCGACGGGCCCACTACCGCAGCGTCTCGATCATCTACGGTGCCCGCACCCCCGCCGATCTCCTCTTCGCCTCCCAGGTGCACGAGTGGAGGGCGCGCTTCGACATGGAGGTGGAGGTGACGGTGGACCGTCCCGACGAGGACTGGCTGGGCGACGTCGGAGTGGTGACCGGGTTGCTGTCGCGGGTCGCCTACGCCCCCGAGGAGACGGTGGCGATGCTGTGCGGGCCGGAAATCATGATGAAGGTGGTGGGGCGCCATCTCGCCGCCGAAGGAGTGGCCGAAGACTCGATCTACGTCAGCCTGGAGCGGAACATGAAGTGTGCCATCGGCTTTTGCGGCCATTGCCAGTTCGGGCCCGACTTCGTCTGTTGGAAGGGTCCGGTGTTCCCCTACTCGAGGGTGGTTCCGATGCTGCGGGTACCCGAGCTATGACCAACTCCAAACCCCGGCTGGCCGTGTGGAAATTCGCCTCGTGCGACGGTTGCCAGCTGACTCTCCTCGACGCCGAGGACCATCTGCTCGACATCGCGGGCGCGGTGGACATCGCTTACTTCCCGGAAGCTACCAAAGGTGAGATCGAAGGGCGCTACGACCTCTCGCTGGTGGAAGGGTCGGTGACCACCCGCCACGACGCCGACAGGATCCACGACATCCGCCGGCGCTCCGACGTCCTGGTCACGATCGGCGCCTGCGCCACCGCGGGAGGTATCCAGGCGCTGCGCAACTGGGCCGACGTGGAGGAGTTCACCTCGATCGTCTATGCCCATCCCGAGTTCATCTCCACCCTCCAGACCTCGACTCCCATTGCCGACCATGTCGAGGTCGATTTCGAGCTGCGGGGCTGCCCGATCTCCAAGGTGCAGCTCCTGGAAGTTGTCGAAGCCTTTCTCCATGGTCGAAAACCCAACCTCCCCGGCCACAGCGTGTGCGTCGAGTGCAAGCTGCGCGGGACAAACTGCGTGATGGTCGCCCAGCAGATCCCCTGTCTGGGTCCGGTCACCCAGGCCGGGTGTGGGGCGATCTGTCCCGCCTACGACCGCGGCTGCTACGGATGCTTCGGTCCCAGCCGCTCTCCCAACATGGTCTCGCTCGCCGAGTGGTGGCGGGGCCTGGGTGTGGGCGACGGCGACCTGGTCCGGGCCCTGCGCACTTTCAACGCCTACGCCCCGGAATTCCGTGAGATGAGTGAGGCCTATGAGCAACGATCGTGAGATCTCCGTCGACTACCTCGCCCGGGTCGAGGGCGAAGGAGCCATGTACCTGAAGCTGAAGGACGACGAGGTGGTCGACCTCCAGTTCAAAATCTTCGAGCCACCCCGCTTCTTCGAGGCATTCCTGCGCGGCCGGCGCTTCTCCGAGGCGCCCGACATCACGGCCCGCATCTGCGGAATATGCCCCATCGCCTACCAGACCAGTTCCGCCAACGCCATGGAGTCGGCGGCCGGGGTTCGCCTGGAAGGTGGCCTGCGGGCCCTGCGGCGACTCATCTACTGCGGCGAGTGGATCGAGAGTCACGCCCTCCACGTGTTCTTCCTCCACGCCCCCGACTTCCTGGGCTACGACAGCGCCATTCATATGGCCACCGACTATCCCGACCAGGTGCAGATGGCGCTTCGTCTCAAGAAGATCGGCAACCAGATCATGACCCTTCTGGGCGGACGCGAGGTCCACCCGATCAACTTCCGGGTCGGCGGCTTCTACCGGGCCCCCTCCCCGGTCGAGCTACAGATCCTCGTCCCCGACCTCGAGTGGGCGCTGGAGGCGGCCCTCGAGGCGGTGGATTGGCTGACCGGGCTCCCCTTCCCCGACTTCCACCGCGACTACGAGTTCGTCGCCCTCAGCCATCCCGACGAATACGCCATCCACGAAGGCCGCATCGTCTCCAATCGGGGACTCGACATTGCCGTCGACGAGTGGCCCCTACATTTCGAGGAGGAGCACGTGGCCTGGTCCAACGCCCTCCACGCCCGGCGCAAGGGCCACGGGGCCTACCACGTCGGCCCGATGGCCCGCTACTCCCTCAACTCGGACCGCCTCACGCCCCGAGCCCGGGAGGCGGCGGACCGGGCCGGGCTGGGACCGACATGCAACAACCCTTTCCGCAGCATCCTCGTGCGCATGGTCGAGATCGTCTTCGCCTGCGAGGAGGCGCTCCGTCTCATCGACTTGTACTCGCGTCCCGACTCTCCCTGGGTCGAGGTCGAACCGAGAGGGGTGACCGGGCACGGGGCATCCGAGGCTCCGCGCGGCTTGTGCTACCACCGCTACGACATCGACGAGGAGGGCTTCATCACCGACGCCCACATCGTCCCTCCCACTTCTCAGAACCAGCTCAGCATCGAAGACGACCTCCGCGCATACGTATCCGGACGGGCCCACTACGACGACGAGCGCCTGCAGTGGGAACTGGAGCAGGCCATCCGCTGCTACGACCCCTGCATCTCCTGTGCCACCCACTTCCTCGACCTCGAGGTGGACCGAGTGTGAACCGCCTGGTGATCGGAGTGGGCAATCCGACCCGGGGCGATGACGCCGCCGGGCTCGAAGTCGCCCGTCGCATGCAGGTGGTTCCCGCCACCGAGCAGGTCGGCGGCTTTCTCGAGCTGATCGACCTGTGGGACAGCGTCGACGATGTGGTGGTTGTCGACGCCGCCCGGTCGGGAGCCCCGGCCGGGACCATCCACCGATTCGATGCCGCCGCGCAGCGGGTCCCGGCCTCCACCCTTGCCACCAGCACCCACTCGATCGGGGTGAGCCAGGCGGTGGAGCTGGCGCGAGCGCTCAAGCGACTGCCTCCCCGGCTGACCGTGTACGGGATCGAGGTCGGTGACCTCTTCCCCGGCGCCGGGCTGTCCCCGGCCGTGGCCGCCTCGATCGAGGAACTGGTCGAGGAGCTCGACCATGCATGAGACCGGCGTGCTGGGGGATGTGATGCGCCGGGCTGAAGCTGCCGCCGGCGGGCGCAGAGTGACCGGTCTCCGGCTGCAGGTGGGCGCCCTGAGCGGCCTCAGGCCGGCGGCGGTGGAGCAGGCGGCCCGTCACTGGGCGGAAAGCGAGTGGCCCTTCTGTCCCGAGATCGTGGTGGAGGAATCCGACGACCTGCAGGAGGCCGGGGCGATCTCGGTGCGCCTGGTGTCGATCACCGTGGCGGAGGCCTGAAGCCATGTGCGTGGCGGTGCCCGCCCGGATCGTTTCGGTGGGTGAGCCCACCGCGGCTTCGATCCCGGCCATGGCCGAGAGTGCCGGAAGCGAGAAAACGGTGGATCTGGTGATGGTGCCCGAAGCCGTCGTCGGCGATTACGTCGTCGTCCACTCGGGATACGCCATCCGTCTGCTCTCGCCCGCCGAGGCGCGGGCCACCCTCGACCTCCTCGACTGATCCATTCTGTGGGCCGGAAATGGCGCCTGCGGCGTCATTTCCGGCCCACAGAACGATCTTTCAGTCCGGCTCCCAACGGAACTTGCGCACCGCCACCGCCCCCGCCAGCACCAGCCAGGCCACCATCACCGCCAGATTCGTCCACGCCACCGGGGCGCCGGCCGGGTCGAGGGCGTGGACCAGGGCGTAGAGGAAGTGGCGGAGCGGGAAGAGCGACCCGACCACACCCATCCAGGCCGGGGTGGTCGTCCCGATCACGAAAATGTCAGAGAAGAAGGCCAGGGGCAGGAGGATTCCCAGCCCCACCGCCGCCATCGCCCGGGCGGTCGGGGTGATCGCCGCCAGCGCCAGCCCGCAGGCGGCCAGGGTCAGCGCCCCCACCAGAACGACCAGCAGGGCAAGCGGGATACCCGCCGGAGCCAGGTCCACACCGAACAAGCCGACGCCGACGGCGAAGATCAGCAGCGCCGTTATGAAGGCGATCCACAGCACCGATGCCATCCGGCCGCCCAGGTACTGGGCCATCGACACGGGAGTTCCCCGCAGTCGCTTCAGTAGTCCCTTGTCCCGGGCGGTGGCGACCGCCTCGGGCATGTTGATGAAGGCGGTCACGCCGATGCCGTAGGCGACGATCCCGAAGGCGAAGAAGAACGAGAACTCCCTCCCGGTCGGCTGGAACCCGGAGTCGCCGTAGATGGCAGCCATCAGGGCATACAGCCCGACCGGCATCATGACGGCGAAGAACACCCAGCCGGCGTCGCGCCAGGCGGCTCGAGTCGCCCACCGGGCCTGGTAGGCCACCAGCCTCGCGGTGGGGGGCGGGTCCACCCGGGAGACGGCCACCCGTGGCGCCGTGACCTCGCCGGGCGCCACCGTCCCTCCCCGGCCTGCGCTCCGAATCCGCGTCAGGCCGTACCCCGCCAGCCCCGCCCCACCCACACCCCAGAGCGCCATGACCGCCAGGGCGGAGAGATCCCACCCCCAGCCGGTCAAGAAGGGATTGAACTGGTCCTGGAGGGCGGTGGAGAGGTGGCTGAGGGGGAACCACGCTCCCACTCGTTCGACCCAGGACGGCATCTCGGCGCCGATGGTGAACATCCCGGACAGAAAGAGCAGGATTACGGTCGAACCGATCGAGAAGGCCTGGGCGAAGGAGGTGGACGGCGACATCGCCCCCACGGCCATTCCGAGGGCGGAGAGCGAGACGATGCCCACCACCAGGGTCACGAGCGTGGCTGGAAGGGTCCGTCCCAGCAGCTCGATATCGAACACCACCACCCCGACAATCAGCATCACCGCTACGGCGGCGAGGGCGAACACAATCACCGCCCCGATCCGGCCAGCAAGATAGGCCCACATCGGAAGTGGGGTGCCGCGCAGGCGCTTGAGGATCTGCTTGTCACGCGCCTCCGCCAGGCTCATCGCCAGCGTCGGGTAGGTGGCGAAGAGCAGGCCCATGGCGGCGGCGACGGGGGTGACGAACTGCATCACCCGCCCTCCCGTCGCCTCGTCCACGGCCTCGTTGCCGGCCAGCAGCCCGATCACAACCAGCCACACCAGTGGAAGTGCGAAGGTAAACACCAGGACCAGACGCGACCGCCACAACTCTCGCAGGGCGTAGCCGAGCTGTGATCCCGCCAACTCCGCCCAGGTTGGCGTCTCCGTTACCGCCGACCGAACGCCGGGAAGCACTCCGGGCTCAGCCCTCATCGGATCCCTCCGCTTCCGCTCCTCCCACCAGTGCGAGGTACACATCCTCCAGGGAGGGCCGCTCGATCGCCAGGGCGCCGATCTCGACGCCCGGTCGATCGCCCAGGTGGTGAGTCGGTTGAGGGCCTGGGTGGGCTGGGTCGTGGTGACCTGCCACTCGATTCCCTGGCGGACCAGCTCTCCGTTCAAGGCCGGCAGGTCGCCGATGTCCGCCCCCGCCGGCAACCGGAAAGAGAGAACCGATCCGGTCCGGTCTCCCGCCGCCAGATCTGAGGGGGTGCCTTCGGCCACCAGACGGCCGCGCACGATCACGGCGACGCGATCGGCCAGGTGCTCCGCCTCATCCATGTAGTGGGTGGTGAGGAGGATGGTCTTGCCGAGAGAACGAAGCTCCTCGATCAGCTCCCACGCTTTTCGACGAGCCGAGGGATCGAAACCGGTGGTGGGCTCATCCAGGAAAAGGAGATCCGGGTCACCGACCAGACCCAGGGCGAGATCGAGACGCCGGCGCTGACCTCCCGACAGCGTCTTTACCCGGGAGTCGACCTTGTCCAGAAGGCCGACCAGGCCGAGAACGGCCTCGACCTCGAGACGCCGGGGATACATCCCGCGGTAGAGGGCCACCAGTTCCCGGGGAGTGAAGTCATCGTCGAGCCCTGCCTCCTGCAGGACGATTCCCACCCGCTGGCGCATCTCCCGGCCTCCGGAGGCGGGGTCGAAGCCCAGCACCTCCACCCTGCCTCCCGTGCGCCGGCGGTGACCTTCCAGGATCTCGACGGTGGTGGTCTTGCCGGCTCCGTTCGGCCCGAGCAGAGCGAGCACCTCGCCCTCTTCGACCGTGAAGGACAGTCCGTCGACCGCCTGCAGGCTGCCGTACTCCTTGCGCATCGTCGACGACGATGGCTGCCATATCGCTACCTCCTGGCATCCATTCATACCGGCCGGAACTGCCTGAGCCAGGGTCGTATGGCCCTCCAGGTGAGAACGAGGAGCGCAAACGACGACCGCCCAGTGACCCGAAGGCCGCTGGGCGGTATCGAGAAGCGAAGTGAATCGCTTCTGAACCAAACAGTACCGGTTCCCCGTCCCGACGCAAATGAAACCGTGGGTTTGTTTTCGCGTTCTCGGCTTTTTTCCGGGTCGGCGATACTGGCGGGTATGACCCAGACCGGCGCCCGGCTCCTCGTCTTCCTCACCTCGGCCGCGATCCTCGTGCTGGAGATCCTCGCCCAGCGGCTGATGGCGCCCTACCTCGGGGTGAGCCTGGAGGTGGTGACCGGGGTGATCGGCGTGATCCTGACCGGTATCGCCCTCGGGGCCTGGCTGGGAGGCCTGGCCGCCGACCGGGGGGACCCGGCGCGACTCATCGGCCCTCTCCTCGTCGCCGGAGGTGTCACCGCCCTCGCCTCCCCTCTCCTCATCGATCTTCTCGGGCCTCTCCTTCCCTCGGTCGGGCCGGCATCGATCGTCGTGCTCACCACCATCGGCTTCTTCCTTCCCGCCGCCGTGCTCTCGGCGGTCCCGCCGGTGGTGGTCAAACTCCGGCTCGCCAGCCTCGACGAAACGGGAACCGTGGTGGGGTCCTACTCGGCGGTGGGGACCGCCGGGGCGATCTTCGGCACGTTCCTCACCGGCTTCGTTCTCATCGCCGCCTTTCCCACCCGCCCCATCGTCGTGGTCGTGGGCGTGGGCCTGGTGCTGTGGGGGACGGCACTCTGGTGGCCACGCCGCTCGGCCGGAGCCACCTACGGCGCCGCCGTCGGCCTCCTCCTGGCCTCCGGCCTCTTCGTCTTCGAGGGGCCCTGCCAATACGAGACGACCTATCACTGCGCCGAGGTGGTGGCCGATCCCGGCCGGCCGGGAGGACGCACCCTGGTCCTGGATCGCGTCTCCAACAGCTACGTCGACCTGAACGACCCCACCCATCTCGAGTTCCGCTACGCCCGGGTGATGAACGACGTCATCGACCAGACCCTCCCCGACGGGGCCCTCGACGTGATATCGATCGGTGGCGGCGGCTTCACCTTCCACGCCTACCTCTCCGCCACCCGGCCCGAGACCGACCACGTCACCCTGGAAATCGACCGGGTTCTGGTCGACATCGGCCACCGCGACCTGGGCCTGGATCCCGAGGCCGAAATCGTCGTCGACGACGCTCGCCGTTCTCTCGTCGAACTGGCCCCCGAATCGGCCGATCTCGTCATCGGCGACGCCTTCAGCGGCCTCTCGGTGCCCTGGCACCTCACCACCCTCGAATTCGTGGAGGAAGTGAGCCGGCGCCTGCGGACGGGCGGCCTCTACACCATGAACGTGATCGACTACGGCGACCTCGACTTCGTGCGGGCCGAGACCGCCACCCTGGCGCGGGTCTTCGATCACGTGGCGGTATTCGCTCCTCCCCGCTACCTCGACGGGGAGGCGGGCGGGAACTTCGTCCTCGCCGCCTCCCAAGCCCCGCTGCCGGTCGAGGAGATCCAGGCCGCCATCGCCGCCCGGGGTGGAGTCGAGATCGCTGCCACCGGCGAGGACCTGGACCGCTTCATCGGGCCCGCTCGTGCCCTGTCCGACGACTTCGCCCCTGTCGACCAGATGATCGACCGCCCCTGACCGGGTATCGTCCTCGTCCGTGGCCCACATCGAGGTGATCGGAACCGACGACGCCGACGGCCTGCTCCGGCGCATCTACGAGCAGCGCCAGGCCAGCGCCGGCAGATTGTGGAACATCGTCTCGGTGCAATGTCAGAACCCCGAGGCCTTGCGCGAGTCGATGCGGCTCTACGCGGCGGTGATGTTCGGGGGGTCTCCCCTCTCCCGCGCTCAGCGGGAGATGATTGCCGTGGTCACGTCCCGGGCCAACGATTGCCACTATTGAATACGGGCGCATCTCCACGACCTCCGGGCCGAGGTCGCCGACGAGAAACTCGTGGACCGATTCGCGGCGGATTGGCGCACCGCCGGCCTGGATGCCCCCACCGAGGCACTGCTCGACTACGTGGACCGGCTGACCCGCGCCCCTGCCTCCGTTGGAGCCGCCGACGTCCAGCATCTCCGCTCCTTTGGCCTGAGCGACCGGGCCATCACCGACGCGGTCCAGGTGTGCTCGTTCTTCAACTACATCAATCGCATCGCCGAAGGCCTCGGTGTCGACCCCGAACCCTGGCTGGACGAGGCCGGGCGCCCGCGGCCCTGAACCATCAGATGATGCGTTCGACCAACCAGACCAGGCCTTGGATCAGGCGCCACGCGAGGTAGAGGACGGCCAGCGCCACCATGATCCGGAAGCTCCACGGCGCCGGCGGGATCCGGTCGTCGGGATCCTGGTCGGAGTCGGGCAGATGGGGATCAGTGCTCACGGCGTGCTCGCAGCCGGGGTACCACCCGGATGGGCGTCCCTGTGAAGTCCGCTTCCTCCCGCAGTCGGTTTTCGATGAAGCGGAGGTAGTCCTCGCCGAGCTCGCCGCCCGAGACGAACAGAATCACCGTCGGGGGCGCCACCGCTGCCTGCACTGCGTAGTGGATCTTGGGGCGACGGCCCTTGCGCACCGGGGGCGGATGGGCGGCGATCCACGACCGCACCAGGCGGTTCAGTTCTCCGGTGGAGACTCGGCGGAGGCGAGCCTCCAGCACCGCCTCCACTGCCGGACCCAGCCGACGCAGCCGGGCACCGCGCAGGGCCGAGATCCTCAGCATCGGCGCCCAGCCCAAGAACCCGAGACGCTGGGCGATGTCCCGCTCCAGCATCCAGGCCTCCTCGGTGTCGACCGTATCCCATTTGTTGACCAGGATCACCAGACCGGCACCGGCCTCGGTGATCTCGTCGGCGATGCGCTGGTCCTGGCGGGTCACTCCCTCCTCGGCGTCGATGAGGAACAGCGCCACGTCGGCCTCCGCCAGTGCCTCGCGGGCCCGGAGGACAGCGTAGAAATCGGCGTCCTCCCTGATCTGAGGCTTGCGCCGGATTCCGGCCGTGTCGACCAGCACATAGGGACGGCCGTCGATCTCGACCTCGACATCGACGGGATCGCGGGTGGTGCCGGGTCGTTCGGAGACGATCACCCGCTCCTCCCCCACCAGCCGATTGAGCAGCGTCGACTTGCCGACGTTGGGGCGGCCGACGATCGCCAGCCGGGGCGTGTCGGACTCCAGCTCCTCGGAGATGTCGTCGGGGAAATGGGCCACCACCCGATCCAGCAGGTCGCCCACGCCACGTCCGTGGAACGCCGAGACGGCGCTGGGCTCACCCAGCCCTAGACCCCAGAGTTCGGCGGCATCGGCCTCGCGGGCCCCCGAGTCGACCTTGTTGGCCGCCAGCACCACGGGCAGGTCGGCCCGGCGCAGCATCTCCACCACCTCCCGATCGTCATCGAGCAGCGGGGTGGTGGCGTCGGCCACGAACACGACCACGTCGGCGGAGGCGAGAGCCGCTTCCACTTGCTGACGGATGGCTTCTTCGATCGAATCTTTGGGGTTCAGCTCCCACCCGCCGGTATCGACCAGCAGGAAGGGACGCCCGGCCCACTCTGCCTCGAACTGACGCCGGTCGCGTGTCACACCGGGGTGCTCCTCGACCACCGCCAGCCGGCGCCCCACGATCCGGTTGACCAGCGTCGACTTGCCGACGTTGGGCCGACCGACGACAGCCACGATGGGCAGGCGCGAGGCGGGGATTCGGGTGGACATGGGGGTGACGCTAGACGCTCAGGAGATCAGGTCGAGGGCTTCGGTGGCCGTCCATTCCCGATCCCGCTCGAGCCAACCGGGCTGGGAGGGAAGCCGGGCGGTCACACCCGCTTCGACCAGGGTGGTCAGAGTGTTGACGAAGGTGCGTAGCTGGGGAGGGAGCGGGAAGTACTCGGCCTCCTCGGTGGTCGACCAGAGCTCGAAGCCCAACGCCGGGTCGACCCGGTCGATGACCTGCTGCACGAGGTGATCGGGAGCCGACGCCCCGGCGGTTACGCCCACCACCTCCACCCCTTCCAGCCAGGCCGGGTCGACGGCGTCGGCCGAGTCGACACGATGCGCCGGCGTGCCGTTCTCGATGGCATAGCGGACGAGAGCCTGGGTGTTGGACGAGTTCTCCGATCCAACCACGAGGATGAGATCGCTCTCCTTGGCAAGCTGGGCCACCGCCTCCTGACGGTTGGTGGTGGCGTAGCAGAGGTCGGATCGGCGGGCGGTCTCCAGGGTCGGATACTCGGTTTGGGCGTCATCGAGCACCTTCTGCCACTCGTGCATTCCCAGCGTGGTCTGGGCGAGCAACGCCACCCGTTCCGGGTCGCGGGGAGTGAAATGGTCGAGGCCGATCTCCGGCTCCACCAGGGTGATCGATCCGGGTGCCTCCGCCACGGTTCCGACGGCCTCGTCATGACCCTCATGGCCGATATAGATGATGTCATAACCCTTGCCGGCCATTCGCTTCACCTCGTGGTGGACCTTGGTCACCAGCGGGCAAACCGCATCGATGACCACCCCGGCCCGCTTCTCGGCTCCCGCCACGACCTCGGGGGCGGACCCGTGGGCGGAGAGCATTACCGGAGCACCTTCCGGCACCTCCGAGATGTCATCCACGAACACCACCCCGACCCGCTCGAAGGCGCGCACCACCCACTCGTTGTGGACGATCTCGTGATAGCAATAGACCGGCCCGTCGAAGATGCGCACCATCCAGGTCAGGGCTTTGATCGCCATCTCCACCCCGGCACAGAAGCCTCGCGGCTCGGCCAGCAACACGCGTTGAACCATACGGTCAATGGTAGGGAGCCGGAACCCGGAAGCCGGAGTCTCGGGTGAGCCGGAGGCGTTTTCGCGACAGAATTG
>DATHVR010000078.1:0-20307 GCA_035461175.1 Acidimicrobiia bacterium | reverse complement strand
TCGGCGCTACGGCGAAGACCTCGCCGCCGCCGTACCCCCTGCCCGCAGCCGGATAGCCGCGTTGCGTGCCGTGGGGAGTCGACCGCGCCCGGTTCGCCGTCTTCCCCGGGTGGCGGCGGCGACGGTGGGCTTCTTCGCCATCGCCAACGTGGCCGCCGCCGCCGTCTCGAACTCGGCGGTCCCGGGCGACGTCCTCTATCCGCTCGATCGCGCCTACGAGGCGGCGGGGCGTCTGATCGGATTCGACGACCACACCGCCGAACGTCTGGCCGAGGCGGAGCTGCTGGTGGAACGCTCCGACCTCCCCGGGGCGCTCGACCTGGTGGTCGAGGCGATGCCGGACCCCGAACTCGAGGGAGTCACCGCCCAGCTTCGCCAGGCCGGGACCGACGACGAGGTCCGGCGCCTGGTGCTGAACGCCCGCGGCCTGGGCCAGGCGATACGGGAAGGCAACCACGAGGCGATGGCAGAATCCAGAGCCGCACTCAGATTGCTCGCCTCCCAGGTCTCCGGCCGGGACCCGGGCGCCACCCCGGCCGAGCCTGCCACCCCGGCCCAACCCGGTCAACCCGGTCAACCCGCCGACCCGGCCACCCCCGCCATCCCCGCCGATCCTGGCAACCAGGGGAACCAGGGCAACTCCGACAACCAGGGAAACCAGGGCAACTCCGACAACCAGGGCAACTCGAATAGCTCGGGCAACTCCGGCAACTCCGGCAACCGGGGGAATCAGGACAATTCGGGCCCGGGAGCCCCCGACGACAAGGGCCAGGGCTCCGGCGGTCGCCCCTGATCCAGTTCCCGGTTGACAGCAGACCGGGTGGCGTATCCTGACCCGGTGACGACCGAGCCAGCCGAAAATCGCTCCGGGTGGCCTCCCGCTCGCTCCGATGTGGAAGCGGCGCGCGACGGCGACAAGGAAGCAATGGGCGTGGTTCTCGGGGCCGGACACCCGCGTCTGATCGCCTTCTACCACGGGGTGGGAATGCCCCGGGACCTCGTCAACGAGATCGTCTCGGAAGCACTCGAGGGGATGGTGCGCAACTTTCCCAAGCTGCGCGACCCCGACGCCTTCGAAGGCTGGTTCTGGGCCATCGCCCGCAACCGCATGCGTAGCTCGCTTCGCCGCTATCGATCCCAACGCACCCCCCAGGACGCCTTCGTCTCACCCTCCACGCCCGAGGAGAAGGCGATGCTGCGGGAGGAACACGTCAACATCCGGGCCGCCCTCCAGATGCTTCCTCGTCGCGACCGGGAGCTGCTGTGGCTCCGCGAGGTGGAGGGTCTTGAGTACGAGGAGATCGGCACCCAGATCGGCGCCACGGTGGGAACGGTGCGGGTCGCCTGCCATCGGGCCCGCAAACGGCTGGAGGAAGCCTTCATCAAGCTCGACAGCGGCGACCCGAGTTGACCGTGATCACTTCGACCGCCAACCCGCTAGTCAAGGACCTGGTCCGGCTCCGTTCGACCCGCCACCGCCGGGAACAGGGTCGTTTCCTGATCGAGGGACGGCGAGAGGTGGGGCGCGCCCTGACCGCCGGGATTCCCGTCGAGGCCGTGATCGTCTGCCCGGATCTCGATCCGATCTCGCCCCCGGACGGCGTCCGGGTGATAGAGATGGCCGAAGCACCATTTCGCAAGGTGTCGGCGCGCCAGAGCCCCGACGGCACCCTCGCGGTTGCCCCGCTACTTCCCACCGGACTGGACCGGATCCGGTTCTCCCCGCCTGCCCTCGTGCTCTGGCTGGAGGGCGTCGAGAAACCGGGCAACCTGGGGGCGATGCTGCGCACCGCCGACGGCGTGGGGGCCGATGCCGTCGTCGTCTCGGATCCGGCCACCGATATCCACAATCCCAATGTCGTCCGCTCCAGCCAGGGAGCCCTCTTCACCGTCCCCGTCGCCGTCACCTCGACGGAGGCGGCTCTGAACCGGTTCGCCGCGGACGGGATCCGGATTGTCGCCCTCACCCCCCATGCCCCCACCAATCTATGGGAGGCCGACCTCTCGGGCTCGGTGGCGCTGGCGATCGGAGCCGAGGATCGGGGACTGACCGGGCAGGCCCTGGCCGGGGCGGCCACCCGCTGCCTCATCCCGATGCAGGGAACGGTCGACAGCCTCAATGCCTCGGTGGCGGCGGCCGTGGTCCTCTACGAAGCCCTCCGCCGCCGTCAGCCGTCCTGATCCACCACCTGGATGGCATCGGAGCGGTCACACCAGCGACAGGTCACGGACTCGACCGTCCGTTCCAGGATGTCCTCCTCGTCCACGGACATCGCCCCACCCAGCGTGTAGTGCTGAAAGCGGCGCCGCCGCACCGCCTCCACCACGTCGAAACGGGTGCGGTTCCCACAGGCGGTGCAGACGTAACGGGTCGGGGTCATTTCCATGAGACGGGCAGGCTAACCGGGGCGTTGCATCGAACATATGTTCGATGTAGGGTCCGGCCCCGTGACGATCGCGTACCAGCCCAGTTTCGACGACCTCGGGATGCCGCTCTCGGAGGTGACGTTCTGTGTCCTGGACCTGGAGACGACGGGCGGCTCGGCCGCCACCTGCGAGATCACCGAGGTAGGAGCGGCTCGCTACCGGATGGGCGAGGAACTGGGCGCCTTCCAGACCCTGGTCAACCCGGGGGTGGCGCTTCCCCCTTTCATCACGGTCCTCACCGGGATAACGCAGGCCATGGTGGTGGAGGCACCCCGGATCGAGGCGGTGCTCCCTGCCCTGATCGAGTTCATCGGCGACGCGGTGGTGGTCGGCCACAACCTGCGGTTCGATCTTTCGTTCCTCGATGCCGCCGCCCGTCGACTCGGCTATCCCAAAGTCTCAAATCGCACACTCGACACGGTGGCTCTGGCGCGGCGGCTGGTGCGGCCCGAGGTGCGGAACCTAAAGCTCTCCACCCTGGCCGGGCACTTCCGCTCTCCCGTCGCCCCCAACCACCGGGCTCTCGACGACGCCCGGGCCACGGCGTATGTCCTCTGGGGGCTGCTGGAGCGAGCGGGAGGCCTCGGCGTCACTGCGCTCGAAGACCTGCTCCAGCTTCCCACCGCCCGCGGCTCGGCGCACTACCGCAAGATCGCCCTCGCCGACGATCTTCCCCGCCGACCAGGCGTGTATATGTTCAAGGACCGCAACGGAACCATCTTCTACATCGGCAAGGCCACCAACCTCCGCTCCCGGGTGCGGTCCTATTTCTATGGAGACACCCGGCGCTCGGTGGCGGACATGATGCGGGAACTGGCCGATGTCGACTATCGGGTGTGTGAGAGCCCCCTGGAGGCCGAGGTCATCGAGCTGCGGATGATCCACGAACATCGACCCCGTCACAACCGACGCTCCCGACCCCCCAAAGCCTCTCACTTCGTCAAGCTGACCCGCGAGGAGTTCCCGCGTCTGTCGCTGGTGCGGACACTGCGCGAGGAGGGCGAGTGTTATCTGGGCCCCTTCCGGAGCCGGCGGGGAGCCGAGACCGTGATGCTGGCGTTGTGGGACGCCATCCCGATCCGGCGCTGCACCCACCGACCCGGCTCCCGCCCCACTCCGTGCGGCATGGCCCAGCTCGGAGTCGCCCTCTGCCCCTGCGACGGGTCGCTCCCGACTTCCGAGTATGAGCCGGTGGTCCGGTTGCTCAGACGGGGTATCGGCACCTCGCCAGGGCTTCTACTCGACCCCCTGGAGGAGAGGATGCAACGACTGGCCAACGAGCAGCGCTTCGAGGAGGCGGCGGCGGTCAGGGATCGCCACCGGGCGCTGGCACGGGCACTCCAGCGACGTCGGGCCTGGCAGGCGCTGCAGGAGGCCGGAACCATCGAAGTGGAGGGGGCGGACGGCGATCGGGCCGTGATCCGGCACGGCCGGCTGCTCCATGCCTGGAAGACGGCGTCCCACCCGCCACTCGTGGCGACCCCTTCCGAGGCCGCGACTCCCTCCTTCCCGGTTCCCGGTGACGTGCTGGCCGCCGAAGAGGCACATCTCCTCTGGCGCTGGATGACGGGGCCGGGGTCCCGTCTCATCCACGCCGAGGGGTCACTCGTCCTTCCCGCGGCTCCCGTCCGGTCCCTGGCGGGCTGAAACCCCGCTCGTCCTTCCTAGTCTGGCGCCGATGCGTTTCACGATCCGGTCCGGGACGGACCCGGTAGCCACCGCCGACGCCACCATGCTCAAAGCGCTCGGTCTCCCCTATGGCGGTATCATCGCCGTCGGGGCCACCCACTGCCTGGTCAACGCAGGCACCGTCCCTGAGGCAACCGCGTTGCTCCTCGGCCCTCGCAGCCGCGCCAACGGCGGTGTCGACACCGGGGCCTCAGTCGACGTGAACCGGGCGGTGCTGGCCCACGCCGCCACCGTCGTCCTCGATGGCGAGGAACTCGAAGCCGATCCCGCCGCCCTCGTTGCCGCCTGGCAGGGGCGCCCGGTCACCACCGGCGACCGGTTGGAGCTTCCCGGCGACTCCCAACACGAATTCACCGTGACCGAGGTCCTCCCGGGCCCGGCGGGCACGATCGGACCCGCCACCCGAATCGTCGACGCCGCCGATCGCCGTCCCGTCCGAGACGCCAAGTCACCGGGCCGGGCCGTCACCTCCTCCTCCACCCCGGAGGAAGGGACCCCGGCGGCGCCGACGGCCGACCAGGCCCTGCTGGCCGGACTCGAGAGTCAGCGCGAACTACTGGCCGGCTGGCTGACCCTGCTCACCTCTCCCGCCGACCTGCCCTCGGTGTGGGGCCTCCCCCGGGTGGCCGGAGTCTGGGTGGAAGGCCCTCCCGGTTGCGGAAGGCCGGAACTGGTGCGGGCGGCGGCGAGCGACATCCCGGTGGGCATCGAAGAAGTGGCCCTCGACCGGGTCTTCAAACCCGATCGTCTGCTCGAGGTGCTTCAGGCCGCCCTCTCCCGCGCCGGCGAGCGCAAGGTCATCTTCATCGACCGGCTCGAGCTCCTCACCGGGGACGAGGCCCTCTCCAACTACCGGACCCAGTTCGGGGCGGTGTTCCGCTGGTTCCTGGATTCCGCCGCCGAACGCAACGGCCTGGCCGTGGTCCTGGGGACTTCCTTCTTGGGCTCGATCGAGCCCGGCCTGGTGGCCAACCCCCTGGTTCCGCGCTCGCTCGCCATCCCGCCCCCCGACCTGACCCGGCGCCGGCTCCTGTTCGAGGCGGCCCTGGCCGAGGTTCCGGCCGATGACATCGACTATGAGACTCTGGCGGCCCGTTCGGCCGGATTCTCGGGGAGCGACATCGTGGCAGCGGTTCTCCACGCCTCCGCCGGCCTGGCCCGCCGGGGAGGCAGCCTCACCACCGGCCACATCCTCGACGCCGTACGCGAGACTGTGCCTTCCCTGGGCTCGGCCTCGATGGGCGACATTCCCTCCTACGGCTTCGAGCAGGTCGCCAACCTGATCGAGGTCAAGCAACGCCTCACCGAGGCGGTCATCTGGCCGGTCACCGAGCCGGAACGATTTCGAACCCTCGGTATCGAACCCCCGCGCGGGATCCTTCTCTTCGGCCCGCCCGGAACGGGCAAGACCTTCGTGGTCCGGGCGGTGGCACACGAGGCCGGAGCGGCCTTCTTCCCGGTCAAGGGCGCCGAACTCCTCGACAAGTACGTCGGCGAGTCCGAACGGGGGGTCCGGGATGTGTTTGCCCGCGCCCGTACCGCCGCCCCCTCGATCATCTTCTTCGACGAACTCGATGCCCTGGCGCCCGTGCGCGGCACCTCCACCACCTCGGTCACGGACTCGGTGGTGGCCGCGCTGCTCACCGAGCTCGACGGGGTGTCCGAGCGCGGCGACGTGGCCGTGATCGGTGCCACCAATCGGGCCGACCTCATCGATCCAGCGCTGTTACGGAGCGGAAGGTTCGAGACCCACATCGAGCTGGGGTTGCCCGACATCGAAGGCAGACGGGCGCTGCTCGCGATCACCGACATCCCCTTCGACGAATCGGTCGACCTCGACCGGCTCGCCGACATCACCGACGGCCTCTCCTTCGCCGATCTGACCGGGATGCTGCGCGAGGCCGCCCTGACCGCCCTGCGGCGAAACACATCTGCCCGCTCGGTCTCGTGGGAGGACCTGATCGCCGCCCACGCCCGTTTCGCCTGAGGTCAGCTACCGGCCAGGGCCGCTACCACCGGAGCCATGTCCGCCAGCGACTCGGCCTGTATCACCGGGTAATTGATCCCCCATCGCTCCCGCCTTTCGACCAGGTCGGCGGCGATCTGGTCGGGATCTCCCACCAGGAAGTGAGGCGACGACAGAATCGCCTCCGGCCCGGTGTCCCATTGCTCGGCCAGCCGGGCCGCCGCCTGGCGGCGATCCCCCACCGCCACGCCGAAAGTGAGGATGTTCACCTCCAGGTCGGAGAAACGCTCCCCTGCCTCGGCCCGCACCCACTCCATCCTCCGGTCCATCATCTCGCCGGCATGGGCGACCTTGTGACGCAACTCGCCGCGCCGGGTGATCTCGCCGGCGCTGATCCCAACGATGTCGGCATGGCGGCCGGCGAGCCCGAGCATCCGCCTGGCCCCGCCGCCGATGAGGAGCGTGGGACGTCCCGGACCGGGATCGGGAAGGCCGTCGAGAAAGACGCGGTAGTGCTCCCCGGCGAAGTCAACCGGCTCCGGCGACCACAGCCCCCGCATGACCCGAACCGCCTCCTCGAGACGATCGACCTGGGTGCCGGGGGAGGATCTCTCGATGCCTGACGCTTCGTAGTCGGTGTCGCTCCAGCCGGTACCCAGTCCGAGTTCGAGGCGCCCCCCGGAAAGGAGATCCACCGTGGCCGCCTCTTTGGCCACCACCGCCGGGTGGCGGAAGTCGTTGGCCAGGACCAGCGTCCCGATCCGCAATGACGTGTGCTCGGCGGCCATGGCCAGGGCGGGCAAGGGCGCCAGCTTGTCGGAGAAGTGGTCCGAGATGAACAAGGTCGAGAAGCCGAGGTCCTCGGCGCGGCGGACCTGATCCAGCCACTCGGAACGGCTCGCGGCCCGCCCCACCATCGCCCCGAAGCGAAAGGGATGCATGGCCCCGAGGCTACCGGCGGAGACGCCGATCCGTTTTGTGGGTCGGAAATGGCACCTGCGGCGTCATTTCCGACCCACAGAACGACCTTCAGGCGAGGTGGGCGATCGCCTCGGCCAGGGTGAATCGGTGGTCGTAGAGGGCCCGGCCCACCACCACCGCCTCGCATCCGGCGGCGGCGATCGGATCCAGGTCGGACAACGTGCCCACACCGCCGGAGGCTACGACGGCGAAGCGACCGTCGTCGGCCACCTCCCGTGTGAGGTCGAGGTCGGCGCCCCCCAGGGTTCCGTCACGGCCGATCCCTGTGACCATCACCCGGGGGACCGCCGCCGCCGCCAACCCATCCAGCACATCGATGAGCGGCCGGCCCCTGTCGAGCCATCCGCTACCGCGGGCCTTGCCGTCGCGTACGTCGACTGCCGCCACCACCGCCTCTCCCAGGCCCGCCAGCATCTCCGGTTCGGCCACGGCGGCGGTGCCCATCACCACCCGCTCCGCTCCCGCTTCCAACACCTGGCGGGCGACGACGGCGGTCCGGATGCCTCCGCCCGCCTGGAACGGAATCCCCGCCCGACCGAGGCCCTCCCACAGCGCCAGGTTCGGGGCGCCGTGCCGGGCTCCGTCCAGGTCCACGACGTGGACCCGGCTCGCCCCCTGTCCCACCCAGCTCCGGGCTGCCTCCACCGGATCGGACCCATACTCGGTGACCCGGGCGTAGTCGCCCCGGAGGAGGCGCACGACCCGTCCGTCCAGCACGTCTACGGCGGGTATCACTTCCAGGTTCGAGCTAGGCGAAGTCATGCTATAGTGTTGTAGCACGTTAAAACGCTGATACAGAATCGATCTCGCAGGTGTACCGATGACCCCCGATACCCAGGACTGGCGCAACGCCGACACCGCCGCCCTCTTCGAAGCGGTGCTGGCGTTGAACGACATCGAGGAGGCAGCCGCCTTCTTCCGCGATCTGTGCACCCGGCGGGAGTTGTCGGACCTGTCCCACCGCTGGGCAGTGGTGCGGGTGCTCGACCAGGGAATCCCCTACCGGGAGATCGCCGATCTGACCGGAGCTTCCACCGCCACCATCACCCGGATCAACCAATGGCTCCAGCACGGGGCCGGGGGCTATCAGCTCATCCTCGACCGCCTCAAGGAGTCCACGTGAACGAGACGCTGCGCCTGGCCGTCCCCAACAAGGGCCGCCTCAAGACCCCCACCACCGAACTGCTGACGGCAGCCGGGCTGTCGTTCGAGGTTACCGAACGGGCCCTGTCGGTGACGGTCGACAACGCCGACATCGACCTCCTCTTCGTCCGCACCGAAGACATCCCCGAACTGGTATCGGACGGGGTGGCTGATCTCGGTATCACCGGCATCGACCTCCTCTCCGAGTACGGGGCCGACCTCGCGGTGCTGGTCGAACTGGGATACGGCCGCTGCCGCCTCGCCGCCGCCGTTCCCAATGCCTCCGAGCTGTCCAAGATCGACGAGTTCGAGGGACGGCGGATCGCCACCGCTCACCCCGCCGTCACCTCCCGCTTCTTCGACGAACGCAACATCGACGTCACGGTGGTCCCACTGCGCGGCTCGGTGGAGGTGTCGACCAAGCTGGGAGTGGCCGACGGCATCGTCGACCTCGTGTCTTCCGGTTCCACGCTCCGTGTCAACGGCCTGCGCGAGATCGGAACCCTGCTCGAATCCGAGGCCGTTCTGGTCTCGGGAGGCCGCGGCAACGGTGTCGTCCAGCGCCTCGCCACCGCCATTGGCTCCGTCGTGGCGGCACGGCGCAAGCGCTACGTGCTCCTCAATGTCCCCAATCAGGCGGTGGAGGCGGTCGCCGCCCTCATCCCGGGCCTCAGCGCCCCCACCGTGATGCCATTGGCCGGAGGCGAGATGTCGGCCATCCATTCAGTGGTCGAGGCCGACGAGGTGTGGCGTCTCCTCCCCCGGCTGGAAGAGGCCGGAGGACGCGGCATTCTCGTGCTCCCGATCGAGCAACTGATCCCATGACTATCCTCTCACTCTCCGGCCTCTCCGACCTCGACGAAGTCGCCCGCCGTCGATTGACCCGACGCTCGGCGGTGCCCGACCCCACGGTGCGCAGCACCGTTGCCGAGACCTGCCGCCGGGTCCGCGAAGGCGGCGACGCCGTCGTTGCCGAGCTGGCGGTCCGCTTCGGCGGGGGATTTCGCCGGGTGCCCGACCATGAGATGGATACCGCCGTGGCGGGCCTCGCCCCCGAGGTCCGCCGGGCTCTCGACGCCTCGATCGAGGCGGTTAGCGCGTATCACCGGGCGCAAACATCGGCGGAGCTGACGGTCGAGACCTTTCCCGGTGTGACCATCACCCGGCAGTGGGCGCCATTGCGACGGGTGGGAGCCTACGTCCCGGGAGGGAAGGCCTCTTATCCGTCGACGGTGGTGATGACCGTGGTGCCGGCGGTGGTGGCCGGAGTCGCCGAGATCGTCGTTGTGTCCCCGCAGGGCGGCGACGGCACCGTCTCCCCCGTGATGCTCGCCGCCGCCCGCCTGGCAGGCGCCACCGAAGTGTGGACGGTGGGAGGGGCCCAGGCCATCGCCGCCCTGGCCTACGGGACCGAGTCGATCGAACCCGTGGACAAGATCGTCGGTCCCGGCAACACCTGGGTCACGGCCGCCAAACTGGAGGTCCTCGGCGTGTGTGGCATCGACCTTCCCGCCGGACCCTCCGAGGTCCTGGTCCTGGCCGACGCCGGCGCCGATCCCACCCTGGTGGCCGTCGATCTCCTCTGCCAGGCCGAGCACGGACCCGACTCCCCGGCCGTCCTCGTGACTACCGACTCCGCCCTGGCCGAGGCGGTCGACGCCGAGCTGGAACGGATCCTGCCCTCGCTGGAGCGAGCCGACATTCTCGGCAAGGCTCTGGCCGACCACGGGGTGGCGCTGGTCGCCGATACCCACGCCCAGGCGGTCGCCTTCGCCAACGAGTACGCCGCCGAGCACGTCACGATCCTCACCGCCGACGCCGAGGCCGATGCCGCCGCCATCACCGCCGCCGGTTCGGTCTACGTGGGCGAATGGGCCCCCGAATCGGCCGGCGACTACGCCACCGGTGCCAACCACGTCCTGCCCACCGGCGGCCTCGCCGCCGCCTACGGCCCTCTCGCCACCGCCGACTTCGGTTCATGGCGGCAGGTGCAGCGCATCGATCGGGCCGGATTGGCCGCCATCGCCCCCACCATTTCCATTCTGGCCACGGCCGAAGGGCTCACCGCCCACCGCCTGGCTGCCACCGTCCGCCTCGAGCGTCAGGAGACAAGCCGATGACCCGAACTGCCAGCGTCAACCGATCCACCCGAGAGACGACGGTATCCGTCGAACTCGACCTGGATGGAGCCGGAATCGCCAGCGTAGAAACCGGAGTGGGGTTCTTCGATCATCTCCTCACCGCTCTGGCCACCCACGGGCTCTTCGACCTGGAGGTGAAGACCTCCGGCGATCTGATTATCGACGACCATCACACCGTCGAGGACACGGCCCTGGCGCTGGGATCGGCTGTTGCCGACGCCCTGGGGGACCGGGCCGGGATCCGCCGTTTCGGCGACGCCCAGGCCCCGATGGACGAAGCCATCGCCGAGGCGGTCATCGACTTCTCGGGACGCCCCTACGCCGTCATCGAACTGGAGTTGTCCACTCCCTACCTGGGCAACCTGACCACCCAGAACATTCCCCACGCCCTGGAAGCCTTCGCCCGTACCGCCGGCCTAACCCTCCACTTGAGGTCGAAGGGTCAGAACGACCATCACGTGGCCGAGGCCGCCTTCAAGGCCCTGGCCCGGGCATTGCGGGAGGCGGTCGAGGTCGATCCTCGTCGGGGCGGTCAGGTGCCGTCATCCAAGGGAACGCTGTGAACGAGCGTCCCCGGGTGGCGGTGGTCGACCATGGGGCCGGCAACCTGGTCTCGATCTCCCAGGCCCTGGAACGGGTCGGGGCCGAGGCCGTTCTCGCCGCCGACCCCGGCGTCCTGGCAGGCGTCGACGGGGTGGTGCTGCCCGGAGTGGGCTCGACCGGGGCGGTGATGTCGGGCATCGCCGCCGGCGGCTTCACCGAGCCACTCACGCAGGTGTCGGTGCCGTTGCTGGGCATCTGCGTGGGCATGCAAGTGCTGTTCGACGGCTCCGATGAGGACGACGCCGCCTGCCTGGGGCTGATCCCGGGCCGGGTGTGCCGGCTGGAGGAAGCTCCCACCCTGCCCCACATCGGCTGGAACGATCTCGAGCTGACCGGTGTCTCCGATCTGTTCGCGGGCATCGACGAACCCGTGGTGTACTTCGTCCATTCCTACGCCCCGGTGCCCGAAGACTCCGCCACGGTCACCGCCACCACCGTGCACGGCCGGCGGTTCGTGGCCGGAGTGCGGGCCGGGTCCGTGGAAGGCGTCCAGTTCCACCCCGAGCGCTCGGGAGTCACGGGCCTGCGCATCCTGTCCCGCTACGTGGACCGCTGCCGGAGCCGTCGCCGTGCTGCGTAGCCGCATCATCCCCTGCCTCGACGTGGCCAACGGCCGGGTGGTGAAGGGGGTCAACTTCGTCGACCTCGTCGACGAAGGCGATCCGGTGGAACTCGCCGGCCGCTACGCCGAGGAGGGCGCCGACGAGATCTGCTTCCTCGACATCTCGGCCACCCCGGAGGGCAGGGGGACGATGCTGGACGTCGTCCGTCGCACCGCCTCGAACGTGTTCATCCCGCTCACGGTCGGGGGCGGCGTCCGCCAACCCGACGACATGAAGGCGGTCCTGCGGGCCGGGGCGGACAAGGTGTCCGTCAACACCGCCGCCGTGGTCGACCCAGGCTTGATCTCGGAGTGCAGCCGCCGCTTCGGCCGTCAGTGCGTGGTGCTGGCGATCGACGCTCGCCGGGGCGAGGATGGATTCGAGGTAGTGGTCGAGGGAGGGCGCCGCCCGACCGGGATCGAGGCCGTCGACTGGGCCTGCCGCGGCGTGGAACTGGGCGCCGGTGAGATCCTCCTCACCTCGATGGATCGGGACGGGACCAAGGACGGCTTCGATCTGGAACTGACCCGGGCTGTGAGCGATGCCGTCGAGGTGCCGGTGATCGCCTCCGGCGGGGCGGGCACCACCACCCACTGTGTCGAGGCCGTCGAACAGGGCGGGGCCTCGGCGGTACTGGCCGCCTCCATATTCCACCGCCGCGAAATCGACATCGCCGACCTGAAGCAAGCCATGGCTGACGCCGGGATACCCGTGCGGGAGGGGCGCAGTTGACTCTGGATCCAGACTCCCTGGTCTGGAACGCGGACGGGTTGATCCCGGCCGTGGTCCAGGACGCCGCCAGCGGCCGGGTGCTGATGCTCGGGTGGATGAACCGGACCGCCCTGGAACAGACCCAGACCGGCGGGCGGGTGACATTTTGGTCCCGCTCACGACAAGAGTTGTGGGAGAAGGGGACAACATCCGGCAACCACCTCGACCTGGTCTCGATCGAGGCCGACTGCGATGCCGATGCCCTCCTGGTCACGGCCCGCCCCGCCGGCCCCACCTGCCACACCGGCGCCCCAACCTGCTGGGGCGACCAGTCCGACGCCGCCTTCGCCCTCCTCGCAGACCTGAGGAACGTGATCGACGCCCGGGCCGAGACACGGCCTGCGGGCAGCTACACCGTCACCCTGCTCGAGGCCGGCCCGGAGGGAACGGGACGCAAAGTGGTGGAAGAGGCCACCGAGGTGCTGCTGGCCGCCAAGGATCACGCCGCCGGCAGCGCCGACGACCGGCGGGTGGCCGAGGAGGTGGCCGACCTCATCTATCACCTGCTGGTGCTGCTGGCCGAGCGGGGTATCGGCGTGGAGGACGTGGCTGAGGTGCTCGCCGACCGGCGGGGATAGGGGTGGTGGGTGGTGGGTGGTGAGTGGCGGGTCGGCGATCCACGGCCGGGTGCCGGTTGTCGCCTCTTCCTGAGATGATGGTGCCGTGAAGCGCCTTCTCGTGGCCGTCGCCGTCCTCCTACTGGCCGCCTGTTCCGAATCAGGTTCTCCGTCGGATACGGGCGCTGCCGAACTGCCCGAGATCGACGGCCCCGGCATCCGGGCGGTGCTGGCCGACCTGGACCGCCCGGCGGTGGTGAACGTGTGGGCGAGCTGGTGCCTGCCCTGCCGGTCCGAGGCTCCCCTGTTCGCCGCCGCCCGGGGCGCCTACTCGGATCGGGTCGAGTTCATCGGCATCGACGTCGAGGACGACCGGGCCAGTGCGGTCGAGTTCATCGACGAATTCGGCCTCGACTTCGATCACTACTTCGACCCCCGTCGGACCGTCCCTGCCGAGCTGGGTGGCTTCGGAACTCCCATCACCTACTTCGTGGACGGGGCCGGGGAGATCATCGAGATCCATTCGGGCATCATCGACGAGCAGACCCTGGCTCTGATGCTGGACGAGCTCACCGGCTGAATGGAGTTCACGCTCCTCGCCGCCGCCCTCACCGGCGGGGTTGGTGTCTGGCTCGCCCTCCGGCTCCTCGGGCAGGCACCGGAGTTCGACCGCCTTCTGGGTGCTGCCGCGGTGGGATTGTTCGCGGGCCGCCTGGTGGCGATGGTCGGCGCCGGAGTCAACCCGCTGGCCAACCCGTTCGACGTCCTGATAGTGCGCGGCGGCGTCAGTACGGTGGGAGCGACGGCCGGCAGCCTCGCCTACCTGGCCTGGTCGGCCCGGCACGACCTCCGGATCCTCGACGCCGTCTCCCCCGCCGTCCTGGCCGGCCTCTCCGGATGGCACGCCGGTTGTCTTTGGCGAGGGACGTGTTTGGGGGCCGCCACCGAGCTTCCCTGGGGATGGGCGCTGGCCGGGTCGGACGTGACCCGCCACCCGGTGGAACTGTATGCCGCCGTGCTCCTGGCGCTGGGAGCCTGGGCTCTGACCCGCATCCACCGCCCGATCGGTGTGGAGGCAAGCCTGGCTCTGGCGGCGGCGGCAGGCGCCCGACTGGTGACAGAACCGCTTCGCCCGAGCCTCACCGGCGGCCCGGTGTGGTGGTATGCCGCCGCGGTGGGGATAGGGATCGGGGGAGCCATCCTCCTCGATCGAATCGCCTCGGAGGAGGCGGCGGTGGCCCGGAAGCCGCCGACGGCGCCGGACCCCGGACGCGATTGATCTGCGTGCGCGAGCACGCAGATCAGTGGCACGACCCGCGCCGGGCGCCGTCAGGCGGCGTGGCGGTGCTTGGGGTCCTGGTGGGTATCGGATACGAGGCGGCTACCGAGGGCGATGAGGCCGTGACCGAGGGCATCGATCACGCCGGCACCGTAGGCGCCGTGGTGTCCGCTGCGGGCGGCCCGGCGGAGTCGGCTGGCCTCGGCCCGTTCCTGGGCCTGGTTTATCCGGTGATTGGTCACGTCGTAGGACATGTAGGGCATCATTTCAACTCCTTGCAATTCCGGTTGGTTCTTCGACGGTGTCTGTCTTCAGGTAGTCGTTCAGGGTGCGGGCTGCCTCGGGAAGGACCGAGGGCCGAAGGGCGTAGGTCTTGCTGCCGGACTCGTGATCGACCGACACCCGGACCAGACCTGCCGCCCGCAGCAGGCCGACGTGGTGGTGGACGGTGGACTTGGTGAGGCCCAGCATCTCGGCCAGATCGTCGAGTCCCGCTCCCCCCTCGGAAAGGCGGCGGAGGATCCGCAGCCGCCGCTCGTCGGCGAGGGCTTTGTGGAGCTTGACGACCCAGGAGGGGGGCGCGTCCGGGTCGGCGTCGATGAACTCGTCGGCGACCGGGTAAGCCACCATCAGCACGTCCTCGTAGCGGTCGATCAGGGCCCAGGGCCGCAGCACCACCGACGGCACCAGCACCAGCCGGCTCACACCGGGGGGGATGCGATAGTCGAGACCGTTGGTGACCTCTTCGATCACCCGCTCAGGATCGGCTCCCCGCACCAGGGCTTTACGGGCGGCGGCGGCCCGGGTGGTCGAGGAAGAGAAATCGGCCTCGTAGCGGGAGTAGACCTCCACGTGGAACCGGCGCAGGGCCCGGACCATCCGCTCCCGCAGCTCGCCCTCGGCCAGCGACAGCACGTTGTGCAGATGGGGGACCAGCTCGGGCTTGTCGACGAAGATCGCCTCCAGCGCTTCGGTGTCGCCCCGGGCCGCCCGGTCGACGAGCTCAGGCTCGGGGACGGAGGGGCATAGGTAAGTCACCATCCCCTGGCGCAGGATGGCCGGCTCGACTCTCTCCAGCCAGCTCAAGAAGGTGGTGATGTCGTGGGGATGGGGTGAGGCGACGACCAGCCCGCGAAGGGCGCAGAAGCCCCCGCAGCCGGCGCCCGACAGGAACTCGATCTCCTCGCGCAGGTCGGCGGGCGTGGCGGTGACGATCTCGTCGAACCATTCGGTTCCCAACTCGAAACCGTTGTGTTCTTCGTCGGGGTCGAAGGCCAGCCAGAGGGTGATCAGCATCTCGTAGACCGAAGATCCATCGATTTCGATCGGAAGCCGGCGGGCCCCTCCGGTCATGTCTCGCACTTTGGGAAACTCGGTCACACTCATGATCTTCCTTCACACCTCTCTAGTGCGTTCGGCACTCTCAAGACGGTTCGAAATCTTTCGTATGACCTCAAGATACACCATCGACGGAGTGATTTCAAGAGTTTCGAATCAGTTTTTTAGCGTCGCGGCAAGCGGAGGCTGACCCTCCCGCCTGCTCCGCCCAGGATCTCCACCTCGCCCCCGCCCAGACGGGCTAGTTCCCGGGCTATGGGCAGGCCCAGCCCGGTTCCGCCTCCGGCCTGGGCCGGGCCCGAGTCCGCCGGCCGGGACCGTTCGAAGACCGTCGAATCCGCTCCGGGAGGGAACCCGGGGCCGGCGTCGGATACCACTACCCGCACCCACCCGTCGCCGACTTCGGTCCCCACCCCTACCTCGGTACCGGAGGGAGCGTGACGGAGGGCGTTGTCGACCAGATTGCGCAGGATCCGCCCCACGACGACGGCGTCGGCCATCACCGGCACCGGCCTGCCGGGGCCTGTCACAGACAGCGCCACGCCCCGCCGGGCGCCGAGCGGGAGCATGGCCTCCACCGATTCGTCGACGAGCTCGCCCACGTCGACCACCTCCGGACGGATCGGATGACTGCCCGCCTCGAGTCGGGCCAGCAGGAACAGATCGTCTACCAGCCGTCGCAGCAGATCGACGTCGGTCGCCATCCCCCGCAGGTATCGCTCGGGGTCGGGAGCCACCCCGTCGGTCACTGCCTCCAACGATGCCTGCAGCGACGCCAATGGTGTCCGCAGGTCGTGGCCGATTCCGGCGATCACCGACCGCCGCTCCTCCTCGGCCGCCTGCTGACGGGCTTCGGCCTCGGCCAGACGCCGGATCATTCCGTCGAAGGCGGCGGCCGCCTCCCCCAGTTCGTCCCGACGGTCGATCCCGGTTTCGATCCCGAGACCTGCCTCCCCGACCGCCCGTCCGGGACCTCCCTCCCCCACCGCTCTGCTCAGACCTCCCTCCCCCACCGCCCGGGCGGTGGCGGCGAGACGGGCCAGGTCCGACGTCAGGGAACCGGCCACGGCCAGGGCGAGCACACTCCCCAGGCCCACCCCCAACAGGAGTGCCACCAGGACGAGAGTGAGATCGTGGGGCTCGATGAACATGGTAAGGGCGGCCGCCGCCACCACGCCCGCCGCCACCACCACCGCCGCCACCGCCACCAGTCGCAGGCTGGTGACAAGCGACGACAGGCGGGGTGCCCACCGCAGGGAAGCGGCTCCCAACCCCACCGTCACGACCACCATGGCGGCGAACATCAGATACAGGAGCCGCCGGTCGGCCGGGGACATGTCCATCGTCGCCTCCGCCACCGCCAAAGCCATCACCGCCACGGCCACGGTGGCGCTGACGAAAGCGAGGAGGCGCGAGCGGCGGCTCATGGATCGAACCGGTAGCCAATCCCCCACACGGTCTTCAGCCACTGGGGTTGGGTCGGATCTGTCTCCAGCTTCTGGCGCAACCGCCTGACATGGACGGTGACGGTGGCCGGGTCCTGCCATTCGGGCGACGAGTCCCACACCTGCTCGAGCAGGTCGGCCCGCGAGAAGGCCCGACCGGGGTTCGAGGCGAAGAAGGCGAGCAGGTCGAACTCGCGGGCAGCGAGTTCGATACCTCCGCCGTCCAGTTCGACGCAGCGGGCGCCCGGGTCGATTCGGAGCGAACCGTGGACGATGGGGCCGGGCGCAACCGCGGCCGGGCGAGCCCGGCGCAGGACCGACCTCACCCGGGCCACCAGCTCGCGGGGGGAGAACGGCTTGACCACGTAGTCGTCGGCACCGAGCTCGAGGCCGGCCACCCGATCCTCTTCTTCGGCCCGGGCGGTGAGCAGTATCACCGGGGTGGGCGGATCGAACGAGCGCAGGTCTGCCAGCAGGTCCAGGCCCGAGGCGCCCGGGAACATGACGTCGAGGATCACCAGGTCGGGCTTGAAGTCCTCCACCAGGCGACGGGCGTGGGCCCCGTCGCCCGCCTGCCGGACCTCGAAACCATCGCGCACGAGATAGGAAGCGACCACCTCCCGTACCCGGGACTCGTCGTCCACCACCAGTATCCGCCGGCTCATCGCCTCACGCTCCCCGTTGCGACCGCCGCTGTCAACCATCTCCGATGCCGATTCGAGGAGGTTTCGGCCTGCCGGGCGTTCACCGGCTGGGAATGTGACGCCGAAACGGGGAAACTCCTCCCCAATGACGATCGCCCGCCTCGACGGCATTTCGGTGGTGCTCGGCCGGATCCCGGTCCTGGAAGGGATCGACCTGGTCGTGGCACCGGGTGAGCGGGTGGGAATCGCCGGCCCCAACGGGGCGGGCAAGACCACCCTGCTCTCGGTCCTCGCCACCCTCCGTCCCCCGTCGGCCGGCGCCGGGGAGGTGCTGGGCGCCCCCCTCGGCACGCCCGCGGTGACCGCCGTCCGTCCCCGCATCGGGTGGTCGACCCACGAGCCGGCCCTGTGGGACGAGTTGACGCTGCTGGAGAATCTCGAGCACATCGCCCGACTCGGGGGGCTCGACCCCGATCTCCCCGGACGGGTGCTGGAGCAGGCGGGTTTGGCGGGAGCGGCCTCCCGGCTCGCCGGCCACAGCTCCAACGGAATGCGCCGGCGGGTCGATCTCGCCCGCCTCCTGATGCTCCGGCCCACCCTCCTCCTGCTCGACGAGGCCCAGGCGGGACTCGACGCCGACGCCTCGCAGATCGTCGACGCCCTCTGCCGCCGCACCGTGAGCAACGCCGGCGCCGTGGTGATGGTCTCGCACGATCCGGTACTCCTCAAGGCACGGGTCGATCGGGTCATGGATCTCACGGCGGGGAGCTTCCGATGAGTTTCTGGTCCCAGACCCTCGAGTTCGCCCGACGCGACCTCGTCACCGAGCGTCGGGCGGGAGAGATCGGAACGATCGTTCTCCCCTTCGGCGCCGTGGCCCTGATGGCCTTCCCGCTCGCCCTCGGGATCGACAGCGACGTGATCTCCCGGGTGGGACCGGCCGTGTTCTGGGTGGTGGTCTTTCTGTTCACCATGCAGATCGCCCTTCGCCAGAGCGCCTCCGACCGACCGCACCACCGGGCCACTCTGGCCCTGCTCGGCGTCGATCCCTTTGCCCGACTGCTGGGCAGAAGCCTGGCTGCCACCCTCCTGATCGGGCTCTTCATGGCGGTGATGTTCCCGCTCATGGTGCTCTTCTACTCCCCCGACCTACCCCCGGGATGGGGCACGGCGATCATCCCTGCTGGCCTGGCCGGATTGGGCCTGGCCCAGATCGGCACACTGGCCGCCGAGGTGACGGCCGGGCTGCGGGCGCGGTCATCGCTGGCGCCCCTGATCGTGGCGCCGCTGGCGATTCCGCTCCTGATCGGGGGGTCCCAGGCTTTGGAATCGTTAGGTCGCGGGGCAAGTATCCTTCCCTGGGTGCTGCTGGTGAGTGCCGCCGACCTGGCCCTGGCAGTGACTTCGGCTCTGATCGCCCGACCTCTGGAAGAGGCCTCACGATGACTCAGACAAGACGCCTCCAGATCTGGCTGGCAGCCGGCGCCGTCGCCGCCGCCGTGGGACTGGTGTTTGCCCTCCGGGCTCCCGTCGACGCCTTCCAGGGCGAATTCGCCCGCATCATGCACATCCACGTCCCCTCGGCCTGGCTCGCCTTTCTCGCCTTCGGGGTCACCGCTCTCGGCTCGGTCATGTGGCGGTGGCGCCGCACCCGCCGCTGGGACCGTCTGGCGGCCGCCTCCGCCGAAGTCGGCGTCGTCTTCACGGGTATCGCCCTCCTCACCGGCTCGTTGTGGGGCGGTGCCGTGTGGGGCACCTACTGGGACTGGGCCGACGCCCGGATGGCCACCACCGCGCTGATGTTCTTCGTCTATGTCGGCTATCTCGCCCTTCGTCGCGCCAGCCCCGACCCCGAGACGGCCGCCTCCCGCTCCTCGTTGCTCGGCATCATCGCCGTGATCCAGGTCCCGCTGGTCTACTTCTCGGTGAACCTGTTCCGGGGCCTCCACCAGGGACAGTCGATCCGGCCCGATGGTGTCACCATGCCCACCGGAATGCTGGTGGCGATGCTGGTCAACCTGGCGGCGTTCACGATTCTCTATGTAGCCCTCCTCGTCGTGCGCACGGCCGTGATGCGTGATGAGGAGGCGGTGACGGCGACGGCACAGGTGGCGGGCTCGGCCGTGGTGGCGCCCCGCCTGGAGGAGATCGGCGATGTCTGAGCCGGCCGTCATCGCCAGCTACGTCCTCAGCTACGGAGCGGTCCTGGCCTACGCCGCCTGGCTCCACTTGCGCCATCGCCGCTCCCGTTCCGGAGAGTGAGCCCATGAAGCACCGCCGCTTCGTCATCTTCGGCGCGGTAGGGGTGGTGGCCCTGGTGGTGGTCCTGATGGCGACCTCGCTCTCCGCCGGGCTCACCTACTACCTCTACCCCTCCGAGGCCATCGAACAGCGCAGCGAGTTCGAGGACGGGGCCCGCTTCCGCCTGGCCGGCATGGTGATGGAAGGCACCATCACCGAGTCCGGTTCCGTGACCAGCTTCGTCGTCTACGACGGCGCCGCCGAGATCCCCGTCGACCTCGACGGCCGGGTGCCGCCCCTGTTCGGCGACGGGGTCCCGGTACTAGTCGAAGGAGCATGGGACGGCGACCGCTTCGCTGCCCACGAGGCCGTGATCCGCCACGACGAGAACTACTCCATCCCCGAAGAGGGCGGAGGCTTCGAATCGTGACCCCCCACCCCGTTTTCGCGACAGATTTGCGCGCTATAGCGCGCAATTCT
>DATHVR010000077.1:0-8645 GCA_035461175.1 Acidimicrobiia bacterium | reverse complement strand
GCGCGCAATTCTGACGCGAAAACGGTCCTTGTCGGCCTCCCAGCCCCGGTCGGTGCCGCCGCGGTACACGAGCACGTCGCAGGGGAGATTCGTGCACCAGGTGGTGGGCGACGCTTCCCAGGAGGAGGTGGCTGATCGGGTTGGACCCCCGCCATCCGATCGCGATCAGGTCGGCGTCCTCGACCAGAGCGGCGTCCTCGATAACGACCTCGGGGAGCCCTTCCCACACCAGCATCTCCACCTCGGCGCCCCCCAGGTCGCCTTCCAACTCATCCTTGGCTTGCTCGGCGGTGGCCTTCTTGAAGGCCGCGATCTGGTGGGGGTCGGCGCCGGCGTTCTCGAGCTTCGTGACCCCGACGGGGTTGAAGGCACGGACCGCCACGATCCGTGCCTGCGGGGCGATTCGCCCCGCCAGTTCGAGGGCGCCGAGCGACACGAGTGGGGTCGGTGGGGTGTGCCAGGGTCGGTCCGGGTCGGATGGGGGTCATCCCCGATTCCCGCCGCCGCCGGCGTCTGCCAATCTGGCCGCCGTGTCGCCACCGATCGTTTCTCTCTCCGCCCTCACCCAGCACTTCGGCGAAGTGGTGGCGCTCGACAATCTCACCCTCGAGGTCCATCCCGGGGTGACAGGTCTGGTGGGAGCCAACGGTGCCGGCAAGACCACGATGCTGCGGATCCTTCTCGGCCTGATCCATCCGTCCGCCGGTGAGGTGACCGTGCTCGGCCACGACGCCCGCACCGACTCGATCTCGGTTCGGTCCCGGGTGGGTTACATGCCGGAGGGCTCGGCCATCCCCAAGGACCAGACCGCCGCCGACTTCGTCGCCTATGCCGCCGAACTGGCCGGGCTGCCTCCCAAGGACGCCCGCCGCCGCTCGTCGGAGACCCTGTTCCTGGTCGGTCTCGAGGAGGAGCGCTTCCGGTTCCTGGGCGACTTCTCCACCGGGATGCTGCAGCGGGTCAAGTTGGCCCAGTCGATCGTGCACGGCCCCGACCTCGTCCTGTTGGACGAGCCGGCCTCGGGGCTCGACCCCGCCGGTCGGGCCCAGATGCTGGCGCTGATCCGTCGCCTGGGCGGCTTCGGCATCAACGTCATCGTCTCCTCCCACGTGCTAAGCGATATCGAGGAGACGTGCGACTTCGTGGTGATGCTCGACGCCGGCAAGCTGGTTCGCTCCGGGCCGCTCGATGCCCACCGCTCATCGGGGGCGGTGGGCATCGAGGTCATGGAAGATCCCTCACCACTGGTGGCGGCGCTGGACGCGGCCGGTCATGAGACCACCGTCGTCGGCCGGACGCTGACGGTGTTCGCCGCCGACGATTCCGTGTTCGACCTGATCAGGGACGTCGCCGCCGACGCCGGAATCGGGATCTTTCGACTGGGCAGGGCGGCACTGACTTTGGAGGACGAGTTCCTGTCCACGGCGAGGAGGTCGCCGTGAGCGACGCCGTCATCTACGACCGCGGCTATCGCACATATGAGGGTGAGCTCACCGGTCGCTCCGGCGCTCGGCGGGCGATCGTACGCGAGGGAATCCGGAGGATCCTGGGCCTGCGCCGCAAAGCCCGGCGCAAACTCCTGCCCTGGAGTCTCCTGGGCATCGGCGTACTGATGGCGGCGGTGTTCATCGGGCTGCAGTTCGTGGCCGGATCGGCGGCAGCCGCCGGGGCGGAAGGACTGCCTTCCTATCCCGAGCTCTTCGACGTCTACTCGCGGATCTCCTGGCTGTTCCTGGCCGTCACGATGCCGGAACTCCTCGGCCCTGACCGACGGCAGGGCGTTCTGTCGGTCTACTTCTCGCGGCCCCTCACGGTGGTCGACTATCTGGGTGCCAAAGCGGTCGCCTATCTGGTGATGGCGTCGTCTATCTACCTGGTCCCCCAACTCGCCTTCTACGTCGGCCAGGCCGCGCTCAGCGACGGCTTCCTCGCCTATCTGGGTGGCAACCTCGACATCCTCTGGAAGATCGCCGTCTCCACCCTTGCCTTCATCCTCGTCCACGGTGGCGTCCTCGCCATCATCTCCGCTTACATCGATCGGACCCCCTTCGCCGCCGCCACTTCCCTGGCGGTCCTCATCGCGGGCAACAACCTCGCCGAGATCATCTCGGCCGCCTCGTTCCCGGGTGCCCGCTGGGTCTCGCTCTTCGCCTTCGATGCTCACGCGCGCTACGTGCGGGACTGGGTGTTCGACGTCGACATGGCGACGTACCCGATGGAAGCGGCCGGCTTCTCCCCGTGGGTCTCGGCGGTGTCGATCCTGGTCGTCGCGGTGGGGGGCTCGTTGTGGACCCTTCGTCGCTACCGGAGGCTGGCATGACCGTCGAGGCCCGGGGTGTATCGAAGTGGTTCGGCCAGAAGGTGGCCTTATCCGAGGTGACGGTGGCCTTCGAGCCGGGTGTGACTGGCCTGCTGGGACCCAACGGCGCCGGCAAGACCACCCTGCTCCGGGTGCTGACCGGCCTCCAGGTTCCCAGTCAGGGCGAGGTGAGCGTGCTGGGTGTCGATCCGCGCGTGGACCGTTCCGTCTATGCCCGGGTGGCGATGGTTCCCGACGACGAAGCGATCTACCCGGACCTCACCGCCCGTCGCTTTGTGGAGCTGAAGGCGACCCTGGCCGGCGTGAGCGACCCGGCCACGGCTACCAAGGAGGCCATCGCCACCGTCGGCCTGACCGTTGACGCCGACCGAAGGATGGGCGGCTTCTCCAAGGGCATGCGCCAGCGGGCCAAGGTGGCGTCGGCGCTCGTGTCGGATCCGACCGTGCTGGTCCTCGACGAGCCCCTCAACGGGGCCGACCCTGTCCAGCGGGCCCAGTTGATCGAGCTCTTCATCCGGCTGGGACATGAGGGGCGGACGGTCGTCGTCTCCTCCCACGTGCTGGCCGAGGTCGAGCGGATGACCCACCGGGTAGTGGCGATGGTCGACGGCCGCCTGGCCGCCACCGGGGACCTGGCGGCGCTGCGGGCGGCCATGACCGACAAGCCGCGTCAGGTCTTCGTGCGTGCCTCCGAGCCCCGGGTTTTGGCCGCGGCCTTGATGGAGATCGAAGGGGTTGACGGCATCACCCTTCTCGACGGGGCCATGGACGTGATCACCACCGACCCCTCGGCCTTTGCCCGGGCCCTTCCGGTCGTGGCCCGCAGTCGCTCGGTCACGGTCTCTGAGGTAGCCCCTGTGGATGAATCACTCGAGAGCGTGTTCCGTTATCTGGTGGAGGCGGGTCGATGAACCCGCGCCTGACCTCCCACCTATTCGGGCGGCTGTTGCGCGGCAAGCGGCTCATCGGGATGATCCTGCTCGCTTCGGTCCCGGGCCTGGTGGCGTGGGTTTCCATGGCCGGTCAGAGCGAGGCCGAGGCGACCGTGATCTTCGAGGAAGTCCTCGCCACGGTTCCCGCTGCCACCCTGTCCATCGCCATCCTCTTCCTCGCTACGGCCGTCCTTCGGGATGAGCGCGACGGGGGGACGCTTCCGTTCCTGTTTATCACTCCGGTCGGTCGGATGGCGTTCGCCGGTTCTGCGTGGCTGGCAGCAGCGGGGGCGTCGATCGTGGTCGCCGTCGCCGGCTGGCTGGTGGCCTTCCTGGCTGCCGGGCTCACCCTCGGCGACTGGGGCCTGGCGGTGCCCGCCCTGTCGGCGTACGTGGCCGCCGCCCTGGCATACAGCGCCGTGTTCGTGCCGCTGGGTTATCTCTTCGCGCGCTCGCTGATCCCAGGTCTCGCCTACGTTTTCGTTTGGGAGGGAATCCTGGCGACGGTCGTTTCGGGACTGTCGGCGTCGTCGATATGGCGCATCGCTCTCTCGATCTACGCCGACCTCACCGAGCTGTCTGGCGCCGCCGGCGAGATGCTTGGCTCGGTCCGGCCCGGAGTCGGCGGCGGCGTGGTGACGGTCCTGATCCTCATAGCCGCCGGTGTGGCCGTCCTCTCCTGGGCAATGAGGTTTCGCGACGCTGTTTGATGGTCGGGCGACTTCGAGGCCCGCGCGTCGGGCCTGAGCCCGTCTGGGGCGCGTCTCGCTGGTTGTTCGAGGCGGAGCCTCGAACAGACGCCGGTCGCCCGACTGCTTCCGACTTCCGACTTCCGACTTCCGACTTCCGACTTCCGACTTCCGACTTCCGACCTAGCGACCGATGTCGGGGTCGTCCTGGATCGCCCGGGTGCGCAGGGTGTAGATGGAGTCGCCGGAGAGGACGCCGCCCCGGCCGAACAACCGTCCGAACTGCCAGTTGGACAGGCCCAGCTCAGGACGCTGGAGGGCATACTGGCCGTCGACCCAGCGGGTGAAGCCGTTGCCCACGAAGGGGGCGTCGACCAGGGCGAAGAATCGATCGTGAGCTTCGGGGTCTTCTGAAACCAGGCTGGTCACGAACCGTGGTGAATGTCGGTTGAACGACTCGGCCGCCTCCTCCAGAGTGGGGGCGGCCGTGAGGGTGATCTCGGGGCTGGCCTCCCACTCCCACTCCCTGCCCAGCTCGGTCTCGGGGAGCGACTCGGCCAGCAGCTCGGTGACGGGTCCCTCGGCTCGGGTGATCTCCGCTTCCTGGGTCCACCACGGGGAAAGCTCGACGTCGCCGGCGACATGGAGCTTCGGGTTGGTGCCCCGGCGTTCCGCGGCGCGCTGGAGGCCGGCCAGCACCGCCGCCACCCGGGCCTGCGGTTCCTCCCCGACCACCACCACGGTATTGAGTGTGTTGCATACCTTGCGGTCGAGGGAGTGATAGACCACCTGTTCGGTGGTGGCCAGGTCGGCGTCGGTGGCGACCACCAGCCAGGCTCCTCCGGTTCCGTGCAGGCTGACCGCAGTCCCGGCCTGGCGTGCCACCGCCCCGAGTTGGGCTACGGCCGGACCCGAGCCGCGCGCCACCGCCAGGCCTAGTCGCGGATCCGAGAACATCGCCCATCCCGCCGCCCGGGCAGGCGAGTCGACCAGGGTGACGGCACCGGCCGGCAATCCGGCTCGCTTCAGGGCCGGCTCCACCGCATGCTGCATGATGGCCCGGGCGGTACCGAGGGCATCCGAGCCGATCCGGAACACCACGGTGTTGCCGGAACGGAGGACCCCGGTGGCGTCGGCGAACACGTTGGGGCGGCCTTCGAAAACGAATCCGACCACGCCCAGTCCGGCCCGGACGATCTCGACCCGCCACCCCTCGTGATCGACTCGCTCCACCGGCTCGTCGGATGTCCGGGTCCGCTCCCAGATCCGGAGCGAGTCGACCATGTCGGAGCGCATCCGGTCCGTGAGTTCCAGCCGGGTCGTCGAGCGGCCCCGCTCACGGGCACGAGCGACGTCGGCCCGGTTGGCTTCGGCGATGGGGGAGAAGGCGGTGTCGTCACCGAGGGCGGCGGCGAAGTGCTGGAAGAACTCGGTGATCGCCTGCTGGGACATCGATCCCATCCGCTCGAAGGCATCGACCGCCCGGTCCACCGCCGCGTCGGCGATGTTTCCCACCGCGGCGGGTATGTGCAGGAGCGTCCCGTCCTCCTGGACCACCACCAGTCGGTCCCCGGTCGAGAACTCGGCGGCCAGATCCTCCGGGACCCGCGTCACCCGATCCCCTCCATAGGGAATCACCATCCCGGCCTCGAGTCGCTCGAGTCGCTCACTCATGCCCCAAAGTCTGGCAGAACTCCTGCGACGTTTTGTGGGGGTACTTCCCCCACGCCCCTACGGCTGCTCGTCTCGGCTGCCAGGCCCGTCGGGGCCATCTCCGGCCGGTCTTTGCGCGTGAAGTCGTCTGTCTCGCAGGGCTCGGGGGCGAGGCTAAGAGCTTTTCGCGACAGAATTGCGCTCCATGGCGCCCCATGGCGCGCAATTCTGTCGCGAAAATCGGGACTGACCGGTCCCTCTTCGGGGATGTAGCTTCAGATGGGACGCCGGTACCCTGTGGTGGGCATGTACCGCATCCTCCTCTTCGTCGGTTTACCGCTGGTGGAAATGGCCCTCCTCATCTGGGCGGGCGACGCCGTCGGGATACCTCTCACTCTGGGCATCATATTTCTGACCGGGGTGGTGGGTGCCGCCCTGGTCAAGCGCCAGGGTGTGGCCGTCTGGCAGGACGCCCGTCGCCGCCTCGCTGAGGGAGTGATTCCCACCCGGGAACTCGCCCACGGGGCGATGCTGCTGGTGGCAGGGGCCTTCCTCCTCACTCCCGGCTTCCTCACCGATCTGACCGGATTCGCCCTGCTGGTTCCCGCGGTGCGGGAGTGGTTGCGGGGGCGCTTCGGGGCCCGTTTCACTCGCAGCTTGGAGTCCGAACCCGCCCGGGTCGAAGTGTGGCGGGCGTGATCCCCCGTCCGGCCGCCACCGTGATGCTGGTGCGGTCCACACCCTACGAGCCCGAGGTCCTGATGATCGAGCGCCCGGCGCGCGGCTTCTTCGGCGGCCTGTGGGTGTTTCCCGGCGGCGGTCTCGAGCCGATCGACCACGAGAACATCGCCCGACGTGCCGTCCGGGCCCCCGACGGGGTCGACGATCTGTCGTGGCGCGCCGCCGCCCTGCGCGAGACGGCCGAGGAGGTGGGGCTGGCCATCACCGATCCCGAACTGATCGAACCGGTCACCGCCATCGGGGTGGGCGTCTTCGAGACCGTCCTCTCACGCGGTGCCGTTCTCGACGGCGAGCGGCTCCGTCTGGTTTCCCAGTGGGTGACGCCCGAGGGGGCACCCACCCGCTTCGACACCCGCTTCTACGTGGCGGTGCTGGATTCCGACCCGGACCTCGTCCCCCAGCCGGGGGAGGTGATCGACACCGCCTGGATCCGTCCGGCCGAGGCGCTCGATCGGATGGAGCGACAGGAGTGGGCCCTGGTAACGCCCACCATTCATCATCTCCAGTGGCTGGCCCGGCACGCCGACATCGATTCGATCTGGCATGCCGCCGGGCAGGCACTGGGCTCGCGGGTAGAGCCGGTGGTGGAGTATGACGGCTCCGAGGTGCGGATCCAGTTGCCCACGGCGGCCGAACTCCCATGAGGATCGAGCGGATCCTCGCTCCCAACCCGGGTCCCTACACGGGGGAGGGCACCAACACCTGGCTGCTCGAGTCGGCCGGCAGCGCCGTCGTCATCGACCCGGGCCCGATCGATCACGACCATGCCGCCGCCATCGCCGCCCGGCTGGACGACCTCACCCTGGTGGGAGTGATCGTCACCCATACCCACGAGGACCACGCACCTCTGGCGAATCCGCTCGCCACCGAGTTGGGGATACCGGCCTACGGATATGCGCCGGGGCCCGCTTTCGACCCCGACTTGCGCCTCGACGAGGGGGCGACGGTGGAGTTCGGGGCCGCCCGGCTCGACGTTCTGTACACACCGGGCCATTCCGACGACCACCTCTGCTTTCGCTCGGACCGGGTGCTGTTCACCGGCGACCACATCCTCGGGGGTTCCTCGGTGATGGTCGAACGGATGGCCCCCTACCTCCGTTCGCTGGAGCGCCTGCGGCCGCTCGACCTCGACATGCTCTATCCCGGTCACGGCGAGGTCATGGACGACCCGGGGGCCGTGATCGACTGGTACATCGCCCACCGGATGCAGCGGGAGGGAGAGATCGTCGACGCCATCTCCGCCGGTGCCGCCACCGTCGGGGAGATCGTCGAAGTGGTATATCGTGAGGTCGACTCCTCGCTCCACCCGCTGGCCGCCCGGTCGGTGCGTGCCCATCTCGACAAACTGGTGGAGGAGGGCTCGTTACGGGTCGACGGGAAGAGTGTGAGATTGCAGGTCGAGGGTCAAACGTGAGACGAATGCTGGCTTCCGTGCTGGTGTTGCTCCTGGCCGTGCCGGCCCTGGCCCAGGTCAGCGAGGAGGACGTGGAGGAGGCGGCGCAACGCGTGAGCGAGGCCCAGGCGCGGGCCGACTCTCTCGTCCGCCAGCTCGAGGACGCCTATGTGCGCCAGGTGCAACTCGCCGACGAGATCTCGAGCCTGAACGACGCCATCGGGCGCACCCGGGTCCGACTCACGACCGCCCAGGCGTCGGTGGAGACCCTGGCCGTCGAGATGTATGTGGGGGCGACCTCGTCGGTGTCGCTGGTGGCGCTGCTGGGGGGCGGATCCGAGTCGGTCCCGGCCGGGCTTGAGTATGTCCGCCAGGTGACCGGCCTCGAGGAGAGCGCCATCGATTCTCTCAAGGCGACCCAGGCCGAGCTCGAACGACAGACAGGCCGGTTGGCCGATGCCGAGTTGGAGCAGCAGGAGGTGACGGCCGAACTGGCCGCGCTGACCGAGGAAGCGGAGGCGAACTTCGTGGCCGCCTCGGCCGACTACGACGCAGTCGTCGCCCAGCGGCAGCGAGAGGAGGAGGAGAGACGCCGGCGTGAGGCCGAGGAGGCGGCCCGTCTCGCCGCCGCCATTTCGACCACTACCACCGTGGCCCCGGCCACCACCGCCCCCGTCACCGCCGACGACGATGACGACTCGCCGGCCACCACCGTCACCACCGTGGCCGAGACGACCGAGACGACTGCCGCCACCACGCCCCCCACCACCGCCCCACCTCCTCCCCAGCCCAGCGGAGGCCAGGCGTGTCCCGTGGCCGGGCCGGTCTCGTTCATCGACACCTGGGGTGCTCCCCGTTCCGGCGGCCGCGGCCATCAGGGAGTGGACATGATGGCGGCCCGGGGCACCCCGGTAGCG
>DATHVR010000076.1:0-33695 GCA_035461175.1 Acidimicrobiia bacterium | reverse complement strand
GCCGGAGCCAGCCAGGGGACGAATGCCGACACCAGTGCCACCGCCACCAGCGAGCGGCCCGCCATCCCCCACCACTCCCGGCGGGAGGTAGGGGTCGGACCGAGCACGGTCGCCATCGCTGCCGGCAGCAGCGCCATCGCGATCAACGCCGGCCACCGGCCTCCATCCGCCAGATAGGCGGCGGCCAGCCCGAACAGGAGCGGGACGGCAGCCAGATAGGCCCACGGGCCTCCCACACCCAGCCGGCCGGCCAGGCGTCCGATTCCGAAGATGCCGGCGATGAAAGCTGCCAGGGTGAGGAGCGAGCGTGCCAGGCCGGCTTCACCCAGCAGCACCATCTGCCAGACCGCCGCCACGCCGGTGGCGGGCAGAACGGGGGCATCGGTACCGAGCCCGGCTCGATTCCAGCCACCGGCCAAACGGGACAGCGAGGCGAACGGGTCCTCACCGAAGGGAAGCGAGAACCCGGTGTTGGGCAACCCGGACAAGAAGATGCTTCGCAGACCCACCACCACGATGAGGATGGCCGCCAGCAGGGCCCACGTGGCAGGCGAGTTCCACACCTCGGTTGCCCGCCGGGTCACGGGACGGTCGTCGTCGAACATGGCCAGGGCCCGATCGGATAGCTCGGCCCCCACCTGCCGCAGCCTCACCGAGCCCCGCACCTGATAGCGGAAGAGCTCCTCGTCTCCGACCTGGCGCACCTTGGCCAGATGGCGTCGCAAGCCGATGGTGGAAGGCAGGTGCACGAGGTTCCACGCCCAGGTGAGGAGATAGCGGGGGATCTGACGCCAGCGCCCCAGCACGAGGCTGCCAAGGGAGTCGACCAGCCCGACCAGCAGCGAGAAGGGCACCATCCAGGCCAGGGTGATGGGGCGGTAGGCCTTGAGCATGGCCCGCATCCGTCCCGACTGCTCGCGCCACCCGCCGTCGCCCCGGCCGCAGCGACGGTCGTGGTGGACCTCGGAAGAGGGGACGACGATCACCCGCCCACCGGCGATCCGCACCCGCTGGCTGAGGTCGAGGCCGGCCGCCACCGGGCCCAGAGCTGGATCGAGGCCGCGCATGCCCCGGAGCAGGTCGCGGCGGACCAGCATCGACACCGACGAGACGAAGGCGACGTCGCGAACCACGTCGTACTGTTCGAGGTCGACCTCCCCCTCGTCGAGGCCGCTGTAGGGCTCGCCGAAGGCGTCGGTCGCCGAACCGACCGATTCGAGGGTGTCGTCGGTCCCACCCACGAGCAGCTTGGACCCGGCCAGCGATGCTTCGAATCGCTCCGCCTCCGACACCAACGCCCCGAGGGCGTCGGGACGGGGATGGGCGTCACCGTGCAGGATCCACACGTAGTCGACGCTGGGATCGAGGCCCGCCACCACCTCTTCGAGATCGCCGCTGAGCACCACCCCGATCGGGGCTTCGGATTCGGACGAACCGATCAGCCGCACCTCGGTCGGAACCAGGCTCTGGCCACCGACTGCGTCCAGTGTGGCCTGCGGATCGACTCCCGCCACGACCGAAACAACGGCGACGACCGACACAGAGCCGGGCTCGGCCTGTGCGGGCATAACGACGTCGGGGACCTCGGATCGATCCGAGGAAGGGAAACTCATGCGGGCCGCCATTGTGGAACGTGAGGGTCAACTATGGCAATCTCTCCCCCCGGACCCCGGTAACCGAACCGTGGGAGGGTGAGAGTCGACCAGGAGGCTCGTCGAGGTGGGGATGTGAAGGTCACAGCATTGTCCGGCGGCGTCGGCGGTGCGCGCATGCTGCGCGGCCTGGCTGCGCTGGAAGACGTCGAACTCACCGCCATCGTCAATACCGGCGACGACGAAACCATCTACGGCCTGCGGGTCTCACCGGATATCGACACCGTCATCTACACCCTGGCCGACAAGCAGGGGCCCCAGGGTTGGGGGCTGGCCGACGACAGCCACCGTGTGATCGAAGCCCTCGAGAAGTTTCCTCTCGAGACGTGGTTCCGGATCGGCGACGGGGACCTGGCCACCAACCTCTTCCGGACCGCCCGTCTGCAGGAGGGCTGGACGCTGAGCCAGGTGACTACGGCCCAGGCGGCCGTCTTCGGGGTCAGGGCCACGGTCCTGCCCGTCTCCGACGAGCCGATCCGCACCGAAGTGCATCTCGAGGACGAGGGCTGGCTCTCGTTCCAGACCTACTTCGTGGACAGACAGCACCGTGGGCGGGTCGACGACGTCCGCTTCAGCGGAGCCTGGGCCGCCACCCCCGCTCCCGGGGTTCTGACCGCACTGCGGGAGGCCGACCTAGTGGTGATTGGGCCTTCCAACCCTCCCCTATCGGTGTGGCCCATGCTGGCCGTGGACGGCATCGCCGACGCCGTCTCCGACGCCCGCTCGGTGGTGGGGGTCAGTCCCCTGATCGGGGGACGGGCCATCAAGGGACCGGCCGACAAGGTCATGGACGGTCTGGGTCTTCCCCCCGGTACGGCCGGAGTGCTCCAGGCCTACGACGGGCTCCTCCACGAACTGATCGTCGACTCGGCCGACGCCGACGACGCCGAAGGGGACTGGGGGGAGGTCAGGGTGCGGGCCCTGCCCACCCGCATCAGCGAGATCGAGGCCGCCACCGCCCTGGCCAACCAGATCGTGCAGTTCCGGTGAGACTGAGCATCGAGCCGGTCGCGGGAATCGGTGAGATCTCTCCCGGTGACGACTTCGCCGGAATGCTGGCCGCCGCCCTCGCAGGGCTGGGACCGACGGACGCCGACATCGTCGTCGTGACCCACAAGGTGGTGTCGAAATCGGAAGGGGCAGTGGTCGAGTTGGCCGACGACGGTCCCGACGCCCACCGGCGTCTGGTCGAGGACGAGGCCGTGAGGATCGTCCGCCGGCGCGGCAACCTGGTCATCGCCGAGACCCGCCACGGTTTCATCTGCGCCAACGCCGGTATCGACCGCTCCAATGCCGCTCCCGGGACGGCCGTCCTGCTTCCCGAGGATCCCGATCGCTCGGCCCGGCGCCTGCGCGACCGTCTGGGCGCCGAGCTCGGAGTGCGTCCGGCGGTGGTGATCACCGACACCTTCGGGCGCCCCTGGCGGCGGGGACTGGTCGACGTCGCCATCGGGGTGGCGGGAATGTCGCCCATCACCGACCTGCGCGGGACTACCGACAGCTTCGGGCGAGTGCTCGACGTGACCGAGGTCAACCTCGCCGACGAGGTGGCTGCCGCCGCCGACCTGGTGATGGGAAAGGCGACCGGGATCTGCGCCGCCCTGGTTCGCGGCGTCGAATTCGCCGCAAGCCCCGGCTCGGTCCAGGAAGACGTTATCCGCCCCCCGGAAGAAGACCTCTTCCGCTAGATCGGGCGTTTCGACGCCCGGGCGGTATTGGGTTCCGGCTGGGGTTTGTGGGCGGCGGGTCAGTAGTGGGTTGTGGCTGGCGGGTCGTCCGGGTTTGAGCACCCACTACCCATCACTCAGCACCCGGTACCGGCCACCAAGACCCGGGCAAACCCGCGGCGGCCGCTCACGCCAGCGGGCGACCCATTCCTACGTAGTCGAAGCCGGCGGCCCGGACCTTGTGGGGCTCCAGCAGGTTGCGGGCATCGACGATGCGGTGGCCCCGCATCAGCTTGCGAGCCTGATCCAGGTCGACGTCACGGAACTCGGGCCACTCGGTGGCCACCACCAGCACGTCGGCACCGCGCACGGCCTCGATGGCGCTCTCCGCCCCGGTCACCTGCTCCGAGGTTGCCTCCGGGTCGTAGGCGACGACATCGGCTCCCTCCCGCTGCAGGCTGATGGCCACCCGCAGGGCAGGTGACTCACGGACGTCGTCCGTGCCGGCCTTGAAGGCCAGGCCCCACATCGCCACCCGGCGGCCGCGCAGCCCGCCCCCGGCAGCCTGGCGGATCTTCTCGACCAGACGGGCCCGCTGCATGGCATCTGCCTCGATGACCGACTTGAGCAGCTTGAAGTCGTAACCGGCGTCCTCGGCGACCCCGATCAGCGCCTCGGTGTCCTTGGGGAAGCAGGATCCGCCGTAACCGGGGCCCGGCTGGAGGAAGTGGGGGCCGATGCGATGGTCACGGCCCATGCCGTCGATCACGTCGGTGATGTCGGCGCCCACGGCCTCGCACAGGTTGGCGAGAGTGTTGACGAAGGTGAGGCGGGCGGCCAGGTAGGAGTTGGAGGCGTACTTGATCATCTCGGCCGAGGTGGGGTCGGTGATCACCGTGGCTACCGACGAGTCGTAGAGAGAGGCCACGGCATCGGCCACCTCGGGTGTGAAGGCGCCGACCACGATCCGGTCGGGCCGCATGAAGTCGCCCACCGCCCGGCCCTCGCGGAGGAACTCGGGATGGGAGGCGATAACAGCGGGGCTGCCCAGATGGACGAGACGCTTCGAGAACCGGATCACCGAGCCGGGAGGCACCGTCGACTTGACCACGAAGATGGCGTCGGCGGGAACCACGTTGGCCAGTTCCTCGATCACCCCTTCTACGAAGCTGAGATCGGCCCGGCCGTCGGGGCCGGGAGGGGTGGGGAGGCACAGGAAAATGAACTGGGCGTCCTCGATCGCCTCGACGTTGTCGTTGTGCACGGTTAGCCGGCCCGAGGAGCGACCCTTGGCCAGCAGCTCGGCCAGGCCCTCTTCGAAGATGGGAACCTCCCCCGCCTCGAGCTGGGCGACCCGCTCGGCCGATTTCTCGGCGAGCCGGACACGATGCCCGAGATGGGCCAGACCGGCCCCGGTCACGAGCCCAACGTAACCGGCTCCGATCACTGCGACATTCTTCATCTTCTTCTCTCCCTTCACGACACCGGCGAGGCGTCGGAGCCGAGGATCACCACGGCGTCTACATCGGCAGGAACGTTCCCGATCTCGACTCTTCCGAAACCGAGGTCGTCGAGGAGTCCGGCGGCGGCGTCGGCGAGTCCGGCCTCGACCAGCACCGCCGTCTCCTCCTGGAGGCGGTCGGCGTCGTCGATCCGGTTGACCGTGTACCCCGCCTGTCTCAGGCGGTCGGCCCACTCCGCAGCGTTCCCAGCTATCCCATTCCCATTCAAAACGTCGACGGACAAGATATCGGCGGTTTCCCCGATGTCCATGGGCCTTCCGGACCGGAACGCCTCCAGCATGGCGGACGCCTCGGGCTCCACCAGCAGCTGGACCGAAGCACCGTTGCGATTGGCTCCCTCGGTGGGGATGGTGGCGGTCTCGATGTCGGACGCCCCCAGACCGCGCATGGCCAGCGCCAGCTCCGCCAGGGAGCTCTCGGCCAGAGTGGCGTCGACCGTCATGTGCCGGGCGAAGGACGCCACGATCGATCCGGCTTCGGTCAGGGTGGAAGGTCGCCGCATCTGCTGGAGGATGGCGAGCACCAGATTCTGCTGCCGCTGGGCACGGCCGATGTCGTTGGCGTCGACGCTCTGCCAGGTGTCACCGCGAAGTTCCTGGTAATAGCGGCTGCGGGCGTAGGCGAGAGCCTGGAATCCGTCGAGCGTGATCGTTCCCGCCGGCACATCCAGGCGCGACTTGGCGTCGCGAGCGGCGTATGCGAATGACATCTCGACCCCGCCCAGTTCCTCGACCAGGTCCTGGAATCCGGCGAACCCGACCTCGACGTAGTGATGGATGGGCACCTCGAAGGCATCGGCCACCGACCGCACCATCAGTGGGGCGCCGCCGTAGGCATAGGCGGCGTTGACCTTGTCCTCGCCGTGACCTTCGATCGTCACGAGGGTGTCGCGGGGAATGCTGAGGATCTGGGCCCGGTCGTCGGCCCGGTCGAGACGCACCAGCATCACGACGTCGCCGCGGGCGCCTCCGAAGCTCCCGAACAGGCCGGTGTCGACTCCTTCCCGGCTGTCGCTACCGATCAGAAGGAAGTAGAGCGGCTCGGCGTCGTCGGTGGGACGGGAGACCAGTTCCGGGACCACCTCTTCGAGGGCGGTGGCGTTTTCCGTGAACGACTGCTGGGTGCTGCGAATCGTCCACCACACCCAGAACAGGGCGAGGTTGGCCACGACCAGCAGGCTGAGGATCGAGATCTTGAGCCAGCGGGGCAGGGCGCGTCGAGCGCGCGGCGGGGGTGAGGAGGAATGCCGGGACATGCCGATCAGACGCCGGGAGGCTACCAGCGGTTCACGGGAAGTCGGTGGCCTGGCCGATGGTTCACGGGCGATGGCGAACTCGGTAACCTCGGAGGCGAGTCAACGGCCAGGAGGTCACTACCGTGGCGGTCCTCCCCCACGAGGGCACCTATTCGATCATGTACGGCCCCTTCGGCGTGCCCATCGGAGCCGGTTACCGGCCCGGTTACCTGGCCCGGCCGGATCGTACCGGCCGCTATCCCACCGTCGTGATCGTCCCCGACATCGACGGGCTCAGCTCGTTCGAGAAGGACCTGTGCCGCAACTTCGCCCGCCACGGCATCGCTGCCCTCGCCACCGACCTGTACCGGGAACGAACCGGCGATCCGATCGACGATTACCTGCTGCTCTCCGATCGCAGCGCCATCACCGACCTCGACGAGGTGCACGAGTTCCTCGAAAGCGACGACGTCGACTGGGCCCACTCCGGGGGTATAGGACTCCTCGGTCTGGACGTGGGCGGCCGTTTCGCCCTTGCGCTCGGAGCCAACCGGCCGTGGGCGCGATCCGTGGCGGTGTGTTACACGCCGCTCACGGGAGACGAGGAACGTGAGGTGCAGGTCGCCGACCTCCTCGATCACCTCCCGATCCCCGTCCTCGGCCTGTACGGGGCCGAAGACGACCTGATCGACGCCGCCACGATCGACGAGGCCCAGCGCCGCAACGATGCCGGCCAGTGGCTGATCTACGCAGGGGCCGGTCACGGCTTCCTCAACATCAACGGCGACTCCTATCACGCCGACGCCGCCGCCGATGCCTCGGTGCGCCTGACCCAGTTCTTCCTCCAGACCCTCCCCGTCGCCGAGACCGAAGACCTCGGGTTCTGAGCTAGAGCACCCGCACGTGGCGGACCGCTCCCGAGGCGAGCGTCGTCGTCCCGTCGCCGGCTTCGACCACCAGGGCTCCGTCGGGCGCGATCCCAACCGCCCGGCCGCGTCCCTCCGGGTCCCATTCGATCTCTCGACCCAGGGTGGCGCAGCGCTGCCGGTACTCGTCGCGGGGCCAGCGATCGGGACCGACGGCGACCAGATTCAACAGTTCGGCCGCCCAATCGGTCCCCAGCGCCACCCCGGCCGAGTCTTCCGGCGAGGACTCGTAGAGCGATCCCCATCCCGGCGGGGGCTGGGGCCACCACAGATTGACGCCCAGGCCGGCAACGTAGACTCCGTTCGAGAGCTCGACCAGGATCCCGGCGACCTTGGAATCCTCCAGGAGAACGTCGTTGGGCCACTTCAGCCGAACCTCCGGCCCCATCACCCGGGCGGCGGCCACCCCTGCCAGCAGGGTCACCAGCGGGGCCCGGGAGGGGTCCCATCTGGCGGTGAACGCCACCGAGACCGCCACCGCCACGGGAGCCGTCTCCCATCTCGCCCCGGTACGCCCCCGACCCCCGGTCTGGCGCCGGGCGATCACCACCGCCGGCGTCCCGGAAGTGAACTGGGCCCGAGCGACGTCCTGGGTCGAAGAAACCTCTTCCACCTCGGTCACCGAATATGGTGTATCCACACCACCTCCTCGCGAGTCCAAGGTATCTGTATGGGAACCGAAGCGCGTATCGAACAACTCCGCAAGCTGAGGGAAGAGGGCCTCAACGCCGGCAGCCAGCGGGCCATCGATCGTCAGCATGAGCTGGGGAAGCTGACCGCGCGCGAGCGACTGGACACGTTGCTCGACAAGGGGTCGTTCAACGAACTCGACCTCTTCGTCCGCCACGAGGCGCAGGGCTTCGGAATCGAGGACAAGCGCCCACTCGGCGACGCCGTCGTTACCGGCTACGGCACCGTCGACGGCCGCACCGTCTTCGTCTACGCCGAGGACTTCACTGTGTTCGGAGGCAGCTTGGGCGCGGCCGTCGCCGACAAGATCTGCAAGTTGATGGACATGGCCCTCGAAGTGGGTGCCCCCGTGATCGGGCTCAAGGACTCCGGCGGGGCCCGGATCCAGGAGGGCGTCTCCTCCCTGGACGGCTACGGCCGGATCTTCGAGCGCAACGTCCGCGCCTCGGGGGTCATCCCCCAGATCTCGGTCATCATGGGACCATGCGCCGGTGGTGCCGTCTACTCCCCGGCGATGACCGACTTCGTGATCCAGGTCGACAAGACCAGCCACATGTTCATCACCGGACCCGACGTGATCCGCACCGTGACCGGCGAGGAGGTGACGATGGAAGACCTGGGAGGCGCCACCACCCACGCCTCCATGTCCGGTGTCACCCACTTCGTGTTCCCCACCGGCAAGGACGCCCTCGACGCCGTCCGCTACCTGCTCTCGTTCATTCCCCAGAACAACCTGGAGCTCGCCCCATACTTCACCCCCTCCGACAGTCCCGACCGGATCGAGGACGCGCTCGACCGCATCATTCCCGACTCCGCCAACCAGCCGTACGACATGGTGGAGGTGATCGAGTCCGTCGTGGACGACGGGGAGTTCTTCGAGGTTCACGAACTGTGGGCACCCAACATCGTGGTCGGGTTCGCCCGTCTCGACGGACATTCGATCGGTGTGATCGCCAACCAGCCCTCCGCCCTGGCCGGCACCCTCGACATCACCGCCTCCGAGAAGGGCGCCCGCTTCGTTCGCTTTTGCGACGCCTTCAACATCCCTCTCGTCACCTTTGTCGACGTCCCCGGCTTCCTTCCCGGCGTGAGCCAGGAACACGGCGGCATCATCCGGCACGGGGCCAAGCTGCTCTACGCCTACTGCGAGGCCACCGTCCCGCGCGTTTCGGTGATCACCCGCAAGGCCTACGGCGGCGCCTATCTGGTCATGAACGCCCGCGGGATCGGGGCCGATCTGGTCTACGCCTGGCCCAGTGCCGAGATCGCCGTCATGGGCGCCCAGGGGGCCGTCAACGTGATCTTCCGCCGCGAGCTCAAGGAGGCCGACGATCCCGATGCCCGACGGGACGAGCTCATCGCCGACTACGAATTCCGCTTCAACAATCCCTACCGGGCCGCCGAATTAGGCCTGGTCGACGAGGTGATCGAGCCCCGCGAAACCCGGGCCAAATTGATCCGTGCCCTGCGAATGCTCCGCGGCAAACGAGATTCGCTCCCCCAGAAAAAGCACGGCAACATCCCGCTATGACGGGCTCAACGCCCGTCGAGGGAGTAGTGGGTGGTGGGTTCTGGGTATTGAGTCGAAATCGCCGCGCCGACGCTCTGGTACAGCGCAATGAGCCGTTTCCTGCATTGCGCCGTCCGTCGTACGAGCACCGAGATGTGATCGTCTTCCAGCAGTCCGAGGCGGGCAATGATGTAGAGCTGGCTCTCGAGTTCGGACGCCGACCCAATGGCGATTCCCAAGAATCGGGCGAAGTCTTTTCGAGAGGGGCGACCGCACCCTTCGGCGATGTTGGACGAGATCGAAACTGCCGCTCCGCGCACCTGGGCGGTGATTCCATATCGCTCAGACCGGGGAAGCCTCCTGGTCATTTCATAGACGGCCGCCGCCAACTCGATGCTCTCATGCCAAACGCGCAGCTTCCGGAAGTCCTGCATCCCGATAGACCTACCATGCGTCGATCTGGCCTTGAACCCCCTCCTAGTACCCGGCTCATGAAACCCACCACCCACCACGCAGCACTCGATACCACCAAGCCGGACCGTCGGCAATGACGAAGACGATCTCACGTCTGCTGATTGCCAATCGGGGGGAGATTGCCGTTCGGGTGATCCGGACTGCTCGGGATATGGGGATCCACACCATTGCCGTGTATTCCGAGCTGGATCGGGACGCCCTCCATGTGCAACTGGCCGACGAAGCCTGGAACATCGGCCCGGCTCCCGCCGCCGAGTCATATCTGCGCCAGGACACCATCCTCCAGGTGGCCCGGGAGGCGAAAGCGGATGCGATCCATCCCGGATACGGCTTCCTGTCCGAGAACGCCGGGTTCGCCCGGGCGGTAGAAGAGGCGGGACTGATCTGGATCGGCCCTCCCGCCACGGCCATCCAGTTGATGGGCGACAAGATCACCTCCCGTCGCACCGCCGAGGCCGAGGGTGTGCCCACCGTGCCCGGCGTAACCGAGCCGGTAGGCGACATCGGGACCATCAAGGAGCTGGCCAGCGAGTACGGCTATCCGATCGCTATCAAAGCGGCCCATGGCGGTGGAGGCAAGGGCCTCCGGGTGGTCCGGTCCGACGACGAGCTCCAGTCGGCTTTCGATGGTGCCCGCCGTGAGGCCGATGCCTACTTCGGCAACCCCGAGGTCTATGTGGAGAAGTATCTCGACCGGCCCCGCCACGTCGAGGCGCAGATCCTGTTCGACACCCACGGCAACGAAATCTTCCTCGGCGAGCGTGACTGTTCGGTCCAACGCCGCCATCAGAAGCTGATCGAAGAGACGCCCTCCCCCGGGTTCACCTCGGCGCAGCGGGAACGCTTTGCCGCCGCCGCCCTCGCCGCAGGGCGCGCGTGCGGATACGTCAATGCCGGCACCGTCGAGTTCCTGGTCGACCAGAGCGGCGAGTTCTTCTTCCTCGAGATGAACACCCGCCTCCAGGTGGAGCACACCGTCACGGAGATGGTGACCGGATTCGACCTGGTCGAATGTCAGATCCGCATCGCCGCCGGCGAAGAGCTCGACCTGGGCGAGGTCACTCCCGAGGGGCATGCCATCGAGTTCCGGATCAATGCCGAGAACCCCTACCAGAACTACGCCCCCACCCCGGGCCAGGTGGTGGAGTGGCAGGAGCCGGCCGGCCCCTGGGTGCGAGTCGACGGGTGGATCACCCCTCAGACCCGGGTCAGCCAGTACTACGACAATCTGATGGCCAAGCTGGTGGTGTGGGGAGTCGACCGCGAGCATGCCATCGCCCGCAGCAAGCGGGCCCTGAGCGAGTTCGTCGTACGCGGGGTCCACACCACCATCCCCGCCCATCTCGCCGTGCTCTCCCACCCCGACTTCCTGGCCGGCACCCACCACACCCGCTGGATGGAGACTTCGGTGGAACTTGGGGGTGAGACCCCCTCGGCTCCACCCGCCCTGCCCGAAGAAGAGGAACTCGAGCAACGGTCGATGACTGTCGAGATCGGTGGCCGCCGCTTCGCCGTCACCTTCTGGGCCCCCGAGGCCCGGGCCGGCGCCCAGGTGCGAAGGCGCCCGCCCCGGCTCAGCCGTTCCCAGCCGGTCGCAACCGACGGGGTGATCGTCGCCCCCATGCAGGGCACAATCGTCAAGGTCCACGTCAAGGCGGGCGACGCTGTCGAAGCCGGAGAACCGATCTGCGTGCTCGAGGCGATGAAGATGGAGAACGAGGTCAGATCCCCCGCCGCCGGCGAGATCGTCGACCTGAGGGTCCAACCCGGCGACGCCGTGACCAACGGAGCCGTAATCGCGGTGGTCAAGTAGGCGAACGGGCGGACCCTCCCGTCGCGGTGCCGGTACCGGGTGGTGAGTGGTGGGTGGTGAGTACTAGGTCATGGAATCATCGAGAGCCTGGGAGCTTCTCAAGACGGCTGCCGTTGCCGTACTGGGGACCGTGAACCAAGACGGGTCGGTTCATCTAGTCCCCTTCACCTATGTGACCATCGATGGGCCGGACCCGTTCTTGGTGTCGGCGATCGATGAGAAACCCAAAAGAGGACGCGATCTCCGTCGTCTGGACAACATCCACCGGGATCCCCGTGTCACGATCCTGGCGCATCACTATGAAGCCGACTGGTCGCGCCTCTGGTGGGTGAGGGCGACCGGATCAGCCACGGTTTGGAAGGATCCGCCGGCGGCCGCCCAACGGGCCCTGATCGACAAGTACCCGGACTACGAAGAGCAGGTGCTCGGTCCCTGGATCATCATCAGGCTCGATCGGATCAGTGGATGGTCATCCATCGAGTAGAGCTGACCCAACAGCCACCACCCATCACACACGACGCCGGAGGCGCGCCTCCGGCTATTCGGCGGCGTCGGAGATGGCTTCGCTCATCGAGGGGTGGATCAGCAACGTTTCCACCAACTGGGAGACGGTGACCCGGGCCGTCACGGCCAGAGCGACGGTGGCGATCAGTTCCGAGGCCCGGTGGCCAACGATCGTCCCGCCCAGCACCACCCCGGTGGCCGGGTCCGAGATCACCTTGACGAACCCGCGGGTGAATCCCTGCAGGACCGCCCGCTCGTTGGCGGCGAACGGAACCTTGGTCGTTCGCACCTTGCGGCCCTCGGCCGCCGCCCTCACCTCTTCGAGCCCGACGGAGGCGATCTCGGGTTCGGTGAAGACGGCCTGGGCGACCTTGGAGTAGTCGAGCGGTTTCACCGGCACCCCCAGGGCATGCAGGGCGATCTTGCGGCCCTGCATGCTGGCCACGGAGGACAGAGGCATCTGGCCGGTGCAATCCCCGGCGGCGTAGATGTGGGCGACGTTGGTGCGCTGGAACTCGTCGACCCCGATGTAACCCCGATCGGCGTCGACTCCGGCCGCGTCCAGGCCCAGGTTCTCGGTGAGCGGCACCGAGCCGATGGCGAGCAGGGCATGGGTGCCGGCCACCACCCGGCCGTCGTCACAGCGCACTACCACCCCGTCCGAGTTGCGCTCGATCGTCTTGGCCCGGGCTCCGATCACGAGCTTTACCCCTCGCTCCAGGAAGTTCTCCTCCAGCACCGCCGCCACCTCGGGATCGCGGTGGGGGAGGATCTGCTGACGGGACACCACCAGGGTGACCCGGGCTCCGAGCGACTGGAAGATGTGGACGAACTCGACCCCGGTGACTCCCGAACCGATCACGATCAGGTGCTCGGGCACCTCCGGGAGGTCGTAGGCGTGGCGGGTGGTGAGGACCCGTTCTCCATCGACCGGGGCCCATTCCGGCACCCGGGGAACCGACCCGGTCGAGATCAACGCCGTGTCGAACTGCAGGCGTCGCTCCTCCCCTTCCTCGGTCTCGACCACTGCCGTGTGATCATCGACGAGCCGGCCACGGCCCCGGATCATCTCCACCGACTGCGAATCGAGGAGGCTGACCAGAGACCGGTTGAGGTCGCCGGTGATGGCCTGGATCCGGGTCGACAGCGAACCGGTGTCGACCTTGCCGGGGGCGGTGACGAGGCCGACGTTGGCGGCATCACGCAGGACGGAGATGCGGATGGCCGAGGCCGTCATCGTCTTCGACGGGATGCAGTCGAGGAGATGGGCGCCACCGCCGATGATGTCCTTTTCCACCACGGTCACCTGCGCCCCCCGGGCGGCGGCGGTGGTGGCGAAACTGGTTCCGGCCGGGCCACCCCCGATGACGAGAAAGCGCGGCCCAGAGTGGTCGGTGTTGGTGCGGGTCGAGGTCACGGCCGGTCAGGGTACCGGTCAGACGGGACGGTAGACCCCGAACACGCCCCGGAGGGCGTCGGACACCTCGCCGACCGTGGCACCTTCGATCAGGGCCCGCTTCATGATCGGCAGCAGGTTGGCGGAGGCGCGGGCGGCCTCGGCGAGCTCGCCTAGGACTGGGGTCGGATCCGAGCGGGTCGCCCGCCACTCCTCGACACGGCGGCGCTGACCCTCCTCCAGGGCCGGGTCCACCCGTAGGACCTCGATCGGTGCCTCCTCGCCGGTCTGGAACCGGTTCAGGCCGACCACCACCGACTCGCCTCCCCCCTGACGCCGGGCCTCCCGGTAGGCGGCCTCTTCGATCTGGGCCTGCATGAAGCCTGCCTCGATGGCGGCCACCGCCCCACCCATCTCTTCGACCCGATCGAACAGGGCCTGGGCGGCTTCCTCCAGGTCGTCGGTGAGTGCCTCCATGAAGTAACTGCCGCCGAAGGGGTCGACCGTGTCTCCGACCCCCGACTCGTATGCCAGGACCTGCTGGGTGCGGAGGGCGAGGCGGGCCGAGTCCTCGGTGGGCAGACCCACCGCCTCGTCGAAGGAGTTGGTGTGGAGAGACTGGGTCCCGCCCAGGATCGCCGCTAGCGCCTGCACGGTCGTGCGGACGACGTTGTTGAGCGGCTGCTGGGCGGTGAGGGTGGAGCCGGCGGTCTGGGTGTGGAAACGCATGCGCTGGGAAGCCGGATCGTCCGTGCCGATCACGTCGCGCATCAGGCGCGACCACATCCGGCGGGCGGCCCGGAATTTGGCGATCTCCTCGAAGAAGTGATTGTGGCCGTTCCAGAAGAAGGACAGCCGGGGGGCGAAGTCCTCCACCTCGAGTCCCGCCTTCATCGCCGCCCGGACGTAGGCGATCCCGTTGGCGATCGTGAAGGCCAGTTCCTGAGCGGCGGTGGACCCGGCCTCGCGGATGTGATAGCCGGAGATCGAGATCGTGTTCCATCCCGGGACCTCGGCGGCGGCGTAGGCGAACAGATCCGTCACCAACCGCATCGAGGGGGCGGGCGGATAGATGTAGGTGCCCCGGGCGACGTACTCCTTGAGGATGTCGTTCTGAACGGTCCCCCGGATCCGCTCCGGGGCCACCCCCTGCTCCTCGGCGACGATCTGATACAGCAACAACAGAATCGGAGCAGTGGAATTGATGGTCATCGAGGTCGAAACCTCGCCGAGCGGGATCCCATCGAAGAGGCGGCGCATGTCCTCGAGAGAGTCGATCGCCACCCCAACCTTGCCCACCTCGCCCGCCGCCAGCGGATGGTCGGAGTCGAGGCCCATCTGGGTGGGGAGGTCGAACGCCACCGACAGCCCGGTCTGGCCCGCCTCCAGCAGGGTCTTGAAACGGCGGTTGGTCTCCTCGGCGGTGCCGAAGCCAGCGTACTGGCGCATGGTCCAGGGCTTCCCCCTGTACATGGTCGGGTGGGGCCCGCGCGTGAAGGGGAACTCGCCCGGAGCGCCGATCCGCTCCGGATCGGCCGGACGGTCGTAGACGACGTCGATCTCGATGTCGCTCGAGGTGCTACGGCTTTGCGGACGGGTCACGGTATCCTGACTGGGGTTCGGTGACATCGTATATCGCCCCATTCAACGGTCCGTGTGGCGCTTCGTCCCGGAACCACGATCCCTTCCGAAACGTTCGGTACCTGCAATGAGCAAGAAAGCTCTGATCCACCAAGTAGAAGCACGGGAACGGCGCGGCCGTTGGTTCGGCGCCCTCGCCACCCTGCTGTCGATCGCCGTGCTCGCTTCGACGTGGATCGGCCTGTTCGGCTTCATGGGTACCAACGCCGCTTTCGGGACATTCGAGGACCTACGCGACGAGTGGGTCCCCGACGCCCAGGCGATGGAGTTGAGCCTCCCCGACCTGTCCCGAGTCAGCCGGGTATATGCCTCCGAGGGCGAGCTGCTGGCCGAACTCCACGACGGCCGCAACTCCCAGCCGGTGCGGTACGAGGACACCCCCGAGATAGTGGTCCAGGGCATCCTCGCCGCCGAGGACAAGGATTTCTTCGAGCACGAGGGGATCGACTTCGAGGCGATCGCCTCGGCCGCCGCCGACTCGATCGGCGGTGACGTCCGCGGTGGGTCCACCATCACCCAGCAGGTAGTGAAGAAGGTCTTCGTCGGCGAGGAGATCTCGATCCGCCGCAAGGTCACCGAGGCCTTCGTCTCCGCCGAACTCGAGCGGCGGTTCCCCAAGACGCAGATCCTCGAGTACTACATGAACTCGGTGTATTTCGGCGCCAGCGCCTACGGCGTCCAGGCGGCGGCACTCGAGTTCTTCGGCAAGGACCTCGACGAACTGGAAGCTCACGAGGCGGCGGCGATGGCGGTGTCGATCCGCAACCCGTCGTACTACGACCCCCGTCGCCGCCCTGAAGAAGTGCTCACCCGCCGCAACCTGGTCCTCGACATAATGGCCGAGAAGGAGTGGCTCGACGAGGAGGAGGCCGAGGAGGCCAAGGCCCAGCCCCTGGGGATCATCCCCCACATCCCCTTCTCCGGACCGGCCGATCACGTGGTGGCCGAGGTGAAGCGTCAGCTGCTCAACGACCCCAAGTTCTCGATGCTCGGCGAGACGAATGCCGAGCGTAAGAAGGCCATCTTCGGGTGCCCGGCCGACGACACCTCCTGCGAGGGAGGCGGCGGCTTGCGCATCGAGACGGTGATCGATCTCCAACTTCAGCAGGAAGCCAACCGGATCCTCGACTCGTGGCTTCCCACCCTGCCGGGCGAGGAGAACTACCAGGCGTGCATCGAGTTGTTCCCCGAGGAGGACCCCGAGTTCCTCGAGACCTATTCCCAGAGCCACTCCTGCTCCCCCACCGGGGCCCTCACCACGATCGAGAACAAGACCGGGGCAGTCAAGGTGATGGCCAGCGGTCTCGACTTCGAGTTCACCCAGTTCGACCTCGCCGTCCAGGGACGGCGGAACCCCGGATCGGCCTTCAAGGTCTTCGGCCTGGTGGCCGCCCTCGAGAACGGGATCACCCTGGGCAACCGCTTCAACGCCTCCAGTCCCCAGACCTTCGAATGCCCCTCCGTTTGCTCCGAGGACGGCAACACCTGGACCGTGGGCGGGGCGGGGGTCAACGGCTTCGTCACCCTCGAGCAAGGCACCTCGTCGTCGCTCAACACCGTCTATGCCCAGCTGGCGCTGCACGAAGACGTCGGCGCCGACAAGATCGTCGAAGTGGCTCATCGAATGGGGATCCGTTCCCCGCTCACACCCGTCCCCTCACTCGTCCTCGGGACCTCCGAGGTGTCGACACTGGAGATGGCCTCGGCCTACACGAACTTCGCCACCCAGGGGATGTGGGCCGAGCCGTTCCTGATCTCGCGCATTCTCGACGCGGCCGGCAACGTGGTCTACGAACACGAGGTCATCCAGGAACGGGTCCTTGACGCCCCGGTGGCGGCCGCCGCCCTGCGCCCGCTGCGGGCCGTCCCCTCCTCCAGCGGCACCGCTCCTCGCGCCAACATCGACCGGCCCCAGGCCGGCAAGACCGGAACCCACCAGGCCTTCCGCGACGCCTGGTACGTCGGCTTCACCCCCGAGTACTCGACGGCGGTCTGGGTCGGATATGAGGCGAAGCAGCAACCGCTCACCAACGTGGTCATCAACGGCGAGACCTATGCCCGGGTGTTCGGCGGCTCCGTGCCCGCCCCGATCTGGGCCGAGTTCATGCGCGTGATGCTCGAGGGTGTGCCTGAGTCCGAGTTCCCGCCCGAGCCGCCCGGTACCGACGACTATCTGACACCGCCCACCACGATCGTGCCGCTGGTGGTAGGACTCGACGTCAACTCCGCCGTGGCGAGGATCGAGGAGGCCGACCTCAACGTCACCGTCCAGCGTCTCCCGTCCATCGAGCCGGAGGGCCTGGTGTTCGGCCAGTCGCCGGGGAGCGGCGCCGAGGTCGAGGTGGGCACCCCGGTGGTGATCTCCGTCTCCAACGGCGAGCCGCCGGTTGGGCCTCTCCCGAATCTCGTCGGTATGAATTTCGAGGAGGCACTCAACCACTTGCGCAGCTTCGAGGAAGAAACCGGAGTCCTGGTGAACCTGGTCCGGGTCGACCAACCGGTCAGCGACGGCTCCCGGGTCGGGATCATCCTCGCCACCGACCCCGAGCCGGGGGCGGATGTCGCCTACGGCGTGACCGTCACCGCCGCGGTCGGGGTCGAGGCGCAGGGCAATGGCAATGGCAACGGCAACGGCGGCGACGACGACGACGGTTGAGCGAGTCTGTGACCGGCCTGTCTGACCGCGAAAAGTAGTCTTATAACCCACTTGACGTTGTTCTACGTTCACTAGTAGAAATCGGTATGTGACGACCGCCGCCTCCGGAGACACCAATGCTCGTCCTCCCTCTGAGCAGGCTGCATCCCCTCCGGAGGCGACGGTTCGTCCCACCGCCCGCACCCGTCCTCTCTTGCCGGTACGGGTGGAACCGATCCCGACCGGATTCTCACCCGACGATCCCTACGTGCGTCGTTACTGGGTGGCGGCGATCGGACCCGGGGCGGTGACCGAACTGCTGCGCCTGATCCAGGCGGGTGGCTCCGGCCGGTGGCTGCCGCTGCCGCGCTGGCTGCCGATATTGCTGCGCTCGGACCTGGTTCGGGTGGAAGACGGCGCCCTGGTGGTTTCCGATCGCATCCCCGCCGTGCCTGCCCCCCTCCAACGCCGCTTCTCTCCCGGACTCAGGGAAGAGCACCGACGGGCGTATGAGATCTCCCGCCGACCCTGAGGCCGGTCAGGCCCGGGTGATCAGGAAGCCGACCGAGATCAGGGCCACCAGTTCTCCGGCGGCGAACCCGGTAGCGACCCGAATGTCGGGCGTTCCGCTCGCCAGGATCATCGTCACCACCGCCACCAGCAGCCCGATCGCCCAGGCACTGGCCAGGGCGGCCGTACGGGCTCGAGCCACCAGCACCTGTCCGCCGATCTGGGCGGTGGAGGCCGCCATCACCCCGCCTGCGGTCAGCATCGCCACCCGGGTGGCGGGCTGGAACTCATCCCCGAACAACAGGCCGACCACCTCGGGTCCGACCAGCCATCCCACCACCGCCCCGAGGAGTGTGAGGACCCCGCCGGCGGCGAGCACCCGAACCGCGATCCGGCGCAGGCCGTGATCGTCGCCGGTCTCACCCAGCGCCACCAGGTAGGGGAGGATCCGGGACTGAAGGGAGTAGATCAAGGTCAGAGGAGCCCGGTAGAGGGTGAAGGTGACAAAAATCACCGAGAACAGGGCCGCGCTGCCCCCGAGCGCTGCCACTCCCAAAGGCGCCCCGGCCAGCATCAACTGAGAGGCCGAGCTTCCCCCGATGTAGGCCCCCAGGAACCGACGCGCCCCCACCGGGGCCGCGTCGCCGGCGGCGCGGTCGTGACGCCAGAACCGCAGGACCAATGCGGCCGCAGGGGCCACCACCATCGCCCAGGCAAAAGCCGAGGGGTTCACCGCCACCGCCAGGATGGCGAGCCCGGCCACCAGCCGGAAGGCTCCCTCCAGCGCGAGCACCCAGCCCACGTCGGCGAACCGGCGGTTGCCGGCCAACACGCCCTTGGCGGTGAAGAGGACGGTGTAACCGATCACCAGGAGGGCCATGACGGCGATGTAGACCGGATTGCCGTCGAAGATGTCGGAGTCGAGGGTCAGCGCCACATACCCGGCCCCGGCCACGACACCCAGCACCGCCACCCATACGATGACCCGGCGATCCTCGGATATCGCCCGTCCCCGGCTCGTCTCCCGAGTGACGTATTGCTCGAGGGGCACGAGGAGGATCGAGGCGACGATGAAGAAGGCGGTCCAGATGGCGGCGATGGGAGCGAAGGCGACATCGCCCAACGCACGGGTGCCCACCGCCTGGAAGGCGTAGGCAAGGATCGCCCCCGTCAGGCTGCCCAGCACCATCGTGGTCGTGCCGGGAGCGCGCAGTCCCCGGGGGGCATCCACCGTCAGTGGCTCGGTCATCTCGCCCCGGAGCGCGTGATCACAGTCCAGACGCTCTTCCAGAGAATCTGGAGGTCGAGGACGGGTGACATGTGCTGGATGTAGTACAGGTCGTATGAGAGCTTCTCGATCGTGTCCGCAGCATCATCGGCATAGCCGTAGTTGACTTGAGCCCAGCCTGTGATGCCCGGACGCACCAGGTGGCGCAGGTCGTAGAAGGGGATTCGCTTGCGGAACTGACGCACGAACGGCACCTGCTCGGCACGCGGGCCCACCAGGCTCATGTTGCCGAGGAGAACGTTATAGAGCTGGGGGATCTCGTCGAGGCGGGAGCGGCGCAGGACGGCCCCTCCGCGTATGAGCCGGAGATCGCCCTCGGCGGCGAAACGGGGGCCGAGGTCCTCGGCATCCACGCTCATGGTGCGAAACTTGTACATGACGAAGGGCTCCCCACCCAGGCCGATCCGGCGTTGCTTGAAGATCACCGGCCCCGGCGACGACAGCCTCACGAACAGGCCCACGAACAGCCCGAGCAGCAGCCAGGCCGGAGCCGTCACCACGACCAGCAAGGTGTCGACGATGCGCTTCCCCGGCAGCCACGGGATGGTGGCCGAGAGGGGGGTGGAGATCTCCCATCCCTCGGCCAGATGCACCAGTGGCACCCGCTGGAGATGCTCCTGATACACCGACGCCAGCGCCCGCACGTTGAGGCCGGCCAGGTCACAGGAGGACACGAACTGGGCCACCCGCTCGCTGAGAACCGAGCGGAGATCGACGGCCAACCCGCAGCCGGGCGGGAGCGGCTCCAGATCGGCCTCGGTCTGGGGGTCGATCACCCCCGCGATCTCGACGTGGGGGCTATCGGCCAGTTCGTCGATCAGGCTCTTTTCCGAGCTCACGACCACGAACCGCTCGGTCCAGGGGCGCCGGCGCCGCAGGTAGCGATGGATCGAGGCGAAAACCGTCCACCCCGCCAGGGTGATGGGAACGTAGCTACGCGAGTAGGGGAGGTCGCGGACCATGAACGAGGCGGTGGTGGTGAGGAGGAACGTGCCCGCCACGATCATCAGCAGGCGGCCGTAGGTGGGGCGGGGAACACCGTGGCCCGACATCGAGGCGGTGGCGAGCGACATGAACAGAGCGCCGCCCGCCATCACCGCCAGCAACGGGAGCAGTGACAGGGTCCGGTCGATGCGGGCGTCCCACAGGACCGGGGTGCCGAAGACGACCGCCGAGCCCACCACCATGGCCAGGCCGAGGGCAACCAGGTCGGTAGTCGTCATACCGACGAGGAATCGAGTCCGCATCAGGGGGAGGCTAGCCCCGCGACCGGTGTCAAACCCGGTCGCCGGCCAGGTCGGCAGCGATCTCGACCATGGTGCGCACACCGAAGCCGCTGCCGCCCTTGGGCCCCAGCGGGCCGTTCTCCAGCAGCCACGCCGGCCCGGCGATGTCGAGATGGACCCAGGGAACGTCGTCGACGAACTCGGCCAGCAGCAGGGCGGCGGCGATGGCCCCGCCGAACTTGCCGCCGGTGTTCTTCATGTCGGCCACGCCCGAATCGATCAGCTTGCGGTGATCCGAGGGGAGCGGGAAGGGCCACACCCGCTCCCCGGCCCGCTCGGCCGCGGCCAGACACCGCTCGCGGGCGGCGTCGGCGACGGCGAACACGGCGGCGATGTGGGGACCGAGCGCCACCCGGGCCGCCCCGGTGAGGGTGGCGGCGTCGACGATCAGGTCGGGACCGGCCTCGGCGGCCAGCGCCAGCGCGTCGGCCAGCACCAGCCGTCCCTCGGCGTCGGTGTTGAGGACCTCGACGGTCTTGCCATTGCGGATACGGACCACGTCCCCCGGCTTCTGCGCCGATCCCCCGGGCATGTTGTCGGTCAGCGGGACGAACACGCTCACGGCCAGGTCGATATCGAGCCGTCCGATGGCGGAGGCGGCCGCCGCCACCGCCGCACCCCCGGCCATGTCTACCTTCATCGTCTCCATGCCTTCCGAGGTCTTGATCGACAAGCCCCCCGAGTCGAACACGATCCCCTTGCCGACCAGGGCGAGATGGGGACGGCCCGGTGCCGGCTGGCGGGCGACCAGTAGGCGAGGGGGACGATCGGAACCGGCGGCGACACCGAGAAGACCGCCCAGACCCTCGTCCTCGATCCGCCCTTCCTCCCAAACCTCGGTCTCGTATCCGGCTGCCTGGAGCTCGTCAGACATCTCGGCGGCGAGAGCGGCCGGAGCCTTGTCCCGGGGCGGACGGTTCACCCAGTCCCGGGCCACTTCCACCGCCTGCATGACCACGCGCAGGTCGTCCAACCCGGAGGGCTCGTCCCCGACCAGCACGAGGCGGCCCGGCGTATCCGAGTCACCCGAGCGGTAGTCCTCGTAACGGTAGGACCCGGCCAGGAAGCCATCGACCACGGCGGCCAAGGCGCCTTCGAAGTCGAGGGTATGCAGCGAAGTGGCCACCTCCGAGCCGGCGGGCACCACCCGGGCGGCGGCGCCGCAGGCCTGGCGCAGCTCGTCGGCCCCGGCCACATCGCCGAGTCCCAGCACGGCGACGGAGTCTTCGTCCCCGCCTACCAGGACCACGCTGCCCACGTCACCGGTGAACCCCAGCCGCTCCAGGGTGGCCGGCGCGATCGGAAGAGAATCGGTCGGCTCGCCGGCCACGAGGCCGACCAGGCGAATGGCGCCGGCGGGTGTCTCGGTGGCATGGACTACTTCTCGCATGGTTGTCTCCTCACTGTGGTCAGTACGGCCCGCCGCCGGCGGCCATCACCCGTCCCATGAACACGACGGCGAGCCCCGTGAGGACCGCCAGGTACGAAAGACCGGTGGCGGCCATCACCCCCGAATAGGCCGGATAGCGAAGGGCGCCGAGCACCGCCAGCATCAGGCCGACCGTGGTGGCGGCCAGCACCCAGAAAATCGCCTGCCCCATCCCGGTGGAGGGGCCGTCGAGGATGACGGAGACCATCACCGAGTCGACCACCACCCCGATCGCCCCGGCCAGCGCCAGCAAGCGCAGGACCAGTCGCGACAGGGTGGGATCCACCAGATACCAGTGCCCCAGCAACATCTCGGAGGTGATCCCGCCCAGAGCGAGGACGGCGGTCACGGCCAGAATCGGACCCCCGAAACTCATGGCCTGGAGCGCAAACAGGGCGGCGCCGGCCGCCAGAGCCAGACCGGACACGGTGCGGTTCCACGACACCAGCCCTCCCCCCACCGCCGTCGCCGCCACCGCCGCCACCGCCAACGGCTCTCCGCCCAGGGCGCCCCACACTCCGATCAGGACCGCGGTGGCCGAGGCCAGCCAGGTGAACCCAGGCCCTACCACTGCCCGCACGGTCACCCCGGCTCCCGCCAAGCCGATGCCGGCCGCCCACGCCGCCAGCACGAACATCGGATTGGAAGCCAGGACTGGATCGGGATTCATTGCGCGCTCGGGCCCGGATAGACGGTCGGGTGGACGGCGGCCATGATACTGGGGCTATGGCCCCCGCCTCCCCGAACGTCTCAGTCATCATCCCGGCCCGGGACGCCGCCGGTCACATCGGCGATGCGGTTCGTTCCGCCCTCGCCCAACCCGAGGTGGGCGAGGTGGTGGTGGCCGCCGCCGACCTCGCCACCCGACGGGCGGCGGAAGCGGTGGTGGACCCCAGGGTCAGGACCGTCGAAAATCCGACCGGCACCACCCCGGCAGCGCTCAACCGTGCCCTCGCCGTCAGCTCCGGAGCCCTGATCGTCCGCTGTGACGCCCACGCCGTCCTTCCTCCCGGCTACGTGAAACGGATACTCGAGACCATGGCCTCGACCGGGGCGGCCAATGTCGGGGGGCGCCAGGTACCGAAGGGTGAGACCGTCTTCGAAGAGGCGGTTGCACTGGCCATGGTGTCGCCGATCGGAGCCGGTGACGCCCGCTACCGGATCGGAGGGGCGGCAGGACCGGTCGACACCGTCTACCTGGGCGCCTTCTCCCGGACGGCGATCGAAGGGGTGGGCGGATTCGACGAGACACTGGTGCGCAACCAGGACTACGAACTGAACTGGCGGTTACGTGCGGCGGGCGGAACGGTCTGGTTCGATCCCGACCTGGCCGTCACCTACCGGCCGCGAGGGACGGTTACCGCCCTGTGGCGTCAGTACTTTGAGTACGGGTTCTGGAAGCGGATCGTGCTGCGCCGCCATCCCGGTTCGCTGCGCTGGCGACAGCTCATGCCTCCGGCGCTGGTGACCGCCCTCGCCGCCTCGGTGATCCTGGTGCCGGTCGACCGCCGGCTGGCGGCGGCCACCCCGGCGGCTTATCTGGCACTGACCACCGGGGCCGGGGTGCTCGATGCGGTCCGCACCCGCCGGGCGGCGGCGCTTCTCGAACCGATCGCCCTGTGGACCATGCACCTGGCGTGGGGGTCGGGATTCATCGCCGGCCAGCTGTCCGGTAGGCGCTGAGCACCGCCTCTGGATCCCAACTGAAGCGCCGCCGGACCTCATCGACCTGACCCAGGGCCTCGGCCCGCAACCCAGGCTTCTCACCCAGACCACGGCCCGCCTTCCGCCACTCCTCCGGATCACCCGGGATGACGTATACGACCGCCTCCAGGTCCTCCACCGGCGTCCGGGTCCCGGGGAGGTCGGCCACCACCGCCGGGATGCCGAGGGCGAGGTACTCGGGGACCTTGGTGGGGAGGGAGTGGCGATAGTTCCCCACGTCGAGGAGCGGGGACAGCCCGGCCAGGGCACCGGCGACCCGCTCCAGGGCGGCCCGATGCGGCAGCGGCCCGGTCAGTTCCAGGTCGACTCCGGCCCGGCGGGCATGCTCGCGGAGCTCGTCTTCGAGGGCGGGAGGCGCCACCCGGCCCACCATGACCAGGCGGGTCCCCGCCCCGGCGGCAGCCTCCACCGCCAGATGTGCGCCGCGGGCGGCGGTGATGTTACCGACGTATGCCAGGAATTCGGGTCGGGTCTCGGGAACCGGCGCCGGAAGGTCGGCAGGCAAGTGGTTGGCGATGACGGGATGCGTGCGCCGGAACAGTCCGGCGTACCCGGCTTCGGCCAGAGTCACCGTCAGCAGGCGTTCCGCCAGGCGGAGCACCGCCGCTCCCGCCCACGCCATCGGCCGCCGCAGCCCGGAGGGGATCCATTCCCGGCTCATGGGCAGTTGGACCAGGTTCTCGTGCAGGTCGAACAGCGTCGCACGCCCCAGCACCGCCCGCAGCATCCCCGGTGGCAACAACTCGGGATCGTGCAGCGCCACCAGGTCCCAACGCTTCCCGACCAGGACCCGGGCGGCTCGGACCCAGCGGCGTGCCCTGCTCCCGGTCAGGTCGATGACGCTCAGTCCCTCAGCCTCGCTGGGTCCCGGCGATGGAGCCGCGTAGGTGACGTCCCACTCGGCGGCCAGGGTGGGAATCAGCTTCGAGCGGATCCGCGGGTCGTCCGGGTGGTGGACCGTGGTCACCACCAGGAGCCGGGGAAGTGTCACAGGGCAGTGACGTTGGCGGCCTCGATCCCCAGCCGTCGGTAGATGCCCCGCGTGTCGAACACCTCACCCACCTGCTCGGCCACCTTGACGTAGTCGAGTGAGTGGTGGTCGGTGAGGACAACCGCCAGCGGAAAACCGCTCAGGTCGGCATCCGGCGAAACCGGCTCGAATCCGTGATGGCGGATCCGATCCTCTCCCACCACCGTGTCCAGCACCGACACCTGGGCGCCTCGCTCCGTCAGGTGCTTGATCACCTCGACCGAAGCCGACTCGCGGTCGTCGGCCACGTCGGGCTTGTAGGCGATTCCGAGGGCCAGGATCCGGGTCCCGTAGACGGGGAGGCCCTGGCGGTTGAGGATATCGCCCACCCGGCCGGCGGTGTAAGCGGGCATGCGGGTGTTGACCTGCTCGGCGGTGTCGATGAAGCGGGTGGCGAAGTTGGCCTCCCGGGCCCGCCACGCCAGGTACTGGGGGTCGAGGGGGATGCAGTGACCCCCGACTCCGGGACCGGGGTAGAAGGCCTGGAAACCGAACGGCTTGGTGGCGGCGGCGTCCACCACCTCCCAGATGTCGATGTCGAGCTCGTGGGCGAGTTGGGCCATCTCGTTGATCAGGCCGATGTTGACCGCCCGGTAGGTGTTCTCCAGCAACTTGGCCATCTCGGCCGCCCGCGCCGACGAGACGTAGTAGACCGAGGGCACGATCCGCTTGTAGGCGGCTTCGGCCACCCGACCCGACAGTTCGCTGACACCTCCCACCACCTTGGGGATGTCGGCGGTCTTCATGTCGTCGCCGGGTGAGACCCGCTCGGGAGAGAAAGCCACGAAGACGTCCTCGTCGACCACGAGGCCGGCCCTTTCGACTGCGGGAACGATGATGTCCTCGGTCGTCCCGGGATAGGTGGTGCTCTCGAGGGATACCAGCTGTCCGGGGCGGACGACCTGGGCGATGGTGTCGGCGGCCGACTCGATGAACGAGAGATCGGGCTGGCGGTTGCGACCGAGCGGGGAGGGCACACAGATGAAGATGGCATCGGCCTGGGACAGGGCGGCAGCGTCGTCGGTGAAGGTGGCCCCGGCGGCGAGGGCCTCTTTCAGTTCCTCATCCGAGACGTCGCCGACGTGGGAATGGCCCCCCATCAGCGCCTCGGTGCGTGCGGTGGACACGTCGAAGCCGATGGCTCCCAGCCCTCGGGCGGAAGCGGTGACGGCCAGCGGGAGCCCGACGTAGCCGAGACCGATGACGCCGGCCGTCCAGCGCTCGTGGGTGAAGCGATCGATGGGAGAAGACACTCGAAACCTCTGGTAGGTGGGACGCGGAAGTCTACCGGAGGCGGCCCGGATCCACCTTCGCCTAGCCGACGGCGTCGCGGATCGCCCGGGCCAGGAACGAGGCCATCTGCTCACGGGTCACCGAATCGCCCGGGCAGTAGCGAGTGTTGTCGGGCGGGTTGCATCCCTTGGTCACCCCGGCGGTGGCGAGAAGATCGATGTCTCGCTCGAACACCGAGGAGTCGTCGTCGATGAAGTGGTCGCCGCCACCGTCGTCGGTGTAGGCGTAAGCCCGGACCAGGAAGGCGGCCATCTCGCCCCGCGTCACCGGCCGCTTCGGACAGAAGCGGGTGTTGTCGGGCGGGTTGCAGCCCTTGGTCACCCCGGCTTCGGCCAGGGCGTTGATGTCAGCCTCATGGACCGACCCGGTGTCGTCGGTGAAATGATCGGCCGTCGCCTTGGGGAGTTCCAGGGCCCGGACCAGGAACGAGGCCATCTGCTGGCGGGTGACCGGCGCCACCGGGCAGAACAAGGAGTTCTCGGGCGGATTGCAGCCCTTGGTGACGCCGAGGTCGGCGATATAGATGATGTCGTTGCGGTGCACCGAGGTGTCGATGTCGATGAAGGGGCTCGGCGCCAGCACGCCGGTTATATAGGGGGAGACCCGGTTGTCGCGGGCGTTGAGCCAGTTGTAGAGCCGCACCGCCGGAATGTCGGCCGAGAACAATTGCCGCCCCACCAGCCCCTGGAAGCGGATCACCGCCCCGGGCGGCTGGGACACCACGCTCGATCCCGACACCCGCTCCCAGCAGTGACCGAGTTCGCACAGCCTGGCTCGCACCACCGTCTCGGGGATACTGACCCGCCAGGTGGCGAGTGGGTTGATGGCCGGGTCGCCGCCCCAACGGTCCTCCACCGACTTCAGGTGCGGCATCGCCTCCCCGCCCCAGACATCCTCGACATTCTCGGTGATGCCGCCGGTCGAGGAGGAGTAGTAGGTGCGGACGATGGTGGACCCACCGTCGACGGCGGGATGGGTGACAACCTCCCCGGTGGTGGCGTCGACGGCGGCCCGCCAGGCCGCGCCCAGGGTTCCGGCACCCTCGACGTCCCAGGCGTCGTACTTCTGGTCGGCGGTGGTGCGGCGGATGTGGCAGCCGCAATCCGCCAGGCGCCCGGTTCCGTCGGCCCCGCCGCGGGCGGCCGCCACCGATACGGCGTAGGAACGGGCGGTCAGCACCTGGGCCCTGAGCGTCTCGGTGGGCCAGCCCAGCGGAACCTCGGCGATGCCGTAGAGATACTCTTCGAGACCGAGGCGGACCGTGACGTCGAAGGTGGGTCCGGTGGTGTTGGGGCGCAGCTGGAAGGGGCCCCGGGCGTAGGCGAGTTCCTCGACGTCGACCAGGGTCGAAACCGCCTGCCCGCTGAATCCGTCGTCCCAGACGACGTCTATCCAGCACTCACCGGGGACTTCGCTGTCGACCAGGATTTCCCCGCCCGCTCCTACCACCGACCGCACACATCCGCCGGTCTCGGCGTCGAACAGGACCCGCAAGGACTGCGACGGCAGCACCTTCGTGTCGGCCTCGCCGCTGCAGTCGTCGGGGTTGGCGCCGTCGCCGCGGTGGCACACCGACACCTCACCCGCCCGGACCTCGAAGTCGAGTTCGGTGCGCTTGGAGGCGACGTTGACGGCCAGTGCCTCCTCGCCGAAGATCCACGAGGGCACTCCCGTCAATCCTTGCGCCTCCGATACGGTGGCCCCGCTGTAGAAGTGGCCGATGATGTCCTCGGCCGACTTGCCCTCGCGGAGGGCCATCCCGAACGCCCCGTACTGGGACATGCCCACGCCGTGGCCCCAGCCGCCGCCGTCGACGGTGAAGTCGTCCTCGGCCGCCTGTGCCGGGAGCGCCGGAACCAGGACCGGAACCGCGACCAGGAATGCCATGACGGCGACGCTGAACCTGAGTCTCATCTGCTGTGTACTCCTCGACCGCCCCGCCGGGAGGATAGGCACCTCAGCCGCCGTAGTCGGGAAGACGGTCGGCGCCACGGTGGAGGAAGGCCGCCATCTGGGCCCGCGTGACCGGGTCGTCGGCACAGAAGCGGTCGTTGGTCGGCGGGTTGCAGCCCCGGGTGACGCCCGAGGCGGCCAGGGCGGCGATGTCGGCTTCGAAGACCGAGCCGTCGTCGTCCACGAAGGGGCTGGGCCCCGAAGGCAGCCCCAGGGCCCGGGTGAGGAACGCCGCCATCTGGCCCCGGGTCACGGGCGCATCGGGACAGAACCGGTCGTTGAGAGGCGGATTGCAGCCTCTGGTGATGCCGGCGCGGGCGAGGGCGCCGATCTCCGGGCCGAACTCCGATCCTCCCGTGTCCACGAAGCCACTGTCCGCCGACTCGAGGCCGAGGGCACGAGACAGGAAGGCCGCCATCTGACCCCGAGTCACGACCGAGTCGGGACAGAACAGATCCTGGAAGGGCGGATTGCATCCCCGGGTGATCCCGGTCCGGGCGAGCCATTCGATGTCACCCTCGAATTCCGACTCCTCGTCGTCGGCGAAGGTCCCGCCGAAGTGGTAGGGAGGCGTCTCCTCGGGGCACTCGAAGTCGTCGTCCACGAACCAGGAGCTGGGACTGAGTGTGGTGAGCCGGGTGTTCCCGGCCCACGCCGCCAGGTTGGAGTCGGCGTCGAGCACGACGAGGTCGGGACGCCCGTCCCCGTCGTAATCCTCGAAACCGATCCGATCGGATTCGGCCAGCTCCGGGGCGGAGACCACCTCGGCCACCGTCTGGGGAGCGGCGGCCAGGATCACGTTCACCGAGGCGGCCTGCTCCGTCGATTCGACGAGGAAGAGGTCGTCACGGCCATCGACGTCGCGGTCGGCGGTGGCGAGCCTGGTGCCGTCCCCGACCGTGAACTCCAGGATCGTCACCTCGAGGACCTTCTCCTCGAAGCCGCTTCCCGCCGACCAGACCCCGATATCCACGGCACCGGCCGTCTCTCCCACCACCCACAGGTCGTCGGCTCCGTCGCCGTCGTAGTCACCGAACGTCACCAGGTCTCCGGCGGGTATCCCGGTGGCGTGGACCGCCACCTCGGCATAGCCGGCGTGGGCGCCGAGCACGGTCAGGGTGAGGGTCTGGTCGCCGGTGAGATAGACCAGGTCATCGCGGCCGTCGCCAACCACGTCGGCCATGTGCGGCGTTCCCGCCGGCTTCCGATCCAGCATCCAGCGCCAGATGCTGCACTCGGCATACCCCCTCCTCGACGTGGCCAGTTCCAGCACCGTTTCTCCCCGCCACGGTCGGATCCGGGCGACGTCGGGAGCGCCGTCGCCGCTCGCCTCTGTGACGAAGGTGGGGTCGCCCTCGGTGTCGCCGAAGACGACCGCGTGGCTGCCGGTCGAGTTGGCGAACTTGGCCGGTTGGGTCAGAGGGGGCAAGGGAGGCGGGATCGAGTCGTAGGCCGGGCTCCCCTTCGGGCCCACCCATGAGAAGTGCATGGGGTCTTTCACGTTCGACCAGCTTCCTCCCCAGCACATCCCGGCCTCCTCCCAGGCGGCCACGTACCAGGCCGGCATGTCGGTGATCAGCTTGCCGTCCAACCGATAAGGGTTGCTGGCCGAGTTGATATCGATCGCGGCTCCCAGACCGTGGAAGCTGATCCCGCTGTGCGAGACGCTGGTCCGGGCGTTGAATCCGTAGGTGTCCCCCGAGCGAACCCGGTACTCGAGCCCTTCCGTGGCGGCGGCCACCAGTTTGTCCTCGACATCTTCGAGGACCGGCAGCAGGAGTCGATGCACCTGCACCCGCGCTCCTCCGGACATGGGCACGGTCCACCAGGTCAGGCTGGAGCGCACCGCCCCGATGGTGCGACCGAAGAGGGCGCCGGCCGGTCCCCGCACGGGGAAGGCGTCGGACAGACCGCCGTTGCGCCCTGTCTCGGGCGGATAGAAGCGGGGGTAACCGCATGCGGCCGACTCGGCGGTGAACTCGTAGTCCGCCCGCGAGGGACCCGCCGACCCCAGGAGAATGGCCAGTGCCGCCACCGCCACCAGGACCGGTATCCGCTTCACCGGCCCTCGAGTCGATAGACCGAGCCTGATCCGGTGGTGACGAGCATCTCGCCCTGACCATCCACGCCGAAGGACCACAAGCCCGCGATCCGGCCCAGACGCGAGGTCCAGTCCTGTTCATCGTCGATCTGTGCCCCATCGGCGGTGCGAAAGCTGCGGATGAACCCGGCACACAGGTCTCCGTAGAAATAGTGGCCGGTCAGCCAGTGCAACCCGTCGCCGCGGTAGACGATCCCGCCGGTGATCGAGCATTCCGAGTCGGCGTGGGCGTATTCCACATCCGGGAACTCCATCCCGGACCTGAGGCAGGATTCGTCGGCGTCGTCGGGATTGCACAGGGAGCCCTCGAAGCGGGGCCATCCGTAGTTGACGAGCGGCCGGTCGGCGTCGACCACGGTGACCTCCTCGCGCGCCCCCTGACCCACGTCGGCGACATACAAGAGCTCCTCGTCGAACCAGATCCGCCACGGATTGCGCAATCCCACCGCCCATATCTCGTCCCGTCCCGGCCCGCCCACGAAGGGATTGTCACCCGGAATCGCATACGGCGAGCGGCTGTCGACATCGAGACGGAGCAACGAACCGGGCAGGGTGCTCGAGTTCTGGGCGTTGGCGTAGGTGTCGTTGGAGCCGCCTCCGTCGCCGAGAGCCACGAACAGGTAGCCCGAGGGACCGAACAGGAGATGGCCGCCGTTGTGGTTGGTGGCGGGCTGAGGCACCCGGAGGAGCACGGTCTCCGCCGGGGCGAAGACGTTGGGGTCCGGGGAGGTGCGGAACGACGAGATGCGCGACTCGAGGGACCCATCGGCGAGCTCGGCCGAGTAGTAGACGAAGATGCGATCGTCGTCGGGATAGTCGGGATGGAAGGCCATCGACAACAGACCCATCTCGCCCCGATTCTCCACCCGGTCGGAGATGTCGAGTGCCGTCACCGTCCCGCTGCCCGTCATGACCCGGATGCGTCCGGGCTTCTCCACCACGAAGACGCGGTCGTCCCCCGGCGGAGCGATGGCATACACAGACTGGGTGAAAGCGTCGGAGAGGAGACGCAGGTAGGGCTCGGGTCGGGGCGGAACCTCCTCGGTGGCCAGACCCTGGGCCCGGGTCAGGAAACTCGCCATCTGCTGGCGGGTCACCGGATCGGTCGGGCAGTATCGATCGTTGGTCGGGGGGTTGCAGCCCCGGGTCACTCCGGCCTCGGCCAGGGCCTCGATGTCGCGCTCGAAGACCGAACCGTCGTCGTCGGTGAAACGGTCGCCCTCCGGCGCCACATATCCATAGGCTCGGGCGAGGAAGGCAGCCATCTCCCCTCTCGTCACGGAGCGACTCGGACAGAACCGGTCGTTGGCGGGGGGATTGCAGCCGCGGGTTACATCGGCGGCAGCGAGGGCATTGATGTCGGATTGAAAGACGGAAAGGGCATCGTCTTCGAAGACGTCGGGGCCGTCGGGAAGATCGAGTGCCCGCACCAGGAAGGCAGCCATCTCCCCCCGGGTCACCGGACGGGCGGGACAAAACTCGTCGTTCCAGGGGGGATTGCATCCCCGGGTGATATCGGCACCGGAGATGGCCTCGATGTCGGCCTCATGGACCGAGCCGTCGTCGTCGGTGAAGGATCCGCCCGGGAGAGGCTGGGCGAGTGCCGGGGCCGCTGTCAGAGCGAAGACCAGGGCAGCGGATCCGAACCAGAGTCTCCGATTCATCGTGGGCAGGCTAGGCCGATCTCCCCGCCTCCGCGACAACGGGACGGCGACTCGTCTCAGCCCTGGAGGGCACGGACCAGGAACGAGGCGACCTGGGCCCGGGTGACACCCTGATTAGGACAGAACGAGGTGGCGGTGCAGCCCTTGGTGATACCCGACGCAGCCAGGCTGTCGATGGCAGCGACATGGGGGCTGCCGGCGATGTCCTTGAACCCGGCGGATGAGGCGGCGGGCAGATCGAGGATTCGAGTCAGGAAAGTGGCCATCTCCCCCCGTGTCACACCCCGATCGGGGCAGAATCGGCCGGGGGCACATCCGCTGGTGATGCCGTTGGCGGCTAGGGTCTCGATGGCCGACTCGTGCACGGAGGCGTTGTCGTCGCCGAAGATGTCACCCGGCGAGGCCTTGAGGCCGAAGGACCGCACCAGCAGGCTGGCCATCTCTCCCCGGGTGACCGGACGCTCCGGGCAGTAGCGGGTGTCGTCACAGCCGCGGGTGATGCCGCGCTCGTAGAGGGTGACGATGTCGGCTTCGTGGACCGAGCCGTCGTCGTCTGAGAAGGGGGGAGAGAACTGGACCCTGAGTTCCTCGATCGGATCCATGAACACCTCGACCACATAGGGGATCCCCTCGGACCATACCACCCCGATCCCGACCAGGTCGTAGACCGGGTTGAGGAGGTTGTCGCGGTGTCCCGGGGAGTCCATGAAGGCCTGGTGGAGTGTCTCGATGTTGCCGCCCCGCCCCACGTTCTCCCCGAGCAGCTTCCAGCCGTCGGTGACGTCTCCCAGATTCTGGTTGTGGAAGATCCGACCCTCCGCCGCCATTCGCTCGGCATGCCGTCGGGCTCCCTCGACCAGGTCGGGATGGACCTCGAGCGGGCCGGCGCCGGCGGAGCGCCGCTCGGAGTTGATCAGTTCGACGAATCGCTGCTCATCGGAGGCGGAATCGGCGAGGGCCGGGGTCATGCCTGTGACCACCAGAACCGCCGCCGCCACCACTGCCACCATTCTCCGACGAGCCCCGTTGACGAAAGTCATGCCGGTTTGATCGTCCCGACCCGGCACTCCCTTGAGAGATGATTTGGAGCGCCCGGCCGATACCCTGAACCCGTGGTCGCCCTCACGCTGCTGCTGGCCTCATTCCTCGCCTCGGCCACCACCGACGACGTGGTGATCGTCCGCGAGCCGGCCGCGGTGCAAATCGGCGCCCAGGACGACCACCTCTTCGGCTGGCGTCTGGTCCCGGCCGACGCAGTTCCGACCGGGGCCGAGACCGTGCCCAACGTGTATCTGGACCTCCTAGCCTCCGACCCGGAAGGCGAGCCCCTGTCCCCCGACCAGTGGCCGATCCAGACCCTCGGTTTCGCCCGGGCCTGGGAGGAGTCGGTAGGCGAGGGAGTGGTGATCGCCGTGATCGACAGCGGCATCGACCTGGATCATCCCGACCTGGAGGGACGGGTTTGGCGCAATCCGGGCGAGATTCCGGACAACGGGATCGACGACGACGGCAACGGTCTCGTCGACGACGTCCACGGCTGGGACGTCGTCGAGGACGACAACGATCCCCGCGATCCCTCGGTGGGTCACGGAACCGAGGTAGCCGGGGTGGCGGTGGCGGCGATCAACGGCACCGGGATCGCCGGACTGGCTCCGGCGGCCCAGATCCTCCCGATCCGAGCCTGCTCCAACCGCTGCGAGCTTTTCGACGTGGCGTGGGCGATCACATACGCCACCGACCTGGGTGCCGAC
>DATHVR010000075.1:0-4468 GCA_035461175.1 Acidimicrobiia bacterium | reverse complement strand
AACACGAGAGCGGCGATGATGGCCAGGCCGAAAACTGTCAGAGCTTTCATGGCTCTACTCGATACTTCTTTTCGGGCCCACTCCTCACGGCCACGAGGTTTCCACCTCCGCGGGCGCAAGTCAACGTCCTCTTGCGATCAGCCGAGAGCGCGGTGGAGAAACGCCGCCATCTGCTCCCGGGTGACCGGGTCGTCAGGGCAAAATCGATCGTTGGCGGGCGGGTTGCAGCCGCGAGTGATCCCGGCTGCGGCCAGCGCCTCTATATCGGCTTCGAACACGGATGACTCGTCGTCTGTGAATCGATCGCCATCGACCCGGGGCAGGGCCAACGCTCGGGCTAGAAACGCTGCCATCTGGCCTCGGGTCAACCGTTCACCTGGACAGAACCGGTCATTGACCGGGGGATTGCATCCTTTCGTGATGCCGGAGGCGGCCAAAGCCTCGATGTCGGCTTCGAACACCGAGTCATCGTCGTCAACGAAGCTGTCCTCGCTACCAGGGGGGAGATCGAGGGCACGATTGAGGAACGCTGACATCTGGCCTCGGGTGACCGGATCCTTGGGGCAGAAGAGATTGTTGACCGGAGGATTGCAGCCCCTGGTGATGCCCCGCTCCGCCAGCCACTCGATATCGGCCTCGAAGATGCTGTCGTCGTCGTCGAGGAACCGACCGCTGGACGATCCCGTCACCTCGACGTTGACCCGGTCGCTGGCCGTGAAGACACCGTCGGTGGCGCGCAACTCGAGAACGTAGCTGCCCGTATGGTTGAAGCTGGCCACCGTCTCTGCGGAGCGTGGGCTTCCGAAACTAGGGGTTGAGGGTCCCTCCACCAGGACCCAGCGGATCTCGAGAGCGTCCGGGGAGGGCTGGCCATCGTCGATCGCCGAACCCTTGAGCACGGCGCTCTGGCTCAGCGTCAGGGAGCGGTCCGGTCCTGCCGACACCCTCGGTGGCAGGTTTTCGAGCGGAGATTGGACCTCGAGTACCCGGCCGTCGAGGGGGCCGGGAGCGCTTGTTCCCGGCACACCGCTGTCGGCGCCACGATCCGTTATGTACATGGACTCGCCGGCACCGTTCGAGGGGGGCGCAACCTCGATGTCGGCGGGCCGGAACGGAGTTCCCGAGATCCGCATGAACGAGATGTCGATGGCTCGGACCAGCGCCCCCGAGGTAGTCAGTTCGTAGATGGCGGCGTCGCTGCCCGAGTTGGTCACCAATAGCGTGTTCGAAGCGGCACGGTACCCTAGGCCCTCGGCGTCGAAGATTGCGTGCTCGGCGAGCGAGAACGACATCACTTCGTCGTCTCCCGTGGGTGGCAGACCGTCGAACTCCTTGTTCGACCCGGGATCGATGCGATGGACGAGTCGGGTGGCGAAGTCCAGGACGAAGAGCCTCCCTTCCCGGCTGCTGTAGGCCACGTCCGCCGGATCCAGCGATCCCAGGTCCACGGTGGAGTACTCGTGTGACACATCGTCGCCGGTCCCGAACCGGCCATCCGGTCCGGTGCCGACTATGAAGATTGAGTCGGTTTGATCGTTGGATATGAACAGCCGGCGTCCGACAGGGTCGTAGGCGAGTCCGTTCGGCTCGATTCGACCCGCCGGATCCGGGGTGAGCCCGGTTCGGGTGACCTGGAGGGTTCGATTGATCTCCCACAGGTTGACTCCCTCGAAGAGGTTGGTCTCATCGATCTCGGAGTCGACTACCAGGAGCCTGTCCCTATTGGGTAGATAGGCGATACCCGCCGGGTCGATGGCCACCGGCGAGAACTGGTCGGTGTCGACCGAGTCCACCAACGTGGCCGTCTCCGCCCCGACGTCTGCCGCCAGAGTGACGACCATCATCAAACCCAGAATCCAGCTGACCGGCCCCAATCGAACCCCCTCTCATCCGCTGTGGCCACGTTAACCCGGTTGTTCTGCCGACGCCCGGGTCGCTGGACCTAAGGACGGTCGAATGGGCGGAATGCCCCCTTGTCGGAGCCGCACATGCTGGGTAGGTTGCACGCGGTGGGCGGAGCGGATTCCAGAGTGTCAGTCGAGTTTGGCGTGGTCGAAGACGACGACCAAGTTGCCCTGGCCTTGGTCGAGAGCCTGATCGCAGGCCTGGATCAGGCCGGCATCCGCTATTGCCACTGGAAGAGCAACGAGGCCATCGCCCGCTCGCTCAGCGGTGACAACGACCTGGATCTTCTGATCTCACGGCGGCAGGCAGGAGCGTTTCTAGCGGTCGCCGCCGACCTCGGTTTCCGCCCCGCACTGCTTCCCGACCACAAGCGACTTCCGGGGATCTTCGACCTCTACGGTCTGGACGGAGAGTCGGGAGTGATGGTCCACATCCATGCCCACTTCCAACTCGTTCTCGGCGACGACATGACCAAGAACTACCGCCTTCCCATCGAGGACCGCTATCTGGAAGACCTGGATACCTCGGGCCCACTCCCTTTGCCCAGACCCGAGTTGGAGTATCTGGTGTTCGTTCTCCGCATGGTCCTCAAACACTGCACCTGGGATGCCCAGCTCTCCCGCAAGGGTCGCCTCACCCCGTCCGAGCGCCGCGAGCTCGCCTATCTGGAGAATCGGATCGATCCCGAAGAGGTCGAGCGCCACCGCAAAGAACTACTCACATCGGTAGACCCGGAGCTGTTTCGGGCGTGCCGTAATGCACTGGAGCGCAAGTCCGGTGCCGTCACCCGGGCGAAGCCGGCCCGGGCGCTGATCCGCGCCCTCGATGGTTTCGAGCGGCGACCCGCCACCCGCGACACCGTGCTGCGGCTGCTGCGGCGCTTCACCGGCCGGGTTCGCCTGAATCTGACCGGCCCCGTCCGCAGGCGACTCATCACCGGGGGTGCAGTCATAGCCGTTGTCGGAGGCGATGGATCCGGCAAGACCAGTGCCGTGGATGATCTCGCGGTGTTCCTCAAGCGCCACTTCGTGACGCGTCGCTTCCACCTGGGCAAGCCGCACCGATCCTGGTCCACCCGTCTCTTCCTCAAGGTGTTCCGACGCCTCGCTCCGGGTCGGCTGGCCGCCGGCGGGATCCCGGTGTGGGAAGCAGAGCAGATGGATCGATTCCCGGGCTATGTGTCTCTGGTCCGTCATTTGCTGACGGCCCGGGATCGGTACCGGGAGTCCGTCTCTGCCCGCCGCCACGCGGCCCGTGGAGCGGCGGTCGTGTGCGATCGCTACCCCCTGGTCGGTCTCACCACTATGGACGGCCCCCGGATCGATCGGGCCACGGGAGTGGCCAAGAGACCAATCGCCTCCTGGTTGGGCCGGTTCGAGCGCTTGTACTATCAGCGGATCGCCTCGCCTGACCTGGTGATCGTGATGAGAGTCGACCCGGCCGTGGCCGTCGATCGGCGTCCGGATCAGGACCCCGAGTTCGTCAGGAGAAGGGCCGAGGAGATCTACCGCTGGGACTGGTCCGGCACGGAGGCGGCTCATGTCGTCGACTCCGACCGTCCTCATGAAGAGGTGCTGGGCCAGGTCCGAGCCCTGGTGTGGGCCGCGCTGTGACCGGAGTGAGAGGACGAAGGCGATGAGGGCACTGGTCACCGGGGCCGCCGGGTTCATCGGAGGTCATCTGGTCGAGGCTCTGAGCGAAAGTGGCTGGGAAGTGACTGCGGTGGACAACTTCACGCCGTATTACAACATCGGCCAGAAGCGAGCCAACTGGACCACCGTCACCAGCAGGCTGAACGTCTTGCCGGTGGATCGGGACCTTCTCGCCACCGATCTCTCTGGGCTGCTCGAAGACATCGATGTGGTCTTCCATCAGGCCGGCCAGCCGGGCGTGCGCGCCTCCTGGGCCGAGTTCGACTCCTATGTGGACGCCAACGTCCATCTCACACGGCGCCTGCTGGAAGCCGCCCGGGAGAGCCGAATCCGGCGCTTCGTGTTCGCCTCGAGTTCCTCCATCTACGGCGACGCCGACGTCTATCCGACTGCCGAGACCGCCCTGCCGCGGCCGGTCAGCCCCTACGGGGTCACCAAGCTCGCCGCCGAGCATCTCTGCGGCGTGTACGCCAGGAACTGGGCGGTTCCCACAGTGTCGCTGCGCTACTTCACCGTCTACGGGCCCCGCCAGCGGCCTGACATGGCCATGCACCGGATGATCCGCGCCGCCATCGACGGAACGGCCTTCCCCCTGTTCGGAACCGGACAGCAGATCAGGGACTTCACGTACGTGGAAGACGTGGTAGCGGCGAACATCGCCGTGGTCGAACATGAAGTCGAACCGGGCTCTGTGTTCAATGTCGCCGGCGGAGGTGGGCACTCGATGAACGAGGTGATCGAGACGGTCGGCCGGCTCGTCGGAAGTCCGATCTCTCTCGAGCGGCAGGTGAGCCAAAAGGGAGATGTCACCCGCACCGGTGGCTCGACCGACAAAATCTCCGACGCCGTCGGCTGGCGGGCCGTGACCGATCTGGAGTCAGGCTTGAAGGCCCAGATCGACTGGCATCGTC
>DATHVR010000074.1:0-13519 GCA_035461175.1 Acidimicrobiia bacterium | reverse complement strand
TCGTCATCACCGTGGGGGGGGCCGCAGCGGCGGCCACCCCCTCTAACATTCCCCCAGCGTCGCCACCCGTCCTCTATCCGAAGGTCTGAATGCTCGGCTATATCGTCCGCCGAACTCTGGTTGCCCTGCCGGTTCTCGCCGGTGTGCTGCTGGTGGTTTTCATCCTGGTGCGGATCCTGCCGGGCGAGCCGTGCACCGCAATCCTCGGCGAGCGAGCCAGTCCCGAGTCGTGTGAACGGTTCAACCGGGCCAACGGCCTCGATCAGCCACTGCCGGTCCAGATGGGCATCTATGCCAAGAACGTCGTCACCGGCAATTTCGGGGAGTCGATTCGGTTCTCCCGGCCCGTCAGCACCATCCTGCTCGAGCGGCTGCCCGTCACCTTCGAACTGGCGATCGCTGCCCTCACGGTCGCCGTCGCCATCGGCATCCCGCTCGGGGTGCTGGCGGCCCGGCGCCACAACACGATCGTCGACGTCGGGGCCATGACCGTGGCGAACGTCGGCGTCTCGATGCCCATCTTCTGGCTCGGGTTGCTGCTGGCCTACCTGTTCGCCATCGTCCTCGGCAATACCCCCTTTGCCCTTCCCCCATCGGGCCGAATGCCGGCCGGCATGCGGCCCGAGCCGTTCTGGCAGGTGTGGGGATGGGACCTGGCCGAATCCGGTTTCGTCTACTCGGCCGCCTTCTTCGTCTCCAAGATGCAGATCGTGAATGCTCTCATTTCCGCTCAATGGGACGCCCTGCTGGCGGCTATAAGACACCTGATCCTCCCCACCATCGCCCTGGCCACCATCCCCATGGCGATTATCGCCCGCATGACCAGATCCTCCCTCCTCGACGTGTTGCAGCGTGAATATGTGCGGACGGCCCGCGCCAAGGGGGCGAGCGAACGGCGGGTGGTGCGCCACCATGCCCTCCGCAACGCCCTGCTCCCGGTGGTGACCGTGATCGGACTCCAGCTCGGCGGTCTCCTCGGAGGCGCCGTCCTGACCGAGACCGTGTTCGGCCTCGCCGGGATCGGCACCGCACTGTACGAGTCGATCTCGACCCGGGACTTCCCCATCATCCAGGCATTCACCGTGGTGATCGCCGCCACCTATGTCCTCATCAACCTGATCGTCGACATTTCGTATGGATACCTCGACCCCAGGGTGCGGATGCGATGACCACCCGTCCCACCGCCGACGTCCCCCAGACCGAGCCTGAGGATCTCCTCCGCAGGCAGGGCTCGGTGTGGCGCATCGCCATGCGCCGCTTCTTTCGCCGCAAGATCGGCGTCACCGGACTCGTTCTCGTGAGCTTCATGATCCTGGTGGCATTGCTCGCTCCGGTCATCGCTCCCTATTCGCCCTATCAGGATTTCATCGGCGAGCCGGAGGCAGTGAGGTGGGCCCCGCCGTGCGTGAACTGGCTCGGCTGCGAGGGTCAGCAACACCTGATGGGCCTCGACGGCAACGTACGCGATCTCTACAGCCGGATCCTCCACGGGGCCCGGGTCAGCCTCCCCCTCGGCTTCACCACCGTCGCCTTGGCCATCCTGGTGGGAGCGATCATCGGCTCGATCGCGGGCTACGTCGGCGGATGGGTCGACAATCTGCTGATGCGAATCATGGACGTGGTGCTCGGATTCCCGTCTCTGATCCTCGCCATCGCCATCGTGTTCGTGCTCGGTCCCGGGATCCGCAACACGCTGCTGGCCATCGCCATCGTCACCCTGCCCCAGTACGCCCGGGTGATGCGGGCCTCGGTCCTGTCGGTGAAGGAAGTCGACTACGTCGCCGCCTCCGAGGCATTGGGAGCCTCGCCGATGCGGATCCTGGTCACCCGGGTGGTCCCCAATGCCCTCACCCCACTCGTCGTGCTCGGCACCCTCGGCATCGCCGGCGCCATCCTGGAGGCGGCCGCACTCGGCTTCCTCGGCCTCGGCGCCCAGCCCCCCACCCCCGAGTGGGGGCGGATGCTGGCCGACGAGACCGCCCGGGTGTTCACCGCTCCCCATCTCATGATCTTCCCCGGCCTGGCGATCATGATCACCGTGCTCGGCTTCAACATGCTCGGTGACGGCCTGCGCGACGCCCTCGATCCGAGCCTGAACGAATGAGCGACTACCACCCGCCCGTCCGCGCCAGGAAAGCTCCCGACGAGCACCTGCTCGAGGTCTCCGACCTCAAGACCTACTTCTTCACCCGGGACGGAGTGGTCCAGGCGGTGGATGGGATCGACATCCACGTCGACCCCGGCGAGGTACTGGGCATCGTGGGCGAGTCCGGCTGCGGTAAGTCGGTCACCTCCCTCTCCATCCTCGGGTTGGTCCCGATGCCGGGCAGGGTCGTCAGCGGATCGGTCCGCTTCGACGGCCAGGAACTGACCGAGCTCTCCCAGCGGCAGATGACGAAGCTCCGCGGCGACCGGATCTCGATGATCTTCCAGCAGCCCAGTTCGGCCCTCAACCCCGTCTTCCGGGCGGGCGCACAGATCTCCGAGGTGTTCGAGCTCCACCGCGACTGGGAGGAGGAGCTCGAACAGGAACAAACCCTGGAGATGCTGAAGAAGGTGGGTATCCCCGACCCCGACCGCCGGGCCCTCGCCTACCCCCACGAGCTCTCCGGCGGAATGGCCCAGCGGGTCATGATCGCCATGGCCCTCGCCTGTGAACCGGCGCTCTTGATCGCCGACGAGCCCACCACGGCGCTCGACGTCACCATCCAGGCCCAGATCCTCGATCTCATCCAGGACCTGAAGGACGAGCTCGACACCGCCGTCATCCTCATCACCCACGACCTGGGGGTGGTGGCGGAGATGGCCGACCGGGTCTCGGTCATGTACGCGGGCCAGATCGTCGAGGAGACCGACGTCTCCACGCTGTTCAAGGAGCCGAAGCATCCCTACACCCAGGGGCTGATCGGATCGATTCCAAAGCTGGGGACGGTCGTGGACGAACTGGACGTCATCCCCGGCACCGTTCCCAGCCTGGTGGATCCCCCGGTGGGATGCCGTTTCGCCGACCGCTGCAAAGCCCGGGTCGAAGCGGGGCTGGAGTCGTGCACTCAGCGCATGCCGGAGCTGCTCGAAGTCGCACCCGGCCACCGGGTGCGCTGTTTCCTCTACGAGGAGGGGGCAGAGTGAGCGAACCACTGGTCCGAGTGCGCGACCTGCGCAAGGAGTTCCCGGTCAAGGGCGGCATCCTGCGCCGGACGGTGGCCACGGTCAACGCCGTCGCCGGCGTCGACCTCGAAATCGCCCCGGGCGAGACCCTGGGGCTGGTGGGTGAGTCGGGCTGCGGCAAGACCACCCTGGGCCGGATGATGGTGCGGCTCCTCGAACCGACTTCGGGAACGATCGAGTTCGATGGGAAGGACGTGACCCACCTCAAGGGCGAGGAGCTGCGGCGCTTCCACCAGGACGTCCAGATCGTCTTTCAGGACCCGTTCGGATCCCTCGACCCGAGAACGCCGGTGGGCAACTCGATCTCGGAGGGACTCCGCATCCATGGGATCGGTGACAGGAGCGACCGGCGCCAGCGGGTTCGGGAGATGCTGGAACTGGTTGGTCTCCGACCCCAGCATGCCGATCGCTATCCCCACGAATTCTCGGGGGGCCAGCGCCAGCGCATCGGGATCGCCCGCGCCCTCATCCTGCGACCGAAGCTGGTGGTGGCCGACGAACCGGTTTCGGCCCTGGACGTGTCCGTCCAGGCTCAGGTTCTCAACCTGCTCAAGGACATCCAGTCGGAACTCGACCTCACCCTGCTCTTCATCGCCCACAACCTGGCGGTGGTCGAGCACATCTCCAACCGGGTGGCGGTCATGTACCTGGGCCGGGTGGTAGAGGTCACCGACCGGGTCACCCTGTACCGGTCCCCTGCCCACCCCTACACCGAGGCCCTGCTCTCGGCGATCCCGGTTCCCGACCCGGACCGCCCCCGCAGCCGGGTCCGGCTGGAGGGGGAGATCCCTTCTCCCCTCGACCCCCCTCCCGGGTGTCGATTCCACCCCCGTTGCCCGATCGCTCGGCCGGGGCTATGCGATGTCGAGGATCCGGCGCTGATGGTGGTGCCCGATTCTGCCGACCACCTGGCCGCATGCCACCTTCGGGCGGGCAAACTGGCGCAGCCACGCGCCACCACCTGACACCATTTCTCGGGCCTCAACCGAACTCTCCGGAAAGCCGATGAACATTCCTGTGTCGCCTGCTCCCCGCAACCCCTCACCCTCCCGGTCCTCGTCGCGACTGCTGGCCATCTCCCTGACTGTCCTGGTGGTGGTGTCCTTGTTCCCGGTGTCAGCGATGGCGGCCGGTACCTGGCTCGACGAGGACTTCACCGACGGGGTCGAAGGGGTGTTCGACGAGGGCTGGGGAGTAGCTCCCACCTCCGCCGGCCACGTCGGACCCGGCCTCATATCCCGGATCCCGGCCGGGGAGCACTGGGGATCATCGGCCCACTGGAACACCAAGAACCACCTTGGATCTGAGCCGACCGAGATGTGGATCCGCTACTACCTCCGCTTCGCCCCCGGTTTCGAGGTGGCGGACGGGAACCGGGGCAAGCTTCCCGGCTACGGCGGCCTCTACACCTACAACTGCCTGGGAGGCCGTCCCTCCACGGCGGGGGCACCGTGCTGGTCGGCGCGGATGATGTTCTCGCCGCTCTACGTCAACGACGGCCTGCCCTCGGACCCCTACGACGCCGACGCCGTCACCCGGATCGGCTTCTACACGTACTCGCTCAATCCCGACGGGTCGGGCCGGACCGGCGACGTCCGGCCCTGGGATGCCGACACGGCCACCCTCGCCCACGGCCGCTGGTACTGCGTCGAGACCCGACTCGCTCTCAACACCCCCGGCCAGCCGGATGGGGTCCTGGAGGGCTACGTCGACGGCAAGAGGGCCTTTGGGGCGACCAACCTCATGTTCCGCCGGGCGTCGGAGTCGAGCCTGAAGATCAAATCGCTGTGGTTCGACATCTACCACGGCGGAGCGGCCGCCTCCCCGGCCGACAACTCGATCTTCTTCGACTCGCTGGCGGCCGGACCGGAGCGAATCGGCTGCGACGACTCCGGGGGATTCCAGGGCACCTTCGCCGACGACGACTCCTCGGTGTTCGAAGCCGACATCGAGGCGCTGGCGGCATCGGAGGTGACGAAGGGCTGCAACCCGCCCCTAAATGACAGGTTCTGTCCAACGGATCCGGTGACCCGTGGCCAGATGGCGGCCTTCCTGCATCGGGCCCTCGGCGACACCCTCGACGTCTCCACGGCGCCTGTGCCCGACTCCCCTCCCGACTTTTGGGGCATGCGCTCCGCCACGGACTACACCAAGGTGCTCGACGGTTTCGCACCCACAGCCGCTCCTCTCGACAGCTTCGTGGTGACCTATCCGATCGACGACCCCGCCGCCTCCAACGACTGGCTGGCCTCGGGGCCGGGCACTCCCGAGCACTGGGTACCGATCCAACTCGGCAACATCGCCACCCGGGGAGCCATCCCCTACGTCCAGGTCACGGTCGACGACCTGGGGGCCCTGGCGTCGGGAAGCCTCGACGCCCGCCTAGACGGGATGCTCGACGCCTTCGGCGAGTATCTGGCCATCGACCCCGATTCGAAGCTGTTCCTCGACATCCTGCCCGAGGCCAACCGCAACCAGCGCTCCTACGGCGACGATCCGTCCCGGTTCGTAAGCGCTTTTCGTCGCGTCGCCGAGCGGGCCAGGGCTCGATTGGGCACGTCGCGGGTGCGGGTGGTCTACTCCGGCAACGTCCAGATGAGCTCGGACCGCTACTCGGTGACCGATCATCCCCACGGCGCTCCCGACCTCTTCTTCCCCGGCAGGACATGGGTCGATGTCGCCGGGGTGCGAGCCCGTCTCGACTCGGCCTCCACCTCGCCGTCGTCGGCGTTCGGATCCGCCCTCTCGGCCCTTGCCACCGAGGCGGGATCCGACATGCCGTTGTTGATCGGACCGGCCGCCGCCCCCGACTCACCTTCGGCCAACGCCCAGATCGGGTTCCTGGCCGACCTGGCCGGCTTTGCCGCAGATCATCCTCAGGTGGCGGGGGTGATCTGGGACGACGTGGACGCCGGTTCCAACGACTTCCGCATCTCCGATGACCCGGTGGCAGTCGCCGCTGCCGCTTCGGGCCTGGACGCCGACGCCTGGTTGTTCTCCTCGGAAGTGGACCGGTGGCGGGAGTCGCGCGGCTCCGCTGGTTCCTTCTCCGACACCACCGGCTCGGTGTTCCAGGCCGATATCGCCTGGCTGGCCGGTTCCGGCATCACGAGGGGATGCAACCCGCCCACCAATTCGCGCTTCTGTCCCACCGACCATGTCACCCGCGGGCAGATGGCGGCCTTCCTCACCCGTGCCCTGGGTCTGAATCAGGCCAAGACGACCTTTGCCGACACGCAGGGGCATGTGTTCGCCGGCGACATCGCCGCGCTGGCGGCGGCCGGGATCACCCGGGGCTGCAATCCGCCCACAAACACCCGCTTCTGTCCCGACGAGCGCGTTACCCGCGGGCAGATGGCCGCCTTCCTGATGCGGGCGGGCCTGACCGACTGAATACAAGAGAGAAGCCGCCCCCGATTGGGGCGGCTTCCTCCATAAGCGGTCCGGGCGAGGGTCAGGCCAGGGTGGCCTCGAGGGAGATGGGAACGTTGCCCTTCAGCGCCTGAGACACCGGGCAGCCGTCCTTGGCCGCCTCGGCGGCCGTCTGGAAGTCCTCGGCGGAGATACCGGGGACGTCGGCGCTCACCTTCAGCACCATCTGGGTGATGCCGGTGCCAGCCACGAAGGTGGCCGTCGCCTCGACATCGAGACTCGTGGGGGGATTGCCCGCCTTGGCCAACCCGTTGGACAGGGCCATCGAGTAGCAGGAGGCATGGGCGGCGGCGATCAGTTCCTCGGGGCTGGTGACCCCACCATGCTCTTCGGCCCGTGCCTTCCAGTTGATGTCGAAGGGTCCGGCCGCGCCGGTGTCGAGGCTGGCGGTTCCGCCACCCGAGAAAAGGTCGCCTTCCCAGTGGGCGCGCCCGGTGCTTTCCAATGCCATGGTCAATCAACTCCTTGTGTGACCGATCGTGTGACTGCAACCGAAGGTAGTGGATGCCCGTGCATACTCGTCCGCCTTGGCCTCTGCCGGCGGGCCTGCAACGCTCGTAGGCACGAATCAAGGAGGAAGATTGAGCATTGAGAGATTGGGTGTCGTCGGCGGTGGCCAGATGGGAGCCGGCATCGCCGAGGTGGCGGCCGCTTCGGGCTGTGACGTCCTCGTTCACGAAATCTCCTCCGAGGCGGCCGAAGCCGGACGGTCACGGGTCGAGAAGTCAGTGGACCGCGCCCTCGACCGCGGAAAGCTCGACGCGGCGGCCCGTTCCGGCATCCTGGATCGGGTCCGGTTCTCGACCGACCTCTCCGAGCAGACCGACCGCCAGCTCGTCATCGAGGCGGTGACCGAGAACGAGGCGCTCAAACGCGAGATCTTCACCGCCCTCGATGGCACCGTTGGAAGCGAGGCGATCCTCGCCTCCAACACCTCCTCCATCCCCATCACCCGGCTCGCCGCCGCTACCTCTCGGCCGGAGCGGGTCGTGGGACTCCACTTCTTCAACCCGGTGCCGGTGATGGGCTTGGTGGAGCTGGTGACCACCCCGCTCTCGGACCCGGTGGTGGAAGAACAGGCCCGTTCCTTTGCCGCCGACCAGCTGGGCAAGACGGTCATCACGGCCAAGGATCGGGGTGGGTTCGTGGTCAACCTGCTCCTCGTCCCCTATCTGCTCGGGGCGATACGGCTGTACGAGGCGGGCCACGCCTCCGCCGAGGACATCGACGCCGGCATGAAGCTGGGCGCCAACCATCCAATGGGACCGCTGGAGCTGTGCGACTTCATCGGGCTCGACACGATGAAGCTGGTCGCCGACGTCCTCTTCGAGGAGTACAAGGAGCCGCTGTATGCCTCTCCCCCGCTCCTGACCCGGATGGTCGAGGCGGGAATCCTGGGTCGCAAGAGCGGACGCGGCTTCTATTCCTACGACCGGTAGCGCCGCTTCTTCCCGCGCAAACCCGGTAGGCCCGGTAGTCTCATGAGCATATGGCTCGGCTCACGCTGGCTCTCGTGGTCTTCCTCGCCACGGCTTGCTCGAGCACCGTGGGGCTGACCGCGTTCGCCGGTCGTAGTTCCGGTGCTCATCTCTCCTTCGATGCCGGCGACACCGAGGCGTCGGGTCAGCTGGTCGCCTTCGACCCCACCCGCCACTCTCTCGACATCGGCATCTCCATCTCCCTGGAACAGGCCGAGGACCTCGACGTCTACATCGTCACTTCCAACGGCGTGCGGTTTCAGGTGCTGGAGTCGTTCACCGGCTGTGAGGTGGATGGCTCCGGCCGCCATTGCGAGCGGTGGCTGCCGGTGCTCCCCGACGAGGGACCCGACAACTGGCGGGTAGAGGCGGTGCGAACCGAGCCGGACCGTCCCGCCACCGTCCAGGTCGAGGTGACCTGGGTCTCGATGGAGAGCTGATCAGGCCACCCGGCGGCGGCGCAACCAGAGATACGCCAGCCCCAGGCTGACCACGGCATAGGCACCCAGCACCGTTAGGTGGAAGGCCGAAGGAGCGTGACCTCGAAACATGACGTCCTGGAGCGCCCCGGTGCCGGCGGTGGCGGGAGCGAGGTAGGCCACCTGCCTGACCCCGTCGGCCAACCGGCTGAGCGAGACCACCAGGCCGCTGAAGAAGATGGTGAACAGGAGGGCGAGCATGGCGAACTGGACCGCCTGGGCATCCGAATTGGCGGCCGCGGCGATCACGAACCCGAGACCGAGCGAAGCGGCCGTGGTCAGCAACAACACCGCCGCCAGCCAGATCCACGAGCCCAGCATCGGAGTGCCGAACAGCAGCACCACCCCCGCCATGAGGAGGGCGGCGACGACCACGCCCAAGAAGGCATAGCCCAAGAACTTTCCCGCCAGGAACTCGCCGATACGGACCGGTCCCACCCGGAAGAGCTCGGTCGAACCGGTCGAACGTTCGTTGACCACCGAGAGAGCGGCGAAGGTCAGGACCACGTGCTGCAACAGGACAACCACGACCGCCGGGGAGTAGAAGGTGGTGAGCGGGATCTCGTTGCCTTCCACCGTTCCGGTCTGGGCGACGAATGGCTGGGCGAGGACGTCGGGAGACACGGCCTGGAAGTCCCCCAGGGCTTCCTCGAGTTCGGCGAGGTCGGCTTCGACTGCCTCCGCCTGCTCGACTGCTGACGGATCGGCCGGGTCGATCTCTTCGATTCCGCTCCGGGTGCCGACGACGCGTTCCCCCAGCGAGTCCGACCGGCCTCCCAGGCTTCGATCGACGCCGTCAAAGAAGTCCGACGATGTGGCAAGTTGGTTCTCCACCACACCCAGGGATTGGGCCGCCTCCGACTGGGCCCGGCGAGCGGCGGCATCATCACCGGAGCGGAGCGCTTCGGCCATCTCTCCAGCGCTACGGCGGGCGGCAGGAAGGGCTTCCCCATACTCTCCCGCCCGATCCTGGGCCACGTCGGCCACCTCGCTCAGGACGGCCCGGTTGAGCTCGTCTACCGCCGCCTGAGCCGAAACGGTGATGTAGGCGCGGTCGAAGGGGTCGAGCCGATCGTGCAGGACCATGATCGTGGCGTGCTCGTTGCCCCGAATCACCTCGGCGGCATCGGGCGGAGCCACCACGACCAGCTCCACCTCTCCTTCGAGCAGCCGACGCCGAGCCTCGGCCTCATCCGACGTGGTCCCGGTCAGGTCGACCTCGTTGCCGACCGCTTCCTGGATCTCCGAGACGCGGCCTTCCAGCCCCGAGCCTTCCGGTAGCACCAGCAGCGTCTTCATCGGCGGTGGATCGGGCTGGAATCCGACCGCGAACAGACCGAGGATGAGAAACGGACCGAGGATGAGGGCGGCCATCAGCCTGGGCTGACGCAGGACCTGACGGATCTCCTTGCCCGCAAAGGCAATGATTGTGATGACGGTTCTCACGAAGCAACGGCCGCCTGGGAGTTGCGGTGAGCGTCGACGATGCGCACGAAGACGTCATCGAACTCAGGGATGAACCGTTCCGTCTCGGTGACCGTGACTCCGGCCTCCTCGGCTGCGGCCGGCACCCGTGGGATGGCCGAGCCGGCGTCGGGAACCGTGAAGCGGACCGACCGGCGGCCGTGACTGTCGGTGTCGGTGGCCGAGATCGCCTCGGCGATGTGATCGATCGCCTTCCAGGTGGGGCGCTCCGCGAAGACCACGTCGACCAGTTCTCCTCCGTAGGCGGCCCGGCGCAGATCCTCGGGTGCCCCCCACTCGACCATCTCCCCGTCCGATAGGAGAGCTATGTAGTCGCAGTAGGCGGCCTCACCCACGTACTGGGTGGTCACGATCAAGGTCCGTCCCTGGGACCTGAGCTCGCCCAGATGCTCCCAAACGCTCCGGCGAAGAATCGGGTCAAGCCCGGCGGTGGGCTCGTCGAGAAAGAGCAGCTCGGGCTGATGGACCAGAGCCGTGGCCAGCCCCACCCGTCGCCGCATACCCCCCGAGATCTCATCGACCCGCTTCTCCTCGGCCTCCTTCAGTTCCACGAACTCGAGGACCGAGTCGCAGGCCTCGGCCCGCCGACGTCCACGCAAGCCGTGGAGAGCGGCGGCGAAGTCGAGATTCTCCCGCACCGAGAGCGACGAGTAGAGCGCCGACTCCTGCGGGAGGTATCCGATCCGGGAGCGGGTGGCGGCATCGAACGTGGTCGGGTCCTCCCCCAGGACCTCCACCGTTCCGGCGTCGGGCACGAGGAGGCCGGTCAGGAGTCGAACGGTGGTGGTCTTGCCGCATCCGCTCGGGCCGATCAAACCAACGATGGTGCCCCGGGGAACCCGGACGTCGAGGTCGCGCACTCCGTCCCCGCTGGAGTCGTAGATCTTGGTGATCCCGGTGGCATCGATGGTCAGATTCTCGGACGGCCGCGACCAGCCGTCCGATCCGGGTTCGTCCTCGATCTGGGTTTCCTCGACCATTTCCTCGTGCGCTCCTGCCTATGTGGTGGTCGAATCGTTACCCTCTCTGCACGATCCCAAACCGGTCCCGTTTCCGGTCGTCGCGGCCCGGGTAGCACCCGGGAGTCCCCAAACTCTGGTCCATCACATGAAGCCCGTCCTCACCTCCACCCTCATCCGGCTCGGCGCAGTGATCCTGGCCGTCACGGCCCTGGCGGCGTCGGTGGCGGGCTGGCTGGCGCTCAACGTCATCGACACCACCCTGACCATCATTCCGGGCATCAGCCGCACTACCGAGCCGTCGGGAGATCTGCTCGACGCCATCGAGGTGACGCTGGACGAGGTCAGGGCCACACTCGGAGACGTGTCGGGGATCACCGATCAGGTAGCCGACTCCACCAGCGAGGCGGCCGCGGTAATCGATGAGATCGCCACGCTCACCACCGGACAGATTCCCGATTCCCTTACGGCTCTCCAGGCGACGATGCCCGCCCTGATCGACACCGCCAACGTGATCGACAACACGATGTCGGCGCTGAGCTTCCTCGGAATCGACTACGACCCCGACGAGCCGCTCGACGAGGCTCTGCGCGAGGTGGAGGCGCAACTCGACGGCCTCCCCGAGACCATCTCGGACCAGGGTGCCCGGATCGGTGCCCTGGTCGACGACATTCGCCAAACCGGGACCGAGACCGCCCTGATCAGCGGGCGGCTCGAGACCATCGACGCCGGTCTGGGCGACGCCGCCGCCACCATCGACGACTATCGGCAGGCGATCGACGACCTCGGTCTGGTGGGCGATGTCGGCACCGATATCGCCGCCGCGGTTCCGGCCGCCCGGGTAGCGCTCCTCGTCCTGGCATTGTCAGGAGTCGCTCTCGCCATCATCGGGTGGAAGGTGGCCGGTCGCTTCGAGGCGGTCGAACCGGGGGTGCCCGCGACCACCCCGAGCTGAGCTAGTTCGGTAGGGTGGTGGCCTGTGAAGATCCCGATACTCGAAAGCGTCGACTTCTCGTCTCGGTCGGAACCGGATCCGACTGCCGAGCCGCGGTCACTCCTCGAGGGCTGGCTTCGATATCAGCGCCATGAATTCCTCCGCAAGTTGCGAGATCTCTCCCCCGAGGCGCTTGTCGAGTGGTCGGTGCCTCCGGTCGAGCTGTCGGTGTTGGGACTGGTCCGGCACATGACCCAGATGGAACACGTCTATCTGTCGTGGGGCCTGGCCGGCGGCGACCAACACCTGGCTTATGGCGACGACGACTATGCCGGTGGGTCCGTCGAGACCGTTGAAGATGATCTGGGCCGATACTTGGCCGAAGTCGTGCTAGCCGACACCGCCATCGCTGGCATGTCTTCGCTCGACTCGCCGGGCGAGGGCCATGGGCGGACCCTGCGAGCCACTCTGGTCAAGATGATCGACGAGTACGCCCTCCATGCCGGCCAGGCCCACATGCTGCGCTTCGCCGCCCTCGGGGAACTGCGCCGCTGACCAACGGGCAGCTCCGCCACTCGGCCGCGTTCCAGCTGACATGCCGACGACGCCTAAGTCCGAAGTCGAAAGCCTGCGCCAGGTATTCCGGAGCTGGACTTGGCGAGCTGGTCTGACTGCGGCGTTGAGCCAATGCCTCTATGCCCTCGAAGGGCATCCAGGGTTTCCTCGCTCTTCGATCATCGAGTCCAAACCGACCAGTTCGAGAAGGCGGCGCACACGCGCCGACGGTTCTCGTATCGTGATCGTCTCGCAACTGTGCCCATCGACAGCGGTGAGAAGGTAGTTCAACCCCGTGGCGTCTATGAACTCCAGCTCGGGTAGTAGGTACACGAGCGTCCGGCGGTGACTGCCGTTCCCGCTCCGATCGCTGTAAGACTCGAGGTGCTGTTTCAGCATCGGGCCGGTCGCGAGATCCAGTTCGCCGCGCACCTCAATCACCCAGGCCGAAGGATCGTCACTCCGCACTGACACGCCGAAAACAGGAGGTTCATAACCTGATGGTCCTGCTCCAGATTCGGAACCTGTTTCGGGCATGTCCTGGGCCCTCCTACGCTTTTGACGTCAAACCTTCGATGTAGAAGGTGTGCGCTATGGTTGGTGCCCGTTAGGGGGGCTGATAGGGACTTTCGGCCCTATGAGTCGAGCTTCCCGACGAAACGGGTTTCGACTTCACCCCCTATGGCCCCGGTACGGCCCAGTGGCCTACTACCAATCGAGGCATCTGTTCGGTTGCGCGATGAGGTTTCGGCTCGCCGCCCTGGGGTAGAAGATCCGGATCCACAACACCCAAGGAGGGACTATGTCATACGATGACATGTGGAACTACCGGGACGAAGCGGTCGACGATGACCGCACATACGGGGAGGACATCGTCGGTTTTGGGGTGGAGGCGATCGACGGCTCCATCGGGAAGGTCGACAAGGCCTCCCACGAAGTCGGTTCTAGCTACCTGGTTGTCGACACGGGACCGTGGATCTTCGGGCAGAAGGTCCTGATCCCGGCCGGCACAGTGGAACGGGTCGACTT
>DATHVR010000073.1:0-74334 GCA_035461175.1 Acidimicrobiia bacterium | reverse complement strand
CGGTCGCCTTCGACAACCGGGTTGGAAACATCGAGACCCAACGACTCCAGCAGATCTCGGCGTCCGCTGGCGGGGAGGCCGGGCTCGACCACCGCCACCGTGATCCCGAGGGCGGAGAGGACCCGGCGGTCCTCGAAGTCGGGACCTGAAGGATCCCCCAGGATCCGGATACGACGCACCCGGCCGTCGGTGAGTCCTCCCTGGACCTCGACGTAGTCGCCGGCATCGAATGAGAACCCCGTGTCGCTCGCCTCGAGCTGACCCGCTCCGAGGGCGGGGTCGAGGGGGCGGGCCACCCGGTCCCACTCGGCGGCGAACTGCTCGGGAGTCATCTCGAATACCGAGGTGGGGGGCGGCACGGTGGTGGCGGTGGTGACGGTGGCAGGCGCCACGGTGGGCGGCGTCAGAGTCGTGGTGGTGGCTGGGGGCAACGTCGTGGCCGGAGCTGCCGGTGGCACCGTGGTGGCGGGAACGGTGGTGGGGGGCGCCACGGTGGCTTCGGGCGCCGCCTGGGTAGTGGGGGCGGAGGCATCGGCCCCGACCACCACGGTCTCCGGTCGGTTCTGAAGGGCGCCCGACCAAACCGCCACCGAGACTACCGCCAGGGCGAGGACTCCGAGCACGACCAGCGCCGTCCGCAGGCCGAGATCCTTGCCTTCCAGTACCCCCGGCCGACGTGCCGAGGTGCGGCCTGCCTCCACCACCCGATCGGCGATACTCGGGGCGGGGGCCGGGAGGCTTCCGCCGGCGTCGTCGAGAGAAGTGGCGGCCCCGTTCTGGGCGAATCGCCGACGCAGCGCGATCTCATCGCCGAGTCCGTCGTCGACCACCGGAGTGAATTCGAACGTCTCCTCACCCATCCGCAGCCGGTAGTCGCCGTTGCGGATGGCCGAGACGTCGGTCTGGCTGATGGGCCAGCGCAAAACCTGCTGCTCGTTCTCAAGACGCAGCGTGATGTTCTCGGCGTCGAGGTGCAACTCCGCAGCCATCGCCTCGCCGTCGATGGTGGCCGCCCCCCGGTAGCTGGTGGGCAGCATCAGGTTCCCAGTCCTTTAAGCGGGGAGACGCCACCAGTGCGTCGGGCCCCGCCCGAGCCCAAGTGCATAGCCCTACATTATGGCGTCCGCACCCCCCAACCACCACCGGGCCGATGGACCTAGCCGGCGGGGAGTGCCAGGACCTGTCCCGGATGGATGGTGGCGCCCTCCAGCCCGTTCAGGTCCTCGATCTCGGCCACCACCCGGCGCACGTCCGCCCCGGGCTCGGCCAGGTCGGCGGCGAGAGCCCACAGGGTCTCGCCCGAGGCCACCACGTGGCTGAAGGTGGGTGCCGGCGGCTCGTCGGCGTTGGCCGAGGTGAGCAGGAGGAAGACCGCGCCCACTGCCACTGCCAGGACGAGCAGTCTGAGGACGAGCAGTCTGATGAGCTCTGGCGCGGTGTGTGTCATGCGGTCTTCCTCCAAATCATCCCGACCGTTCGGTGGTGGGGGCTCCTGTGAATCGAACGTCTGTTCGGAACAGTACAGAACACATGTTCGGGGGTCAAGTCGAACATATGTTTGGAACGCGAGATTCCGAACTGTATGCTGGGGAACGTCAGTTCGATCCAAAGGGAACCCCGGAAGCAAATCGAGACCGGGCGACCTGCCGGACGGAGCCGTGAGCGGGACAAGTCGAGAAACCCCTGAGAGCCATCCTGAGAGAGGGCAGCATGAGAGAGGGCAGCATGAGTGAAGCCAAGTTGAGCGACCGGCAGCAACAGGTTCTGGACTTCATCCGAACCACCGTGGCCGATCGAGGCTATCCCCCGTCGGTGCGAGAGATTGGCGAGGCAGTCGGCCTGTCTTCCCCCTCCACCGTGCACAGCCATCTCTCCGCCCTGGTCGAGGCGGGCATGATCCGTCGTGACCCCACCAAGCCACGCGCCATCGAGATCCTGGGCGAAACGGCGGCTGGCGGCCCCGGTCTTCCCGATGACATGCGCGAAGTCCCCCTGGTGGGGCGTATCGCCGCCGGCAGTCCCGTGCTGGCCACCGAGGATGTCGAGGACATCTATCCCCTGCCCGAGTCCCTGGTGGGTAGAGGCCCCGTGTTCATGCTCCGGGTCAAGGGAGACTCGATGATCGATGCCGGCATCCTCGACGGTGACCTGGTGGTGATTAGGCGCCAGCCCGACGCCGCCGATGGCGACATCGTGGCGGCCATGGTCGAGGGCGAGGAGGCCACGGTCAAGCGCCTTTTCCGCCAGGACGGCAAGGTGATTTTGCGGGCCGAGAACCAGGCCTTTCCCGACATGGTCTTCGACCAGGGTGTCGAGGTCATCGGCCGGGTGGTCAGCGTCCTGCGCTCGCTCCGCTGACCGGCCATTCCCCCGTGAACACGACCTGGGCCGGCCCGCTCAGATAGCCGGATCCGTTGCGGAACGAGACCTGGCCCGTCCCGCCCGGCACCACCACCTCGATCGGCTCCTCGGTCATCCCGGCCGCGACGGCGGCCGCCACCACCATGCCGCTCCCGCAGGCCAGTGTCTCTCCCACGCCTCGTTCCCACACCCGAAGATGGAGACGCTGGGGCGCCACCCGGGAGACGAATTCCACGTTCGTCCCGTTCGGAAAGGCGAGGTCGTGCTCCACCACCGGTCCTACCTCGGACACCGCGACGGCGTCGGGATCGTCGACGATCGTGACGGCATGGGGGTTTCCCACCGAAGCTTCGTGATAGGAGCGCTCCCCGATCGACACCGTTCCGGCAATCGACACCTTTCCGACCTCGACGGTGATCCACGGATCGGCTACCAGAGCCCTACGGGGACCCACGGCGGTCTCGATGACGAACCACTCGTCGCTCGGTGCCCAGTCCCGGTCGACCGCATAGCGGGCCACGCAGCGCAGGCCGTTTCCGCACATCTCCGCCACGGAACCATCGGCATTCCAGTAGCGCATCGAGGGCCGGTGACCTACCGCCAGCACGCCGTCCGCACCCACTCCACGCCGACGATCGCACAGTTGTCGGACCAGCTCCGGCGCCGGCTCCACCTCTTCGAGGACGACGAAGTCGTTGCCCAGCCCCTGCATCTTCGTGAATTTCACAGTCCCCACTCCCCCAGTACCCGTCCGGCCAGGTCGGGGGCGGCGGCATCCAGCCAGACCAGGCGAGGATCGCGGCGAAAGAACGTGCGCTGGCGCTTCACGAGCCTCATGGTGGCACGTTCGGCGGCGGAAAAGCCCGCTTCGGGCGCCAGTTCGCCCGCCACGACCGGGAGAAGTTGGCGATAGCCGACGGCCAGCGAGGCGGTAGGCCCGAGCCGGGGCGCCAGCGCCTCCACCTCCGCCAGCAACCCGTCCGACCGCATTCGCTGCAGACGGGACGCCACCCGTGCCTCCAAGTCGTGGCGATCGAGGGCGACGGCCCGGAACTCGAGTTCGGGCCGGTACTCGGCGTAGTGGTGGCGCTCCTCGGAGCGGGCCAGCGAGGTGGGGGTGGCGCCGGAGATCCGCAGGGTTTCGACCGCCCGGATCACCCGCCGCGGGTTGGCCAGGTCGACGTGGTGGGCGGCTTCGGGGTCGGCGGCCAGCAACTCGGCGGTGAGCGTGGCGAGATCCCCGGACTCGACCTCGGCCCTGATCGCCGGGTCGGAAGGTAAGAAGGTCATCGGGTCAACGACGGAGCGGAAGTGGAGGCCCGAACCCCCCACTATCAGGACCGTGTCGGCGTCGGTGGCTGCCAGGTCGGCGCGGGCGCGCCGGCGGAAGTCGGCCACCGTGTACGGATCGGAGGGATCGGCCACGTCGATCATGTGGTGCCGGACCCGGCGGCGCTCCTCGAGAGTGGGCTTGGCGGTACCGATGTCCATTCCCCGGTACACCTGCATCGAGTCGACCGAGAGGATCTCGGCTCCGAGTCGCTCGGCGATCTCCAGCCCCAGGCGTGACTTTCCGGTTGCCGTGGGGCCGAGGATGGCCAACAGCCGGGTCAGACCCGCCTCCCGACCAGGTGATGCTGATAGGCGGCGGTGATCTCGACGTTCAGGAAGGTGCCGGGAGGAATATGGCCATTGGCATGGACGACCTTGCCGCCCCGGGTGCGGGTGGTGGCGACGTCCGGGTCCTTCTTCGACGGGCCTTCGGCCAGCACTTCCTGAGTGGTGCCGATCAGTTCCTGGTTCCTCTCCCCCGAGATCCGGTTCTGGGTGGCGGCGAGATGGTCGAACCGGCGCTGGATGACTTCGGGGTCGACGAAGTCGGCAGTCAATTCGGCCGCGGCGGTGCCGGGCCGGGGTGAGAAGATGAACATGAACGCCGAGTCGAACCGCGCTGCCTCCACCACCTCCATGGTGGCATCGAAGTCCTCGTCGGTCTCGCCGGGAAACCCGACGATGACGTCGGTGGATACGGTCAAGCCGGGAATCGTCCCCCGGGCCATCTCCAGGCGGTCCAGGTAACGGCGGCGGTTGTACCCCCGGTGCATGGCGGCGAGGATGCGGTCGGAGCCACTCTGGAGCGGCAGGTGCAGTTGTTCGCACACCGCCTCGGTCTCGGCCATGGCGCGGGCGACGTCCTCTCGAAAGTCGGCCGGATGGGGGCTGGTGAAGCGAACCCGACGAATGCCGGGAACGGCTCCCACCCTGCGGAGAAGGTCGGCGAAGATCGGGCGGCGGCGGCCGTCGAGGGCCAGGTCGCGCCCATAGGTGTCCACGTTCTGGCCGAGAAGAGTGATCTCGGCCACGCCGTCGGCCGCCAGGCGCTCGACCTCGGAGACGATGTCGCCGGGCCGCCGGGAGATCTCGACTCCTCGCACCGCGGGGACGATGCAGAAAGTGCAGGTGTTGTTGCAGCCGACCTGGATCGTCACCCAGGCGGAATGGTCTAGCTCCCGGCGGACGGGAAGCACCGACGGCATCGCCTCCAACTCGTCGGCGATCTCGGTGATGCCGCCCCACTCCTCGGCATGGTCCATGAGGTCGAGGACCCGGTCCAGGTTGTGGGTGCCCATGACGACATCGACCCAGGGTGCCCGCTCGCGGACCAGTTCCCGGTCTTTCTGGGCGGCACATCCACCCACCACCAGCAGCGCCTCGGGGCGGGCGTCCTTGAGCTGTTTGAGGTGGCCCAAGGTGCCGTAGAGGCGGTTGTCGGCGTTCTCGCGGATGGTGCAGGTGTTTACGAAGACGACGTCGGCCTCGTCGAGGCTGCCGGTGGGCGTCATGCCGTCACGTTCGAACAGGCCGGCGATCCGCTCGGAGTCGTGCTCGTTCATCTGGCACCCGAAGGTGCGGATCAGATACCGCTTGCCCTGGCGGGTGGGTTGGGGGCGCGACTCGTAACGTCGCCGGGGCGGGGACAGGGACACCGACGTCATGGCTCAGCGGGCGAAGTCGGTGGCTCGGAACTCGCGGATGACCGTGACCTGGATGGTGCCCGGATACTGGAGGTCCTCTTCCAGCTTGCGAGCGATCCGCCGGGCCAGATCGTTGGCCTCGAGGTCGGTCACGCTCCCCGGGTCCACTACGACCCTGACCTCGCGTCCGGCCTGCAGGGCGAAGACCCGCTCGACACCCTCGAACTCGAGAGCCAGGTTCTCCAGACGCTCCAGCCGGCGAACGTACGATTCCAGGGTCTCGCGTCGCGCCCCGGGTCGGGCGGCGGAGACGGCGTCGGCGGCCTGGACGATGACGGCGAGGATGGTGCGCGGTTCCACCTCGTTGTGGTGGGCCTCGATGCCGTGGACGACGGCCGGGTCCTCACCAAAGCGACGGGCGATCTCGGCGCCGATCAAGGCGTGGGAGCCCTCCACCTCATGGGTAACGGCTTTGCCGATGTCGTGGAGGAGGGCGGCCCGCCGTACCGGGGCGGGATCGATGCCCAGCTCGGTGGCGAGCATGGAAGCGATGTGAGACGACTCGACCAGATGGTTGAGGACGTTCTGCCCGTAGGACGTGCGGAACTTGAGGCGGCCGAGCAGCGTGACCAGTTCGGGGTTCATCCGCGTCAGCCCCACCTCGAGCAGGGCCCATTCTCCGGCGTCGCGCACGCTTTGCTCGACCTCGTCGCGGGCTTTCTCGTAGGCCTCTTCGATCGAGGCGGGGTGGATGCGGCCGTCGGCCACCAACCGTTCCAGAGTGATCCGGGCCACCTCGCGGCGCACGGGATCGAAAGAGCTCACCGATACCGCTTCGGGAGTGTCGTCAACGATCAGGTTGACACCTGTGACTGATTCGAGATGGCGGATGTTGCGGCCCTCCCGGCCGATGATGCGTCCCTTCATGTCGTCGCTGGGGAGCTGGACGGTGGACAGGGTCGACTCGGTCACGACCTCGGAGGCGAGGCGCTGGATGGCGGTGGCAAGGATGCGGCGGGCCCGCTTGTCGGCCTCCTCCCGTGCCTTGATCTCTAGATCCCGCACCAGGATCATGGCGTCGCGCCGGGCCTCGTCCTCGACCTGCTCGAGGAGTTCGTCCTTGGCGGCCCGGGCATCGATGCCCGCCAGTCGCTCCAGGTCGGCTCGTGCCTGCTCGCGCAGATGCTCGGCCGCCTGACGGGCATCGGTCAGTTCCGTCTCGCGGTCGATCAGCATGCGCTCGCGGGTGGCGAGGTTGGTGGCACGCTGCTCGAGCGTCTCTTCCCGCTGGGCCATGCGATTCTCGAGGTTGGTGACCTCCAGCCGGCGATGTTCGAGGTTGGCCACCTCCCGCTCCCGGTAGGCCTCGGCCTTGGCCCGGCCCTCCTCTTCGGCCTTGGCCAGGAAGCGCTGGGCTTCGATCCGGGCATGGCTGAGGGTTTCCTCGGCGGACTCGCTCTCCTGGCGGCGGCGACGTGTCGTCGCCAGGCTGGCGTAGGCATACCCGGAGGCGGCGGTGATGACCCCTACCACCACTAACAGGATCACGACCTGCACCGGTTCCATGATTCTCCCTTCGCCGCCTCCGGATCCACAACGACGTGTGCCGGACCCTCACGGGCCCGGCACACGAACGAGCGGATCGGCTCTCAGGTAAACCAATGACGGATGACCGACTGACGGCAATCCTTCCATCGAGGCGAATACGGGGCGACACGAACGGTCGCCAACCGGCTTCAGCCCGTATCGGAGGTCAAACCTGACACCTGGTGGCGGCCTTTCGATTGCGTTTCAAGCGTTTCGTTCGTGTACCACCGCAAATGCTAGTCGCCCGGAGCCACCACGGGAATAGCCCCTCAGTCGTCGACCTCCACGGACTCGTCTGTCTCGATCTCCGGGTTCTCGGTCTCTTCCGCACTGTCGGCGCCCCCGCCGAAACCCACTGCCTCATAGACCTTGGCCTGGAGTTGCATGGCCAACTCGGGGTTCTCGCGGAGGAAGCGCTTGGCATTCTCCCGTCCCTGGCCGAGCTGGTCGTCGTCGTAGGTGTACCAGGCGCCACTCTTGCGGACGACGCCCTCGTCGACGGCGATGTCGAGCAGGCTCCCCTCCCGGGAAATCCCCTCCCCGAACATGATGTCGAACTCGGCCAGCCGGAAGGGGGGAGCCATCTTGTTCTTGGCCACCTTGACCCGGACCCGGTTACCGACCTGGTCGGCCCCGTCCTTGATCGATTCGATCCGCCGCACGTCCAGTCTCACGCTCGAGTAGAACTTGAGGGCACGCCCGCCGGGGGTGGTTTCGGGTGAGCCGAACATGACTCCTATCTTCTCCCGCAACTGGTTGATGAAGACGGCGGTGGTGCGTGACTTGTTCAGGGTGCCGGCCAGCTTGCGCAGCGCCTGGGACATCAGGCGGGCCTGGAGCCCGACGTGGGTGTCGCCCATCTCGCCCTCGATCTCGGCGCGGGGGACCAGCGCCGCCACCGAGTCGATGACGAGGACGTCGAGCGCCCCGGACCGGATCAGCATGTCGGCGATCTCGAGGGCCTGTTCGCCCGTGTCGGGCTGGGAGATGAGGAGTTCGTCGACGTCGACCCCGATGGCGCGGGCGTAGACCGGGTCGAGGGCGTGCTCGGCATCGACGAAGGCGGCGATCCCGCCGTTGCGCTGGGCCTCGGCCACGATGTGGAGGGCGAGGCTGGTCTTGCCGGAGGCCTCGGGGCCGTAGATCTCCACGATCCGGCCGCGCGGTACTCCCCCCACACCGAGGGCGAGGTCGAGGGAGAGGGCGCCGGTGGAGATGACCTCTACCTTGCGGTTGGCGGCATCGCCCATCTTCATGACCGCGCCCTTGCCGTACTGGCGCTCGATCTGGGAGACGGCCATGTCGAGTGACTTCTGGCGTTCCATCCTGTTCTCCTTGTCTCTCATGCCGGTCCTCCCTCTGGGCTTCCTGTTGGTCGCCTGGCTGTTGGCGTGGTGCCTGTGTTGATGTTGGTTTGGTTGTCTGGCTGGGTTGTCTGGCTGGCTCTGGGTTGGCTTCCTCGAGTGATTGGGAAGCTACCGAACCGGTACGACAGAAACCCTACAGCGAACAGATGTTCGATCCAAGCATCTCAGAGCGAAAAGGTCTCATACATCCGGTAGCGACTGCCCCAGGCGGCCATGACGTGGATCTCCTCCACCGGGAACGACAGACTCCGCTCCCCTGCTTGGAGGGAGGTGACGTTCTCCGGGGGACGGACCCGCGACACCGTGAGATGCGGGGCGAAGGGGCGCTCCTCGGGCTCGAAACCGGCCGCCACCGCGGCGTCCTCGACGATCTCAGCCAGATGTCCCAGGCCCGGTCCGGCCTCCACCCCGACCCACAGCACGGTGGCCCGACGCGGATTCGGGAATGAGCCCAGGCCGCTGAGATGGACACGGAATGGATCCACCAACCGGCGGGTGGCCAGAGCTGCCAGGAGTCGGTCGTAGGCGACGGGGTCGACTTTGCCGACGAAGCGGAGCGTGATGTGGAAGTTAGGGGGTGGGACCCGGCGGCCGGGGATGGGCAGATCCTCCAGCCAATCCGACAGGGCCGCCACCACCTCGGGCGGTGGGACGACGGCGACGAAGACGTTGCCGGTTGGAGTCAGCTCGGCTTCCACCATGTCCCCACGATGGCCAGTCGGGTCAACTGGAGCGACGCCGTCACCGCATAGGTCCTGACACGTTCCCGATCGCCGGCGAATGCGATGGTGCGGGCCGAGGCCTTCTCGGGGGTCGCCACTGCGATCACCACCGTGCCCCTCGGCTTCTCGAGGGGGTCGGGACCGGCCGAGCCGGTCAGGGCGACGGCCACATCCACGCCCAGCCGGGTGCGGGCCGCCGCCGCCATCGCGAGCGCGGTCGGCTCGCTGACGACACCTTCGGAGAGGTCGCCGACTCCGAGCAGGGTCTGTTTCAGATCGGCTGCATAGGGGACGATCCCGCCCCGAAAGTATTCGGAGGACCCGGGCAGAGCCGTGAGCCGGCCCGCCACCATTCCCGCCGTCACCGACTCGGCGGTGCCGATCGTCCACCCACGCCGGCGCAGTTCCCGGGCGATCACAGCCTCGATGGTGTCGGTGTCGACGCCGAATATCGAACCCCCCAGACGCCGGCGCACGTCATGTTCGAGGGGAGCGATCATCGCCTCGGCCGTGGCGACGTCGCCGGCTTTGGCGGTCAGCCGAACCTTGATCTCCCCGCCCGAGGCGAGAAACGCCACCGACGGATTGGTGCTGGTGGTGTACAGGTCGTCCAGCCGGTCGGATATCCAAGACTCGGGTCTTCCCCAGGTGCGGAGGATTCGGCTCCGGATGACCGTGGCAGTTCCGGCGGCAGCATGCAGGCGGGGCATCACGTGGTCGGAGAGAAGCAATTCCATCTCCTCGGGGACACCGGGGAGCGCGAACAGGAGCGCCTCACCGTGCCGGATGGCCAGGCCCGGGGCGGTCCCCTTGGGATTGGGGAGCAGTTCGGCGCCCTCCGGATAGTCGGCCTGGCGCAGGTTCGACGGCGGCATCTCCCGACCCAACACGGCCCACCGCCGCTGCAACTGTCCTTCGTACTCGGCCGAATGGGCCATGGGTGCGCCGGTGGCGGAACAGATCGCCTCCCGGGTGAGGTCGTCCTGGGTCGGTCCGATCCCGCCGGTCACGATCACGGCATCGGAGCGCTCCAAGGCGGTGCGGAGGGCATCAGTCATGCGTTCCAGGTTGTCTCCCACCACCTGCTGGTAGTTGGCGTCGAACCCGTGCTCGGCGAGGGCGGCGCCGATGGTGGCGGCGTTGCCGTTGACGATCTGGCCGAGCAGCAGTTCGGTGCCCACTGCCACCACCTCGACGATCACGGAACCCGCTCCGAAACTACGTCGGCTTCGAGATCGCTGCCGAAGGCGGCGGTGATCTCGACCTCACGCCACTCCCCGGGCCGACCGGCGTCGAGGGTGATGACGCCGTCGATCTCGGGGGCATGGCGGAAGGAGCGTGCCACCGGGGTTCCATCTTCGATCTGGTCGACCAGCACCGTGGTGCGGCGGCCGATCTGGAGCCGGTTTTGCTCATCGGTGATGGCATCCTGACAGGACTGGAGATGCCGGAGGCGCTCCCCCACTTCCTCGGCCGGGACCTGGTCGGCCAGTTCGGCGGCCGGCGTCCCCGCCTCCGCCGAGTAGGGGAAGAATCCGGCCCAGTCCAGCTCCACCTCTTCAAGGAAGGAAACCAGATCTTCGACGTCATCGTCGGTTTCGCCCGGAAACCCCACGATGAAGCTCGATCTGAGGGCGGCCTCGGGCGCCCGACTGCGGATCTCCTCGATCAGGCGGCGGTAGGAGTCGCGGCCGCCGGGTCGTTTCATCGCCCGCAACAGGCGCGTTTCGGAGTGCTGGAGGGAGAGGTCGAAATAGGAGGCAACCTTGGGGTTGTCGGCCATCTCGGTGATGAGGGCGGGACGGATCTCACGCGGGTACAGGTAGAGGAGCCGGAGGCGAGCCAGGCCGGAAATCTCGCTGAGGGAGTGGAGGAGCGAAACCAGTTCCGGTCGACGAGTGGCCGGAGGAGAGTTGGGAGCCGACCCGGCCGGGCCGAGGTCGCGCCCGTAGGCGGCGAGATCTTGAGACACGAGAATGACTTCGCTGACGCCTCCATCCACCAGTCGCTCCACCTCGGTGCGGATCTCGATCGGGCGGCGGGAGCGCTGTTTGCCCCGGATGAGCGGGATGGCACAAAAGGTGCACGGCTTGTCGCATCCCTCCGCCACTTTGACGTAGGCATAGGGCAAAGACGGAGCCGGACGGTCGACGGCGTGAAGGATGTCCATTGCCGGGCGGCGCCGGATCGAGACTGGTTGCGTCCCGGTGAGGCGGTCGAGGGTGGGGACCAGCTCGCCGTAGCGGTCGATTCCCAACACGGCGTCGACCTCGGGGAGGGCGGCGGCGACGTCGACGCCGAAGCGCTGGGCCATGCACCCGACCACCACGGTTCGGGCGCCGGGGCGGCGGGCCTCCTGGACCTCGAGGATGGTCTCGACAGACTCGCGCCGGGCATCCTCGATGAAGGCACAGGTGTTGACCATCACCACGTCGGCCTGCTCTGGGTCGTCGGCAGGGACGTACCCCGCCTCGGCCAGCATGGCGTCGAGCTTCTCGGAGTCGACCTGGTTCTTGGCACAGCCCAGGGTCGTCAGGTGGTAGGTGGGGCTCAAGAGCGGAGCCGCCGATAGCTGCCCCGGAAATAGACCAGCGGGTCGGTGAGTTCGCTCACCTCGAGATGCTGGATGCTTCCCATCACCAGCGCCTGGTCGCCCACGGGACGGGTCTCCTCGAGGCGGCAGCCCGCCCAGTCGGCTACGGCCACCAGACGGGGCCCCCAGTCGGTCTCTTCGGTTTCGTGGTCGGCGAACATTCCTCCCGGAGCAGGGCGGAGCCCGGCGAACACGTCGGCCAGGGGCCCGGCGGCGCCGTCGAGCACATGTGCCACGAAGGTCCCGGATTCGGTGGTGGCATCGAGGAAGTCGGACCCCATCCCCACCAGTGCCAGCATCAGGGGCGGTTGGCCCTCGACAACCAGCACCGAAGACGCCGTCAGCCCGGTCGGGGAGGCGGTCCCGGCCGTCAACACCGTTACCGGCGCCGCCAGCCGTCCCCGCAGGCGCCGCACCGGGTCACGCTGGTCGACGGGGACCGAGAAGGGGTGTTCGGAGTGGATGCTCACAGTGTGATGGTAAAAGGTCCGCGAAAGGACACGTTTCGGTTCAAAGGTCGACCGCTTCTCGACGGCGAGAGTCGAACCGGAGCCGGGTGGAGTAGCCCGCTGCCCGGGCAGCAGCCACCACCTCCCGGTGCCCGTGACCGGCGTCCTCGGCCCGATGGGCGTCGCTGGCGAACGTGATCGGAACCCCGGCCGCCTGGAAACGGGCCAGGAACTCGGGGGCGGGGTAGACCTCGGCGGCGGGGTAGCGCAGCCCCTGGCTTGACACCTCCACCGCGGTTCCGGACGTTGCTGCCGCCTCGACGACGGCGTCGTACCAGGGCGACGCGTCGATCGTGGGGCGGTGGCCGTACTTCTTGATCACGTCGACGTGCGCGAGAACATCCACCACACCGGAGGCAGCGAGGCGGGTCTCGAGCTCGAAGTACTGCTCCCACGCCTTCGCCACGCCCCGCCGTCGGAATTCGTGCTCGGAGTGGGAGGCATCGATCGCCCACCCTCCGATCCAGTGCACGGAACCGATCAGATAGTCCCATGGGTAGGGGGCGATCATTTCGGCCACCGCTTCGATCGTCTCGGGGAAGAAGTCGACCTCCAGGCCGAGGCGAACGGGCAGGCCCGCCTGTTTGGCGTTCGTCACCGCTGCCACGTAGGCGTCGAGCGAAAGGGTGCGGTCGGCCGCCACCATCTCGGCCGAGAGAGAGGCCAGGTCGGTAGGCGTGGCCTCACCTTCCCAGAAGCGGCCCAGAACGGTCTCGGCCTCTCGGCATCGGTAGAGGTGTTCCGTGAATCCGAGTTCGCCCACCCCCCGGCGTGCGGCCGCTTCCACGTAGGCCTCGATCAGTCCCGGCGGGTACACGCCCTGGGGAGGGCCTTCGGGCTCACCGGGGCCAACATGGGAATGCAGATGCAGGTGGTAGTCGGACATGGTCAGCGCCAGGCTTCGACGACGCCGCGTAGCTCGGCCGGGCAGGCATCGGTGAGGGCATTCCAGGCACTCGGGGACACCTGACCGTCCGTCTCGAACTCGGCGGTGGCGAAGGCGATGGCGTCGGCCACCGCCTCCAGCGAGCGGTCCTGGGCGACCGCCACCGCCATGGCGGAGCGAGCGCCGCCGACGTCACCGCGCCCGAGGGCCATGATCGCCTCCTCCACCAGGGAGAGGATGGGGTCTTTCATACGGTGACGAGGCTAGGGACCTTCCGATCCGCCGGATCAGACCTCTCGGAAGAGGTAGCGGCGGAGGATGTCGATCCGGTCGTCGACCGTAGACGGGTCCAGGTACCAGAGCATCGCCGCCACCGTCGACAGCAGTGGGTTCCCGTCCTGGGGGGTGAAACAGAACCCGACGACCTCGTTGCCGTTGCGGACGGCCAGGGTGTCCAACGACACCACCGTTTGGGAGAGGATCCGGCCGTAGTAGCCGTGGTCGCGTCCGAACGAAAAGACCGAGTTGGCCGAGATCTTGTGGGTGACGGCCACCCGGGTGTTGCTCAGCAACCTCTCCTTGACCTCGTCGAGCGTCATCTCCTCGTCGAGGGTCAGCGAGAAGTGGATCGAGTGCATGTACTGGGTGTTGAGCTTGATGGCCGAGGAGAACAGGTTGAGGTCGTAGCCGAGGGTGGCGAACAGGGCGTTGGCATCCCGGGAGTGGTGGGTCCCGAATCGCTCGTCGTGGTGCTTGTCCACCGTCGGCGAGGCAACGAACCCGGTGTCCTGGGAGATGTCGTTGGCCCGGCGCACACATAGAAAACGCCCGTCGACGAGGTGGTTGGTCCCGTCGGGATCCATGCCCAGGGTCTTGATCAGGACCGAGATGTTGTGGGTATTGCACGACACGATCTGGAGGAAGCGGTCGCTCTCACGATGCAGGGCCTCGTCGTTGATGCCGCGGGCATACATCTTTCCGAAACCGAACTCCGAGCCCTGGGCCATGAAGCCGCGGGGACCGCGCAGCTGGTCGTAGAACTCTTCTTTGTTCTCATTGCCGACCGGAGTGCAGTCGATCACCACCGTGGCCCGCTCCAGTGCCTCCATCGTCTCGTACTTGGGGCTGTGCCCGAGCTCTTCGAAGGTGGCGAGACGGTCGGCGTCCACCGTCAGCGCCGCCCCCCTTCGCACAAGGTCGCTGACCTTCGAGCGCTCCGTGACGAGCGGGGTCCGCTTGTGGAAGGTGACCTCGTCGATGCCGAAGTGCTCGCGGTGATCGGCGAGCATGCCGATCAGCGGCTCACCGATGGTCCCGGTGCCGACGACGTGGACGATCTTGGACATTGATACTCCTGAGTTGCTCCGCTCTGGTGACGCCAACGGTACCCGATCGTCGCGGAACGAAAACCGCCGCCCGTGTCAGAACTGATCTTCCTCGGTGCTGCCCTTGAGAGCCAGCGTGGAGGCTTCGCCGGCGCTGATGATCGTCGACACCATGTCGAAGTATCCGGCTCCCACCTCGCGCTGGTGCCGGGTGGCCGAATAGCCCTTCTCTTCCATGGCGAACTCGCGCTGCTGGAGCTCGACGTAGGCGCTCATACCGGTGCGGGCGTATCCCTCGGCCAGCTCGAACATCGACGCGTTGAGGGCGTGGAACCCGGCCAGCGTGATGAACTGGAACTTGTAGCCCAGTGCCCCGAGTTCCTTCTGGAAGGCGGCGATATCGGCTTCGTCGAGGGCGGCCCGCCAGTTGAACGACGGCGAGCAGTTGTAGGCCAGCATCTTGCCGGGATACTCGGCGTGGATCGCCTCGGCGAACCGGCGGGCCTCGTCGAGGTCGGGCTTGGCGGTTTCGCACCAGATCAGGTCGGCATACGGGGCGTAGGCGAGCCCGCGGGCGATGGCCTGGTCGAGGCCCGGACGGACCTGGAAGAACCCTTCGGCGGTGCGCTCGCCGGTGACGAACTCACGGTCGCGTTCGTCGATGTCGGAGGTGAGTAGGTTGGCGGCATTAGCGTCGGTGCGGGCCACAACGATGGTGGGCACGTCCATGACGTCGGCGGCGAGGCGGGCGGCGGTGAGGGTACGGATGTGCTGAGCGGTGGGGACGAGCACCTTCCCGCCCATGTGGCCGCACTTCTTCTCGGCCGCCAGCTGATCCTCGAAGTGAACCCCGGCCGCTCCGGCCCGGATGAAGCCCTTGGTCAGCTCGAAGACGTTGAGCGCTCCCCCGAACCCGGCCTCACCATCGGCGACGATGGGAGCGAAGTAGTCGATGGGGTCGCCCCCCTCGCTCCAGGCGATCTGGTCGGCCCGCCGGAGGGCGTTGTTGATGCGCCGGACCAGGGCCGGGGCCGAATTGGCCGGATACAGCGACTGGTCGGGGTAGACCTCCTCTGAGAGGTTGGCGTCACCGGCCACCTGCCACCCGGACAGGTAGATGGCCTGGAGGCCGGCCTTGACCATCTGCACGGCCTGGCCGCCGCTCATCGCTCCGAGGGCGTTGACGTAGTCACCTGCCTTCATCAACTCCCACAGCTTCTCGGCAGTGGTGCGGGCCAGGGTCTGCTCCTCGCGCAGGCTGCCGCGCAGGCGGACGACCTCCTCGGCGCTGTAGGGGCGCTCGATCCCTTCCCATCGCGGGTTCTCCGCCCATTCCTGGGCGAGGCGGGCGGCTTCTTGGTCTATGGCTGACATGGTTGTCCTCTCAGTCGATCAGTTCGTAAGCGGGAAGGGTCAGGAAGTCGATGAAGTCTGGCGACAGCGCCACCTGCTCGAACAGGATGCGAGCCTCGTGGTAGCGGCCGGATGCCATCCCGTCGGATCCGACTACCTCCTCGATCTCGGCCATTACATCGTCGGCTATCCGGCGGACGCGGTCGGCGTCGATCACTCGGTCGTCGTCGGTGCGGGCGCCGTGACGGACCCACTGCCAGAGCTGACTGCGCGAGATCTCGGCGGTGGCGGCGTCTTCCATCAGGTTGTCGATGGCGGCGGCGCCGGTCCCGGTCAGCCAGGCGGCCAGGTAGCGGATTCCGACCGAGACGTTGGTGCGGATCCCCTCTTCGGTGATCTTTCCGTCGACGACATGAGTGTCGAGAAGGTTGGCGGCATCCACCTCGACGTCGGTCCGCTGTCGTTCGAGCTGGTTGGGGGCGTCGCCCAGGACCCGGTCGAACTCGGCCTGGGCCACCGGCACGAGGTCGGGATGCGCCACCCAGGTCCCGTCGCAGCCCTGTTCGGCCTCCCGGCGCTTGTCGGCCGCCACCTTGGCCAGAGCCTGCTCGGTCACTTCGGGGTCCCGGCGGTTGGGGATGAAGGCGGCCATACCCCCGATGGCGTGGGCGCCGCGCCGGTGGCAGGTGGCCACCTGCAACTCGGTGTAGGCGTGCATGAACGGAGTGGTCATCGTCACCTGGGCCCGGTCGGGGAGGATGCGGTCGGGACGATCGCGCAGCTTCTTGATGACCGAGAAGATGTAGTCCCAGCGTCCGGCGTTGAGCCCCGAGGAGTGCTGGCGCAACTCGAAGAGGATCTCGTCCATCTCGAAGGCAGCCGGAAGGGTCTCGATCAACACGGTGGCCCGGATCGTTCCCTCCGGGATCCCGAGCCGGTGCTGGGCGTAGACGAAGACGTCGTTCCAGAGCCGGGCCTCGAGGTGGCTCTCGAGCTTGGGAAGATAGAAGTAGGGCCCGGTGCCGGCCGCGATCGCCTCCCGGCCGCCCCAGAACATGTACAGGCCGAAATCGAAGAGCGAAGCGGAAGCGGGCCGACCGTTGATCGTGAGGTGCTTCTCGGGAAGGTGGAAGCCGCGGGGACGGATCACCAGCGTCGCCACCTCGTCATTCAGGCGGTAGGACTTCTCGTCGGTGTCGAGCGCCAGTGTCCGTCGATATGCCTCGATGAGGTTGGCCTGGCCTTCGAGGAGGTTGCTCCAGGTGGGCGAATTGGCATCTTCGAAGTCGGCCATGAACACCCGCGCCCCCGAGTTCAGGGCGTTGATCATCATCTTGCGATCAACCGGTCCGGTGATCTCGACCCGGCGGTCGGCCAGATCGGCGGGTGCCTCGGCCACCTGCCACTCGTCCTGGCGGATGTGGGCCGTCTCGGGGAGGAAGTCGGGCAGCAAGCCGCTCTGGATCTGGGACTGGCGCTCCTGACGAAGGGCGAGCAACTGGTGGCGGCGCTCGTCGAAGGCCTCGTGGAGATCCTCGACGAAGGCCACCGCCTCGGAGGTGAGGAGGAGGCTGTGTTCGGGTGTGGTGGTGGGTGCGATCTCGTGGCTCATGGGTGCGCTCGGGGTCCCTTCCTGTTAAGTATCCATTGTCTTACAGGTCCAACCCTAATCCAAATGCATGTTCAAGAAAGTTGTGGCGATGTTAACATAACGGCATGACCGGGATCGACCCTCTCACCTTCGGGCGCCGTTTGCGCCACTACCGCAAGCGATCCCATCTCACCCTCCAGCAATTGGGTGAGATGGTGGACCGGCCGGCTCCCTACCTGTCGATGCTCGAGAACGGGAGGCGGGAGCCGAAGGCGAGTCACGTCCGCGATCTCGCCCGTGCCCTGCAGGTGGCCGAGACCGATCTGCTGTCTGATGAGCCTCCCAGTGCTCGGGCCGAACTGGAGATCGAACTCGAGCGGGCCCAGTCGGATCCCCGCTTCGACCGTCTGGAGCTTCCCTACGTCCGCCCCTCCCCCAGTCTCTCCGACGAGCTGCTCCAGCACCTGGTGGGGCTTTACCGCGCCCTCGACGCCCGCCCCGACCCCACAGGGAGCGGCCGGGATGGAATCCGTCAGGCCAACGCCGCCGCCGGCGTTTGGCTATGGGGCCAGAACGGCTACCTCTCGGATGTCGAGGCAGTCGCCAACGGCGTGCTCGAGAAGGTCGGTCACGTGGGCGAAGGGCCCCGCTCGTCGCGCACACTGCTCGACATCGCCGCCCACCTCGGGTTTCAGATCGAGGCGGTGGAAGACATGATCCCCGGTGTCCGCTCGGTGTCCGACGATCTCACCGGCCGCCTCTACATCGCCCAGCGCAACGAACTCCGCACACGCCAGGCCCGCAAGGCCATCCTCCAGACCCTGGCCCGTCGCCTGCTCGGCCATGCCGAGCCGGCCGACCTGGGCGAGTTCCTCCGCCAGCGGGTGGAGACCGCCTACCTGGCCGGGGCCATCCTCGTGCCCGAAAGGGCGGCCGTGCGGCGACTCCGTTCGGCCATGGAGGGACGGGATATTTCGATCGAGGACATCAAGGAGAACTTCTACGTCAGCTACGAGATGGCGGCATGGAGGTTCGTGAACCTGGCGACCGAGCGACTCGACCTGCGCACCCACCTGATGGTGGTGGGTGAGGATGGCCTGGTCGTGAAGGGCTATGCCAATGACGGAGTGCCGTTGAACACCGACGCCTTCGGCGGGGTGGAGGCCCAGCCGGTGTGCCGCCACTGGGGCGCCCTGGCAGTATTCGATTCGGTCGACAAATTCGATGTCCACGCCCAGTACACCGACACCCCGCAAGGGACCTTCTTCTGTGTCACCCACATGGAACCGGATCGCCCCTTTTCCGTCACGGTCGGGGTCCCCTTCGACTCTGCCCAGTGGTTTCGGGACCGCCATACCGAGCGGAGAGCGAAGTCGACCTGTCCCGATCCCACCTGTTGCCGTTTGCCGACCACCGAGCAGCTGGCGAAATGGGGCGGTCACGTCGAGGTCTCGGTTCGAACCCAGGAGCGCCTGCTCGGCCTCCTGGCTCCCGACCCCTTCCCCGACGGCCGCGACCGAGCCGCCTACGACCTGGTAGAACGCCACGCGGAGTGAGTGGTGGGTGGTGAGTGGTGGGTATTGAGAATTGAGAATTGAGAATTGAGTGGTGGGTTCTGGGTCGTCCGCTTCGTCCCCGGAGGGGAGCGACCCATTACTCATCACCCACAACCCGATACCGTCAGCGCGCGAGACGCGCTGAGGCGTCAGTCCACCGAGCGAGGGGGAGGTCACTGCCCGGCGGCTCGACCCATTACTCACTACCCACCACCCGATACCGTCAGCGGGCGCGACGCGCTGAAGCGTCAGTCAGCCAGGAACAGACCCGGCTCTTCCAGGTTTTCCAGCAGCATCGACATGAAGCGGCGGCCGAGGCCCCCGTCGATGACCCGGTGGTCGTAGGAGAGGGAGAGCGGGAGCAGCGGGGCGATGTCGACCCGGCCACCGTGGGCCACCGGCCTGTCGAGGGCGCGGCCCACCGACAGGATCGCCACCGTTCCGGCCGGGACGATCGGGGTGCCGTACCCCCCTCCCACCGCGCCGATGTTGGAGACCGTGAAAGTCTGACCGGTGAGTTCGTCGGGAGCGAGTTTGCGTTCCTTGGCGGCGGTGCCCAGGCGGCTGACTTCCTGGGCGAGGGCCAGGACCGAGTGACGATCGGCGTTGCGTATCACGCCGACCAGGAGCCCGTCGGGGGTGTCGACGGCGATCCCGATGTCCTGGCGCCCGTGGAGGACGAGCTCGTCACCGTCGAGAGTGGCGTTGAACTCGGGAAACTCCCGCAAGACGGGGCTCACCGCCTTCACGATCAGGGACTCCAGGGGGATCTTCGTGTCGTGGCGCCGCCCCAGCCTTTCCCGCATGGCGAGGAGTCGTGAGGCGTCGACCTCGTCGAAGGTGGTGACGTGGGGTATCTCCGACCACGAACGCGCCATGTTGGCGGCGATCGTGCGACGCAGTTTGCTCAGCGGCCGTCGCTCCTCGGCAGGCCTGGCTCCGGCGGGAACCGTGGACCGCGGCTCGGACGGAAGGGAGGGCACCGGGGGGAGAGTCGGGGCGGCGGGAAGTTCGACCGGGCCGCCCTGACTGCTCTCGGCGGCGGCGATCACATCCTCACGGGTGATGCGGCCATCGGGGCCGGTTCCCTGGATCGAACCCAGATCGACCCCCAGATCCTTGGCCAGTTTCCGCACCAGCGGCAGCGCCTTGACGTGGGTGACGATGTCGGTGATCTGCTCCGAACGGGAAGGCAGCTCCTCGGCGTCCTCGGACAGGGTGCCTACGATGGGTGCGACCTCGCCATGGTCCGACTCTTCCTCGGGCACAGACTCCCCGGCGGCTTCCGGCTGCGGCTCAGCATCCACCGGCGCCGCATCCTCGGGCTCCGGCTCGGCTCCGCCCGGTTGGGCGGTGGCTTCGGTATCTGCCGTCGCGGGCCGATCCTCGCTTTTGATGGCTGCTTCCCCCCGTGAGGGGTCCGGCCACGTTTCGCCTTCCGTTCCCACCACCACGAGGATCTCGCCGACCTCGACCACCTCGCCTTCGGCGGCCCCGTGATGGAGGACGACCCCGGCGAACGGTGACGGGATCTCGACCACCGCCTTGTCGGTCTCGACCTCGACGACGGTCTCATCGGCGGCGACGGTCCCGCCCACCGGGATCACCCAGCGGACGATCTCCGCCTCGGTCAGACCCTCACCGATATCGGGAAGTCTAAATTCGCGTGCCATCAGCTCTCCAGGGTTCGTCGGGCGGCGCGGATGATGCGTTCCTGACTCGGAAGGTACTGGGCCTCCGAGCGTTTGAGGGGAAATACGCTGTCCCATCCGGTGACGCGCTGCACGGGAGCCTGCAGCGAATACAGACACCGTTCCGCCACCGTGGCCGCCACTTCGGCTCCGAAGCCGGCCGTGCGCGGCGCCTCGTGCACCACCACCAAACGGCCGGTCCTGTCGACCGACTTTACGACCGAGTCGGCGTCGAAGGGAACCAGGCTGCGAAGATCGATCACCTCGACCGAGACCCCCTCCTCTTCCAGGGAGGAGGCGGCGGCCCGGGTCTCACGCATCATGGCGCCCCAACTAACCAGGGTGAGGTCGGTACCTTCCCGCTCGAACCGCGCCTGGCCGATCGGCACTTCGTACCAGCCGTCGGGGACTTCCTCCTTCACCGAGCGATACAGCCGGATCGGCTCACAGAAGACGACCGGGTCCGGGTCGGAGATGGCCGACAGCAGCATCCCCTTGGCGTCGTAGGGCGTGGAGGGGATCACGACCTTGAGACCGGGGGTGTGGGCATAGATCGCCTCGGCCGACTCGGAGTGGTGCTCGGCGGCGCCGATCCCTCCGCCGTAGGGCATGCGAATCACCATCGGGGCGGTGAACCGGTGCTGGGACCGGTTGCGGATGCGGCTGACGTGGCTGATCACCTGATCGAAGGCCGGATAGGAGAAGCCCATGAACTGCAGTTCGGCCACCGGGCGCATTCCACCCACCGCCAGGCCGAAGGCCACCCCCACGATTCCCGACTCGGCGACCGGAGTGTCGACCACCCGCTCCTCGCCGTGACGCTCGCGCAGGCCGTCGGTGATGCGGAATACTCCCCCGGTGCGGCCGATGTCCTCGCCGAGGAGCATCACCTGCGGATCCTTGTCGAGGGCCAGGTCGAGGGCGTCGTTGAGGGCGCGGGCCATGGTGAGAACACTCATTGCAGTCCCTCCACCAATTCCCGGCGCTGGGTCTCGAGATGGGCCGGAAGGGACTCGAACATGGCGTCGAGGATCTGCCCGGGAGCCAGCGGAGGCATGTTCTCGGCAAGTTCCACCGCCCGGTCGATCTCGGCGCCGGCCTCGGCCTCGATGGCAGCCTGCCACTCCTCGTCCCAGGCTTCCCGCTCGGAGAGATAGATGCGGAGACGCTCCAGGGGGTCTCGACGGCGCCACTCATCGGCCTCGTCGCCGGTTCGGTAGCGGCCCGGATCGTCGGCGGTGGTGTGAGGGCCCACCCGGTAGGTCATGGCCTCGATCAGGGTCGGACCCTCACTCGCCCGCGCCCGATCGGCCGCCTCCCGGACCGCTTCGTAGACGGCGAAGAGATCGTTGCCGTCGACCTGGATTCCCGGCATCCCGTAGGCGATCGCCTTCTGGGCGATCGACTCGGAACGGGTCTGGAACTCACGGGCGAGCGAGATGGCGTAGCCGTTGTTCTGACACAGGAACACACAGCCGATGTCGTAGACGGCGGCGAAGTTCATCGCCTCGTGGAAATCGCCCTCGGAGGTGGCGCCGTCGCCGAATGAGGTCAGGGCGATGCGCTCGGTGCCCTGGAGCTTCTCGGCCCAGGCCAGTCCTACGGCGTGGACCATGTGACCGCCCACGGTGATGGACGGTGGCATGACGGGCACGTGCTCGGGCGGTCGTCCACCCCGCTCGTCGCCGGTACGGCCGGCGAACAGCAGCTCCCAGGGATACCCCTGGGCCCACATCAGTGCGGCATCCCGGTAGGTGCCCACCACCCAGTCCTGGGGCTCGAGGGCGGCGGCGGCGCCGATCTGAGCCGCTTCCTGGCCCTCGAAGGGGGCGTAGGTGGCTAGCCGGCCCTGCTTCTGGAGAGCGGTGCTCTTGCGGTCGTAGGTGCGGGCGAAGACCATCGCCCGATAGAGCCGCCTGGTTAGTTGGAGGTCGAAGGGTGCATCCCCCTCGAGGCCCCCGCTCGGTGTCAGCCGTTGCCGCACGTCATCTGCCCCTGTGCTCGTCGCCCATCGCTCGCGAGCGTAGACGGCTCAGGCATCCACGGATTCATCGGCGAGCTGGTCGTTCAGCTCGGTTTCGGTCAGGAGCACGTCACGCGCCTTGGATCCCAGGGAGGGTCCAACCACGCCCCGATTCTCGAGGATGTCCATGATGCGTCCCGCCCGTGCGAAACCGATCCGGAGCTTGCGCTGCAGCATCGAGGTGGAGCCCAGCTGGGAGCGCACGATCTCTTCCATTGCCCGCCGGATCAGCTCCTCGTCCTCGTCCTCGTCTTCGGCTGCCTTGGCGGCGGCGGCCTCCGCCACCGCCTGGAGGACCTCCTTGTCCCGGTACTCGGCTTCGCGCTGTTCCTTCACCCAGTCGACGATGGCGTGGATCTCGTCCTCGCCCACCCAGGCTCCCTGGATCCGCTGGGGTCGGGGTTCCTTGGCCGTGATGACCAGCATGTCGCCCATCCCGACCAGCTTCTCGGCGCCCGCTCCGTCGATGATCACCCGGCTGTCGGTCTGGGAAGCCACCGAGAAGGCGAGTCGCGAGGGCACGTTGGCCTTGATCACTCCGGTGATGACGTCCACCGACGGGCGCTGGGTGGCGATGACGAGGTGGATTCCGACGGCCCGGGCCATCTGGGCGATGCGTACGATCGCTTCCTCCACCTCACGTCCGGCCACCATCATCAGATCGTTGAGCTCGTCCACGACGACGACCACATAGGGGAAGCGATCGAAACCCTCGGGGTCGAGGCCACCGGCATCCAGTTTCTCGCGGTACCCGATGATGTCGCGCACCTTGGCGTCGGCGAGGAGGTCGTAGCGGCGGTCCATCTCGGCCACGGCCCACTTGAGGGCATCGGCCGCCTTCTTGGGATTGGTGATGACCCGGGTCAGGAGGTGGGGCACCCCGTTGTACTGGCCCAATTCCACCCGCTTGGGGTCGACCATGATCAGGCGGACGTCGTCGGGGGTGGTCCGCATCAGCAAGGAGGTGACGATCGAGTTGATGCACGACGACTTGCCGGCCCCGGTGGCTCCGGCGATCAGCACGTGGGGCAACTCGGAGAGGTTGAGCAGCTTGGCCCGTCCGGTGATATCCATCCCCAGCCCGACTGCGAGCGGATGGCGGTTCGCCTCCGCCTCATCGGAGCGGAGGATGTCACCCAGGGTGACCATGCGCCGGCTGCGGTTGGGCACCTCCACCCCGATCGCCGACTTGCCCGGGATCGGGACGAGGAGGCGGACATCGGGGGTGGCCAGGGCGTAGGCGATGTCGTGGGAGAGGTTGGAGACCTTGTTGACCTTGACGCCGGGAGCGAGTTCGATCTCGTAGCGGGTCACGGTCGGCCCCGGCACGATCTTGGTGAGGGTGGCCTCGACGCCGTGCTGATGCAGCGTCTCCTCCAGTTCGCGGGCGGTCTCCTCTAGCAGGCGCTTGTTGTGGTCCCCCCCGCCACCGAGGCCGAGCAGGTCGAGCGGGGGCAGCTTGTAGCCGGAGGCGGTGACGGCCGGCTTCATCGCCGGGGCCTTGGCCGCCTTCTCCTTCTTGGGCTTGGGCTCCGGTTGGGCGGGCCGGGCGGGAGGTTCCTGTACCACCGGCGAAGGCCGGCGTCGGGGGGCGACGTGGCGGCCGGCCGGAGCGGGGGCAGGGGCGGTGCGGATCTCGGACACGAAGCGGCGGAACTGCTTCCAGAGGTCGGTCATGCCTCCCACGAACTCCCGCACCGACGTGCGGGTCATGACGAGGACTCCCATGCCCACCACCGACGCCAGCACCACGAAGGCGCCCCAGATGCCGAGGATGCGGCGCAGGGGGAAGGCGACCACTGCGCCCACCACTCCCCCACGCTGTTTGACGAGGGAGATGTCGGCGGCGAGTGAGACCGTCCCGGTGAGGAGGTGGAAGAGGGCGACGGTGCCGATGAAGGTGACCAGAGCCCCCGTCACCAGCCGTCCGGAGCCCTCGCGAGGCTTGCCCACGATCAGGGCCCACCCGATCCCGATCAGGAGTGGTGGGATCACGAATCGCCAGATTCCGAACAGGAAGCGGGATCCGGTCTCGAGCCCGCGGCCCACCGGTCCCGCCTGCTCGAGGAATCCCAGGATGACGACGATGGCGAAGACAACGAGGACTACGCCCCACACATCGTCGGCCTGGCGGCCGAGTGTGGTGCGAAGGCGGGTGCGGAGGGTCTCCAGCAGGGACGTCCGCACTCGCCAGCGCGAGGTGCTCTTTTTCTTGGTGGCCACCCGTTTCCGCCCTTTGGCCCCCCGGCGGGTGGAAGTCCGGGATGGCATGGGAAGGTCACGTTAGTCCTCGCCGCGCGCCCATCCAACGATGGAGCAGGGTTTGCTTCTTCGGGTCGAACGTGAACACCCCACCCGTTCTCTGGGCCCCCCTGCCGGATTGCGTGGCGGGGGCCAGAGACGGGTGGGGCCGTTTCACACCGTCCAGAGAAGGGCGGCGTCTGCGTCTAGGTTGTGAGCGGTTCTGTTCGTTCGGCCACGTCCCGGATGCCGAGGCCGATGAGGATGAAGATGATCCCCATCCCGATCGCCATGGCGGCGACGCCGAAGGCCAGGATCGAGGTGAACAGAGACGCCTGCAGGAACGACGAGTTCATCGCCAGGTCGCGGCGGGGATCTTCGCGGTCCAGCTGGGCGTAGGTGAGCCCGTCGGTGCTATCGAGGGTGTGCTCCTCGATGATCTTTGCCTGGCAGTAGGCCGTGAAAGGGCCCCTCACCTGGTCGCCTCCCAGGCAGCCGTCCTCGGCCACCGTGATCTCCTGGCGGTCGAGCGTGTCGCTGACCAGGAACCAGGTGGCGGCACCACCCAGAATCATGAGGATTCCGAGGATTATTGCCCCGATCGATGCTGCTTTGCGCATTTGCGTCCCTTCCTGTCGTTGACCTGACGCTATCAAACCCCCGGGGCTCCCGTGGGCATCTCCCTGCCGGGAGTGTGGCGGATCAGAGCTGGAAGACCACGGGGATAATTACCGGTTTGCGACTGACTTCGGTCCTTATGACCCGGGCGGTGGCCTGGCGGACGAGACGCTGAATTCCGTTCATTCCGTCTTCGGCGTTGTCGAGGCCGTCGGCGATGGCCTGTCGAACCGCCTCGGCCGCCTTGCCGAGGACGATCTCGGGATCGTCCATCAAGCCGTGGCTGTCGAGGTCCGGTCCGTAGACCACGTTGGCGTCTCGGTCGATACCGACCGTTACGACCACCACCCCCTCGTCGGCCAGGTGGCTGCGATCGCGGAGGACGGCATTCTGCACCTCGCCGTAGCTGGCGCCATCCAGGTAGACGTAGCCGGCCGGCACCGCCTTGCGCTGCACCTTGGTGGTATCGCCATCGAGGATGACCCGATCGCCGTCTTCGAGAACGTCGACCTCGGATACGCCCATCTGGCGAGCGAGGTCGGCATGGGCAGCCAGATGGCGGTACTCGCCGTGGACCGGTACGAAGGCGCGGGGACGGACGACATTGAGAAAGGTGAGAAGTTCCTCGCGGGCGGCGTGTCCGGAGACGTGGACGTTGGCATTGCGGCCGTGCACCACCTTGGCTCCCTGGCGGAGCAGACGGCTGATCACCTTCGACACGGCGGTCTCGTTGCCGGGAATCGGCTTGGCCGAGATGAGGATCGTGTCGCCCTCGTGCACTTCGACGAACTTGTGCCGGCCCCGCGACATCAGCGAGAGGGCGGCGAAGGGCTCTCCCTGGCTGCCGGTCGTGATCAGGAGCTGACGCTGGGGCGGAAGATCGAGCAGTTCCTTGATGTCGACGACCGAGTCGGAAGGGAGATCCAGGAAGCCGGTTTCCGCCGCCACCGTGGTGTTGCGGTGCATGGAGCGGCCGAAGAATGCGATCTTGCGGCCGGAGGCGATCCCGGCATTCACGATCTGCTGCACCCGGTGCACGTGGGAGGAGAAGCAGACGGAGATGACCCGGCCCTCGGCCGCCTCGATCACGTCGGCGATCGGCACCCCCAGCGAGGACTCGGAGGGAACGAACCCCGGCACTTCCGCATTGGTGGAGTCCGAGAGGAGTAGGCGGACGCCCTGGCGGCCGAGTTCGGCGAATGAGGGGAGGTCGGTCGGTTCGTGGTCGATCGGGGTGGGATCGAGTTTGAAGTCGCCCGAGTGGAGGAGGATGCCTTCGGGGGTGTCGAAGGCGATGGCGGTGGCGTCGGGGATGGAGTGGCTGACCCGGATCAGCTTGAACTTGAACGGTCCGTGCTTGCGCCACTCCCCGAGGGGCACGGGATGGAGCTGGGGATTGATGCCCATCTCCTCGATTCGGCCCCGGGCGAACTCGACTGCGAGGCGGGAGCCGTAGACCGGCACCTCGATGTCGCGCAGGAAATAGGCGAGGGCCCCCATGTGGTCCTCGTGGCCGTGAGTGAGGATGACGAAGTCGACGTCGTCGCGGCGCTCGACCAACCAGGACCAGTCCGGAAACACGAGGTCTACGCCCAGCATGTCTTCTTCGGGGAACATGAGCCCGCAGTCGATCAGGCAGATGCGGCCGTCGATCTCGACGGCGGCGCAGTTGCGGCCGATCTCGCCCAGGCCGCCCAGGAAGGTGACAGAAACGCTCATGCCGATCGCCTCGTCACGGGTTGGTGGGTGGGGGACGTCACCGCTTGGTGGGTGGGTGGTTTCACGAGGTTCACTGGTGCCTTTCGGGGCTCAAGTCGGGGGGCGTAGGTCGCCCATGGCGGCGAGGATTCGCTGGACGGTATCGGGGTCGGCCGGGGTGAGGGGAAGCCGCGGCTCGCCGACCGGCTCCCAGAGTTCGCCGAGCGCTGCCTTGACCGGGATCGGATTCGGCTCCACAAAACAGGCTTCGGACAGCGGGAGCAGGGCGTGGTGGAGACGTTGCGCCTCGGCCAGGTCATTTGCCAGGGTCGCCCCGACCATGGCGGCGACTTCATCTCCGGCGAGATGGCTGATGACCGAGACCACCCCGACAGCTCCCACCGCCATCATGGCGAGGGTGTAGGAGTCCTGGCCCGAGTACACCGCCAATTCGGGAACCCGGAAGACGGTCGCGGAAGTGAAGTCGATATCCATCACCGCGTCCTTGGTGGCGACGATGCGGGGATGACCGGCCAGGCGGGCGAGGGTGGCTACTTCGATCAGACGCCCGGTGCGGCCGGGAATGTTGTAGACCAGAACCGGGAGGTCGGTGGCGTCGGCGATGGCGGTGAAATGCCGGAACAGGCCCTCCTGGCCCGGCTTCGAGTAGTAGGGGGTCACGGCCATGATTCCGTCGACCCCGGTCTCGGCTGCCCGGCGAGTCAGTTCGACCGATTCGGCGGTGTCGTAGGTGCCGGTCCCTGCGACAACGAGCGTGTCGCGGTTCTCCACCGCCTCCACAACGGTGCGATAGAGAGCAACCTTCTCGTCGGCGGAGAGGGTGGGTGACTCGCCCGTGGTGCCGGTGACCACGAGGCCGTCGGAGCCATGGTCGGAGAGGTGGCGGGCCAGACGCCACATTCGCTCATGGTCCACATCTCCCCCGTCGGTGAATGGGGTGACGAGGGCAGTGAGGACCCGGCCGAAGGGAGCCGAGGGGTCTTTGGAGTTCACGATGCCACGATACCCGGCGTGGGTTCGCTCCCCCGATCACACCCATATCCTGGGGGTGATGACCGCACGTTTCGTCCTCGCTCTCGTCGTCGTCTTCGCCCTCGTCGCCTGCGTGCCGCCGGAAGGCGGGATCGATGAGGATGACGTCGCCGGATACTGGCTCCTGGAGGAGGGATCGGTCCGGGACGAGCCGCTGACTCCGGTGCCCGGCTACCGGATCGCGCTGCGGCTGGATGCCGACGGCACTCTCGGCGGTACCGGCGGCTGCAACTCGTTCGGGGGCACCTATGACCTGGTCGGTGGCGTTTACGAGATGGGGGCCGAGCTCACCATGACCGCCATCGCGTGTGGCGAAGACGTGATGGCCGCCGAGGACCGTTTTGTCCAGGGACTGCGTCTGATCGAGACCGCCGAGCTCAACGACGACGGATTGCTCCTCACCGGCGAGGACACCCGGCTCGAATTCTCGGCCGTCGAACCGCTGGATCCGGCCGCTCTGGAGGGAAGATGGAACGTGGTGGCGGTCGGATTGCCCGGATCGGAGATAACAGCCGAGGGAGGCGCATTCGTGGTGTTCGACGCGGGCGGTGCCATGGAGGGCAACACCGGGTGTCGGACTCTGACGGGGCGGTTCCAGGTGAGCGGCGACGAGGTACTGATGACCGAGCTAGCCGCCGAGGGAGAATGCGAGGCGGGCCTGGCGGATCAAGACGGGCTCGTGGTCGAGGTGCTGGGCGATGGCTTCACCGCCGACTTCTCCGGGATGGACGCGGTGCGACTGGATTCCCGCGGCGGCCCCTATCTCCTGTTGGAACGGGCCTGATTGCTGGTCCCCACCCGGGCCTGCCATGCTGGAAACGACCCCACCTGAGGAGTTACGTGGCTCAGCAATACGACAGTCAACCGGAACTGACCATCGATCTCGCTCGGAGTTATCGGGCCAACCTGGACACAAGCCAGGGATCGATCGCGATCGACTTCTTGCCCGAACGTGCCCCCCAGGCCGTCAACAACTTCGTGTTCCTGGCGCGGGAGGGCTACTACGACGGCGTCATCTTCCATCGGGTCGTTCCCGGTTTCGTCATCCAGGGCGGCGATCCCACCGGCACCGGTCGGGGCGGTCCCGGCTACAAGTTCCGTGACGAGCTCGAGGGGGACGGCAGCTACAGCCGGGGCACGGTGGCGATGGCGAATGCCGGTCCCAACACCAACGGCAGCCAGTTCTTCATCTGCCTCGCCGATGTGGGGCTCCCCCACTCTTACACGATCTTCGGCCGCGTCGCCGAGGGGATGGAAGCGGTGGACGCCATCGCCGCACTGCCTCTCGATGGCGAACGACCGCGCGAGGACGCCACCATCCGCTCCGTGGAGATCATCGAGACGTAGTCTCGTTTCCGGCGTCGCCCGGGCGGGGCGCCGAAGCCAGCGTGCACCGTTCCTTCCCGCCCGGTGATACCCGAGGACAGAGGTACGGATGCAGGAAGTTATACCCCAGTTGGTCCTGGTGGCCGGCCTGGTGCTGCTCAATGGCGCCCTGGCGGGGAGCGAGATCGCCCTGATCTCGCTTCGGGACTCACAGGTGAGGGCGATGGCGAGGCGGGGAGGCTCCGGTGAGACCGTGGCCCGTCTCACCGCGGACCCCAATCGCTTCCTGGCCACGATCCAGATCGGGATCACACTGGCCGGTTTCATGGCGTCGGCCACGGCCGCCGTCACTCTGGCTGAGCCGTTGATTCCCCTGTTCGGCGTCGCCGGCGAGGCGGCCGACACGGTGGCGATCGTGGCCGTGACCCTGATCCTGTCGTTTCTGACGCTGGTCCTGGGGGAACTGGCCCCCAAACGCCTCGCCCTGCAGCGGGCCGAGTCCTGGTCGTTGGTGGTGGCCCGCCCCCTCCGCTGGCTGGAGGTCGCCTCCCGTCCTGCGGTTTGGTTGCTCAGCCTCTCCACGGATCTCGTGGTTCGTCTGTTCGGCGGAGAGCCCGGTGTCTCGCGGGAGGAGGTCGCCCTGGAGGAGGTCAAGGACATCGTCATGTCGAACCGGAGCCTGTCCGAGCCGCACCAGGAGGTACTGGTGGGAGCGGTGGAGGTAGCCGAGCGCAGTCTGCGCGAAGTGTTGGTCCCGCGGCCCGACGTGGTCAGTCTGTCGGCGTCGCTACCGGTCGGCGATGCAATCGAGATCATGCTCGCGAGTGGTCATTCCCGGGCGCCGGTGATCGAGGGTGACGACCTCGATCGGGCGGTGGGGGTGGCGCATTTGCGTGACCTGGTGGCGTCGGCTCCCGAAACCATGGTGGGTGACGTCGTCACCCCCGCCGAGGCGATGCCGGAGTCGGTCCAGGTCCTGAGTGCCCTCCGGCGCCTGCAAGAAGCCCGCCAACAGATGGCGCTCGTGATCGATGAGTTCGGATCGGTAGCGGGAATCATCACGGTCGAGGATCTGCTCGAGGAAGTGGTGGGCGAGATCTACGACGAGACCGATCCCGACATCCGATCCGTGCAGCGGGACGCCGAAGGCGGATTGGTGGTATCGGGCCGGTTTCCGGTGCATGACCTGGTCGACCTGGGGATCCAGGTTCCGACCGGCGACTACACCACCGTTTCCGGGTTCGTCCAGGATCGGCTGGGTGCAATCCCCGAGCGAGCAGGCGAGAGCTTCTCATTTGGGGTTTGGCGGGTCACGGTTCTCGCGATGCGTGGCCGGGCGATCGACCGGGCCCGCTTCGAGCGCATCGGCGAGGTTCCGCCGGTCAGTGAGTGAGGAACCGATCCAGGTCGCCGGCGGAGAACGGCCCCACCGCTCCCATCACTCTCGGCCCGGCCAGCACCTCCTGAGCCACCTGTAGAACGGTGTCCAGGGTGACGGCGTCGAGGAGGGCGAGTCGCTCGTCGACCGAATAGTGGGGAGCACCGATCAACTCGTCCCGACCCAGGCGGACCATGCGGCTGTTGGCATCCTCCATCGCCAGGGCGAGTCCGCCCCGCATGGAACCCTTGGCGCGCTCCAGTTCGGCGGCGGTGATTCCCTCGGTCATGATCTTGTCGAGCTCCACCTGGATCAACTCCAGGGCGGTCTCGGTCTGGGCCGGGGTGGTGCCGACATAGATTCCCCAGGCCCCGGCATCGGCATGCGCCATGCGGAAGCTGTACACCGCGTAAGCCAGCCCCCGCTGCTCCCTGATCTCGTCGAAGAGGCGGGACGACATGCCACCACCCAGCACGTGATTGAGCACCTGGAACGCCCAGCGCCGCTCGTCGGCCCGGTCGAGGCCGGCACCGCCTAACACGAGATGGGCCTGCTCGGTGTCGCGGGTGACGAGGCGCACCTGCGGTCGCGGCTGGGAGGGAGCGGAATGATGATCGATGGCGTCGCCCGACCAGTCCCCGAAGTAGCTGTCCACGAGCTTGACGACCTGGTCGTGGTCCACCGACCCCGCCATGGCCACGACGGTGGAACCGGGCGTGTAACGCCGGTGCCAGTATCCGGCGATGTCGGCGCGAGTCATGGCCCGGATCGACTTTCTGGTCCCCAACACCGGACGCTCCAGCGGATGGCCCTCGAACACGGCCTGGGTGAACTCCTCGAAGGCGACGTCGGACGGATCGTCCTCGTTCATGTTGATCTCTTCGATCACTACCGATCGCTCGGCGTCGATCTCGGATTCACGGAATGAGGGTCGCTGGAGCATCTCGGCCAGTACGTCGAGGCCCGTGCCGAGGTCCTGGTCGAGGAGACGAGCCCAGAAACACGTGTAATCCTTGGAGGTGAAGGCGTTCGATTCGGCGCCGATCGAGTCGAACGTCTCGGCGATGGCGCGGGCAGAGAGGCGCTCGGAGCCCTTGAAGAGGAGGTGTTCGAGGAAGTGGGAAGCCCCCGCCTCGACCGGCCTCTCGTCACGGGTGCCGGTGTCGACCCAGCAGCCGACGGCAGTCGAGCGCAGCGAGGGCATCGGCTCGGTGATCACCCGTAGGCCGTTGGGAAGAACGGTGAGGTCATAGTGCATTGCCGACAGTGTATGAGGTCGGAGGTCGGAGGTCGGAAGCCAGAAGGCCGCGGGCCGGGTGCGGGGAGCTCAACTCGTTCTCGCGACAGAATTGCGCACTATGGCACGCAATTCTGTCGCGAAAAGCTTTCGACGATCTCCGGCGGGAGACAACCGTGAGGGTGAGGCGTCGGGCGGATAGCCCCGCTGTCTGGAAGGGCGCCTCGCGGAGCTGTGGGGGGTTACAGGGGGGTCGTCCCCCCTTGGAGGAACCAGATTGACACGTGTGGGAAGATGGTCGGCTGATGCGCGCCCGCAACGAGACCATGCTCCAGGATCTGCTCCAGCCCGAGGACCGGGTGGTGGAGGCGGTCGTCGCCAGGTACCAGCGGGTTGCCCCCGCCATCACCAGGTTTGCCCGCACGCTGTCCGGTAACGACGAGCTCCGGGTACGCCTCGGCGCCGAGGCGGCCTCCTCCGACAGCGAGATCGTGTGTGACCCCCGCGTCTTTCAGGCGGCATACAACCGCAATGCCCCCGTCACTCCCGACGAGGTCGCCCTCGCCTCGGCGCTCCACGAAGTGGTCCATCTGGTGGCCACCGACCTGGACGAGCGCCGGGCGGTTCCCTCTGACTGGCCGCGCCTCAACGTCGACGCCCCGGCCGCCGAGGGAGAGGTGGACCTGCTCTCGGCGCTGGAAAACGCCGGAGGTCCGGTCACGGAAGCGTTCTTCTTCGCCCTGGAAGACGCCCGTCAGGAGATCCGTGGTCTGTCGGCCTACCCCGGCGCCCGCTCCGTGCTGACCGACCTGTATCGGGCCGGCTTCAGCGCCGCCGTAGGCCGGTCGGGAGCCCTGGCCCAGTTCCTGCTCGGCTGTTTCATGCTGGTGGGCGACTACGTCGACCGCTCGGTCCTGGAGAAACGATTCGAGGCGCGGGCCGCCGTCGCCCTCGATGACGCCAGCGGATTGCTCGAGGACGTGGAGGAAGCGGCCGACCCCTGGGAGGTAGGCAGAATCGCACTCAAACTGGAGGCCATCGCCCGGGCCAACGGGCTCCTCACCCAGCTTCCCGAGACGGCCACCCCGAGTCAGCGCCGGATGGCTGAACAGAACGACGCCGACCAGGCGGCGGCGGGGGTCGACTCCGTGCGGATGATGACGCCGATCCTGCAGGATGCCGACTCGTATCAGGACACCCGGCGGGCGGCCCAGGCTCGCTCGGGCCCGTCCGATCGCCGCGGCGCATCGGAGATGGCCGACGACGAGTCGACCGACCAGTTGCTCCGCGTCAGCCAGGCACCGAGGGTGTTCCTGCCCAACGGGCAGTCGGCTCCCCTGGTCGTCGGGCCCATCCCCGGTGCCTTCACCCTCTTCGCCGCCGACGGCCGGAGATCGCTGATGGAAACGGCGGCGGCGTGGGGGGTCGCCCAGCGTCATGTCTCGGGCGAGTTGTTTCCTCTCTTCGCAGCCAACCAGCGGCGCGGGCTGCGCTCGGGATACGACCAGGGCGACGTCTCCCCCCATGCCGCGCTCTTCATCGGCGCCGGGCTGTATCAGAGGCTGTACGAGCGGCGGGCGGCCCGATCACGCCGGACCTACGCCGTGAGCCTGCTCGTCGATGCCTCCGCCTCGATGTTGATGTCCCGTCCCGACGGTGGAAGGCGCACCGGGACCCCCGTGTCCAAGCCGTGGGGGATGTCGGCCGCCCTCCTCGGAGCCTGGACCCTGGCCCATCTGGCCGACGAGTTGCAGATCGATTTCGAGGTCGCCCTGTTCAATCGCGGCTTCGCCGCCCGGGCAGCCGACACGGAATGGAGCTACAGCCGGGGTCGTTCCGCCGCCACCGCCGGACTCCGCCGGACCCAGGGAGCCGCCGCCGACCGGCTCACCTCCACTGCCAACCACTACCTGGTCAAGCCCTTCAACCGACGGTGGCGAGATGCCGAGGACGTCCTCGCCGGCCTGTTCTGGACGGCCAACGAGCCTCGCCAGGCCTCGGCGGCTGCCCGGCGCGATCCCCGTCAGGCTCCGCCGGTGTCGATGTTCGAGAAGGCCGCCAACATCGACGAGTACAACGTCATCCACGCCGCCGAGCGAATGGGCAGGCTCGGGGCCCAGGTCAGGGTGCTCATCGTTCTCGCCGACGGGATGACCCGGGGTTCGGTGGAGGCTCTGCGATCGGCCGTGACCTCGGTCGAGGCCACCGGAACCACGGTATTGGGGATCGGGATCGGCGATGACACGGTCGAGAACGCCTACCACCGGGCCGAGGTCGTCGAGGCACCCGACCAGCTCACGAGTGCCATGGTCGAAGGCACCCGGGCCGCCCTCCGCCGCAGCCTGGCTCTGCAGGGAATGGATACCTGGTGGATGAGATCGTCTGCAATGAGAAAGGAGGCTTCCTGATGGGAGCCGAGAAAGTCACGTTCGAGGATCCCTCCGGAGCGGGCCGCCCGATCGAGTTGGACCGATTCGGTCTTCCCGACGACCCCCAGCGGGCCGGCAAGATCCCCGTTCCCGATCCGCACTACGTCGACCTGGGCATGCTGTATCGGTTCGCTCAGGTGGAGGCGGTACGGCGGGAGGAACTCGACGGCTTCGTCCCGCTGCATCTCGCCGTTCGCGGTCACATGGGAACGGGCAAGGACCACGACATCGAGCAATTCGCCGCCCTCATGGGCCTCCCCTACTACCGCATCCCGCTCACGGGTGAGGTGCGGGATGTGACCCTGATCGGATCCACCCAGTTGCAAGGCGACGGGAAAGGCGGCACCGAATCGCGCTGGGAGGATGGCGAGATAACCCGCGCCCTACGCGGCCCGGCCCTGATCAATCTCTCCGAGCTGAACGCGGCCGGGGCCGAGACCCTGTTCGCCCTGCACGGCCTGCTCGATCGTTACGCCGCTCTCGACCTCCCCACCGGAGAGACGGTCCGGCTACGTGACGACGTACGCATCTTCGGGACGATGAACCCGACCGACCTCCGCGACTACGCCGGCACCCAGACCCTCAACAAGGCCTTCGCCGACCGGTGGGTGATCTGGGAGAAGGCTTTCCCATCCGAGGAGCAGGTCCGCCAGATGCTCGATGTTCGGTATCCGCCCCTCGCCCCCGAATACGCCGAGGCGATCTCCCGCCTGGCCGTGGAGGTGAATGCCTCCTTCGAGTCGTCCGACGCCGGCACCCGGGTCGAGACGCCGCTCTCGCTACGGACATTGCTCGACCGACTTCCCACCGGACTTCGTGTCCATGCCGGCGATGACGATCCGTTGCGGGCGGCATGGGAAGAGTTCGTGCTCCCCCACGTCGACCGCTACGACCGCGACCACTACGAGACGGTGTGGAACGCCGTGGTGCGCAAGGGTCCCTCCAAGACGCCGTTCGGTAAGGGATGAGAGTTCGATCCTGGGCTCCGGCCCCCTAAGTTTGTCGCATGCGCTCCTACGAACTCGGTGACGCGGACCTGGACGAACGCATCCGCCGCCTCGTTGCCGATGCCTCGGAAAACGACAACGCCGATCTGGTGGTCGAGATCGTCACCACCGCACTCAAACTCCATCGCGACAGCCCCAGCCGCGGTGACCTGCGGTTGATCAACACCGCCTTGAAGGAGATGCGCTACTCGATGCTGGTCTTCTCGCGCCACGAGGAGCCCAAGGTCACCATCTTCGGCTCCGCCCGAACTGCCGAGGGGCACCCCGACTACGAACTCGCCGGCGCCCTCGCCGAGGAGATGGTGAAACGGGAATGGGGGGTCATCACCGGCGGTGGCCCCGGGATCATGGAGGCGGGCAACAAGGGAGCGGGTCTCGACCATTCCTATGCCGTCAACATCCGGCTTCCCTTCGAGTCCATCGCCAACTCCTACGTCACTCCCCAGCGCACGGTCAACTTCAAGTACTTCTTCACCCGCAAGCTCGGATTCGTGAAGGAGTCCCATGCCTTCGCCATCTTTCCGGGCGGATTCGGGACCCTGGACGAGACGTTCGAGTTGCTCACCCTGGTGCAGACCGGGAAGTCCGACCTGCATCCGGTGGTGTTGATGGAATCCGAGGACAGCCACTACTGGAGTTCGATACTGCCCTTCCTGGAAGAGGTGCTCGTCAACGGCGGCTACATCTCCCCCACCGACACCAGCCTGTTCAACGTCCACTCGGATCCCCGGGCGGCGGCCGACGAGCTGTGCCACTTCTACGCCAATTACCACTCCCAGCGCTACGTGGACGGCGTGCTGGTCCTGCGTCTCACCCAGGCCCCCGACGCCGGGACGCTCAAGGAGCTCAACGCCGAGTACTCCGACATCGTCGAAGAGGGTGAGATGCGCGTGATCCCGCCCACCGATGCCGAGGTAGCCGACTTCGACCACCTGGACCTGGATCGTCTCGCCTTCCGGTTCGACCGGCGCAGCTTCGGGCGTCTTCGTCGTTTGATCAACACGCTCAACGATCTCGTCGTTACTCCTACCACCGTCCATCCCCCGTCGCCGATGACCGAGGAACAGGCTGAACGACCCTGGTGAGAGGGCGGCCTGATGCCTTGCTTGGGTCGAAGTACTAAACTGGGTGGGTGCGTGAGATCCTTTCAGACCTGGTAGCAGAACAGCAGTTCCTCGATCAATCGCTCCAGCGGATTCCGATCAAGAACTGGGACCGGGTCACTCCGTCCAAGCCGTGGACGGTGCGCGACACCATCAGCCACCTGGCGGATTTCGCCGACCTGGCCGCCGACACCCTTCTCGGTGGCGACAAGGTAAAGGAGTGGCAGAAGGCGAGTGATCTCGACGTCCTCCGGCAGCGGGCCATCCAGCGCGGCCGGGCGATGCGTCCCCAGGATGTCATCGAATGGTGGCGCGGCGGCCGGGCCAAGGTGGTCGAGCCGCTGTCCCACATGACCGAGCACGACCGGGTGGAGTGGATCGAAGGGTCGATGAGCGCCCGCACCTTCGCCACCTTCCGCCTGATGGAGACATGGGCCCACGGTCTGGATATCTACCGCGCCCTGGAGATCGAAGTCGAGGATACGACCCGCATCCGCCACATCTGCTGGCTGGGGTGGAAGACACTCCCCTACGCCTTCAAGGCGGCCGGGCTCGACTACTCGCCCGTCCGTGTAGAAGTGATCGGACCCGGATACGCCAAGTGGGTCTACGGCCCCGAAGACACCGACGACCTCATCAAGGGCTCGGCCTCGGACTGGGCCCGGGTGGTGGTGCGCCGCATCAAGCCCAAGGATGTGCGACTCAAAGTGACCGGAGAGACCGCCCAGAAGGCGGTCGAGGTCGCCCAGGCCTTTCTCTAGACCGGTGGCGAAAGTCGCCGACCTCCCCGCCCTGGTGGGGATGGTCCACCTCCAGCCTCTTCCCGGATCCCCCGCTTACGCCGCATCGATGCAGCAGGTGGTGGAAGATGCCGTCGATCGGGCCCAGACACTCGAACAGGCCGGGTTCGGGGCACTGATGATCGAGAACTTCGGCGATGTCCCCTTCCACGCCGGGACCGTCCCCGCCGTCACGGTGGCGGCGATGACGGCGTGCGTCAGCGCAATTCGATCCGATGTCGGCGCCCGGGTGGGTGTGAACGTGCTCAGAAACGATGCCCTCTCGGCCGTGGCGGTGGCAGCGGCCACCGGCGCCTCCTTCATCCGCGTCAACGTGCTCACCGGCTCGATGTACACCGATCAGGGTCCGATCGTCGGACAGGCGGCCGAGGTGGCGCGAGAGCGGGTCCGTCTCGCCCCGGAAGTGGGGATCTGGGCCGACATCTTCGTCAAACATGCCTCCCCACCCCCGGGGCTGACCCTGGAACAGAGCGCCGTCGATACCTGGGAGCGGGGTGGGGCCCACGCCCTGATCGTTTCCGGCACCGGGACCGGCCATGCCCCCGACCTGGAGCGCTTCGCCAGAATCCGGTCGGCAGTGCCCGAGGCCCCGCTGGTGGTGGGATCGGGCGCAACGCCCGACAATCTCGGGCGGCTGGCCGAGGTGGCCGATCACGTCGTGGTCGGCACCAGTCTGGAGGAAGGCGGAAGGCCGGGCGCCCCCCTCGACCCCGCCCGGATCGAGGCCTTCCTCTCGGCTGCCACCCGGGCGGGATTGGCGTGACTCCGGCCGAGGGTGACACCGGTTCGGAGCGAGACCGCAGCCACACCAGTCTGGATGTCCAGGAAGGGTTTGCGGTTCTCACTCTCAACCGTCCCGAGGTACGCAACGCCCTGACGGACCCGGAGATGCTGGGGGAGATCGTCGACGTCTTCGACCGTCCGCCCGCCCCGGTCCTGGTGGTCACAGGAGCGGGGAGCGCCTTCTCGGCAGGCGGCAACGTCAAGGACATGGCGGCCGGCACCGGCATGTTCTCGGGAACGGTGGGAGAGGTGGCTGAGAACTACCGATCCACCATCCAGCGTCTCACCCGGGCGGTGGCCCACACCGAGGCAGTGACGATCGCCGCCGTCAACGGCCCGGCCGTGGGCGCCGGCTTCGACCTGGTGTTGGGATGCGACCTGCGGCTGGGATCTCCGGAGGCCTGGTTCGCCCATACTTTCGTCGATCTGGGGATCATTCCCGGCGACGGCGGGGCGTGGCTTCTCCCCCGCGTGGTGGGATGGCAGGCAGCCACCGAAATCGCTCTCACGGCACGTCGGGTGTCGGCTGAAGAGGCGGTTACTCTCGACATCCTCCTGCGGGTGGTCGAGGCCGACCGGTTACTGGATGAGGCCGCCAGCCTGGCGGGAGAGATCGCCTCCAAGCCCCTCCATTCCGTCCGCTACACCAAGCGCCTGCTGCGCCACTCCCGCAGCATGGATCTCGACGGGTTCCTCGAGTTCTCGGCGGCTCTGCAGGCGCTCAGCCACGCCGATCCCGAGCATGACCGGGCGGTGGCGAACTACCTGGAGCGGTGGAAGTCCTGAGGTTCAGGAACCGGCGGCCACGGTGGGACCGACCGGGAGGCGGCCGCGCCGGGTGACGTCGTTGAACGCCTCCACCACCATCGGGTCGAACTGAGATCCGGCGAAGAGGTTGATCTCCTCCACCGCCATCTCAGCGGGCAGCGCCGGCTGGTAGGAACGATGGCTGACCATGGCGTCGAATGCGTCCGCCACCAGGACGATCCGCGCCAGTACCGGAATCTCCACGCCGGCGAGGCCGAAGGGGTAGCCCGCCCCGTCATACCGTTCATGGTGATAGAGAATTGCCTCGGAGACACGGCGGTCGAAGCGGTCCACCGTCATGGCGAATCCGAGCTCGGGATGCCGGCGCATGTGATCGAGTTCGATCGGATCGAGCGGCCCCGGCTTGGCCAGGATGGTGGGGTCGACGTGTACCTTGCCGACGTCGTGTAAGACGCCGACCAACCCGAGACGGGCGATGTCGGCGTCACCTAGATCGAGAGTGCGTCCCAGTGCCACGGCCAGGTCGGCCACCCGGTGGACGTGTCCATGGAGATCTTCGACGATGTGTTCCATCGCCTGGAGCAGCAGGTCTCGGTCTCGCTGGTTACGCGGTGTCATTTATCTTCTGTTGGGAGGGGAGGCGGGCGTACATTGTGTCAGTCGCCCGGGAACATGATGTGTTACCGGAAAACCCTCCGCCATGGGTCCGACGGCCCAGCACAGCCGATCCGGGCCCTGAGGCGGTGCGGCGAATAGCCTGTCCGCCATGCCCCCACCGAGCATAACCATTCGGGCCGGACATCCCGACTTTCTCGACTACCCATGGTCGCGCTCGCTGACCCGATGGGACATCCCCCAGCTGATCGAGCTCCCCAAGGGGATCTCCCGCCACACGGTCAGGTTCCTGGAGACCGGGGGTCACATCTACGTGATCAAGGAGCTGCCGGAGCGGGCGGCCCGCAACGACTACGAGGTACTGCGCCGGCTGGAGAACAGCGCCGCCCCGGCGGTGACCCCGGTGGGGATCGTCACCGACCGCACCTCCGACCGCCACGACGAGGAATCGGCCGCCCTGATCACGCTCTACGAATCCTTCTCATTCTCCTATCGCGAGCTGCTCGCCGGGCCCGGCTTCGGGCTCAACCGGACCCGCATGCTGGACGCCTTCGCCTACCTCCTCGTCCAGCTCCACCTGACCAACTGTTTCTGGGGCGACTGCTCGCTCTCGAACGTCCTCTACCGCTGGGACGCCGACGCCCTCAAGACCGTCATGGTCGACGCCGAGACCGCCTCCATCCATACCGATGGGTTATCCGACGGTCGCCGGGACGAGGACATCGCCATCATGGTCGAGAACGTCGCCGGCGGCATGGCCGACATCGCCGCCCAGGCGAACAAGACCCTGGACGAGGCCGACCTGGCCCTGGGTGAAGAGATCGCCGAGCGCTACCACGACCTGTGGCGTGAGCTCCGTCACGAAGAGGTGATCCCGGCCGGTGAGCGTTACCGGATCGCCGAGCGGATCCAGCGGATCAACGCCCTCGGATTCGATGTCGAGGAGGTGGACCTGGTCCCGGTGGCGGGGGGGTCGGAACTGCGTTTCAAGCTGAGCCTGGGCGGACGTACCTTCCACCGTCAGCGTCTCCGCGACCTGACCGGGGTGGAGGCTCTGGAGAATCAGGCCCGGCAGATTCTCAGCGATCTCTTCTATTTCCAGGCCCGCAGGGGTGCCGAGTCCCCCGCCAAGAAGAGCGTCGCCGCCGTACGCTGGCGGGCGGGGGAATTCGAGCCCACCATCGCCCGCCTGCGTGAGATCGAGGGGGTCAGCGACCCGGTCCAGGCCTACTGCGACCTCCTCCATCATCGCTACATCATGGCGACGGACCAGGGTCGGGATGTCGCCACCTCCGAGGCCCTGGCCGATTGGGTCGCCGCCGGCCGCCCCGGCTACCCCCCGCCGGGCTAGGACGAGGTCGACGGGTGAGCCTGCCTGGCCGGGAGCGGTGGTGAGTCATGGGTGGTAGGTGGTAGGTCAGCATCGTCGTCGTACCCGCCGTCTCTGCTCACGGTGTTCACCGTTGGCCCGGGGGTATCTATCAAGGTGGTCCCGGCAGCGAGGTACCTACCACCTACCACCTATTACTTATCACTCAGTGGCCGCCGCGTTTGACTCCGCCGTATTTCATGCGGGTGTCGCTCATGGCCGCAGCCCGGCCCTCGGCATGTTCGGGGTCGGCTCCCGCCGCCACGATCTCTCCGATGAACAGGGTGTGGGTGCCGAGGTCGTGGGATTGACGTACCTCGCACTCGAACCAGGCGATGGCGTCCTCGAAGATGGGCGCGCCGGTGACCCCCTCGCGGATCTCCCAGCCGTTGAGGGTCATGCCCTCCTTCTCGGCGGGCTTGGAGAACTTCACGAACACCCGGGTCTCCTCGGGCAACCACAGGTTCACCGTGAACACACCCGATTCGCTGATCAGGCGGTGGGTGACGGCCTTGTTGTCGACGCCGATACCCACCAGGACAGGTTCCATCGAGAGTTGGGTTATCCACGAGGTGGTCATGCCGTTCCAGGTGTCGCCCGAGCGCGATCCGACCAGGGCCAAGGCGTTGGGGATCTTGAACGTGACCTGGTTGATCGTTTCTGGATTGACTTGGTTCATCTCGGTCTCCTCGACGCTTGCTCCCGTCGAACCCTAACCTGACCGAGGTCGTGAGAATCCTCATCGCCACCACCGGCGTGCTTCCCCCTGTCCCCGTTGCCGAACTGTGCCGGCGACTGGGCGGCGAGGACGGCGTGTTCAGGGTCATGACCGTGATCCAGGTGCCGCGCACCTTCCTCGATGCTCTCGACGACGAGGACCGGCGCTCCTTGCTCGCCGACGACGAGCGGGGCGATCCCGAGGCCAAAGCCTTGTCCTATCTCGAGGAACGGGGCCGGCGGGCGGTGGATCCGATCATCGCCGCCCTCGCCGCCGAGGGCCTCGAAGCCGAGGTTCGCTTTGTGGAGGGCGACGACCCTGCCCGCGCCATCATCGATACTGCCGAGGAGTTCGAGGCCGACATGCTGGTGATGGGCGCCACCCGCCGACTCTTCACGGAAGAGGCGTGGCGCAGCGTCTCCTCACGGGTGATGGAACAGTCCCTCCGTCCCATCCTCCTGGTGCCGGGGCCGCGCCTCGAGGACACGTTCGAGATGCCCCGGCTGGAGATCTGAGCGGAATCTGTCACACCCGTCTCGTAGCTTGACGGACATGGCAATCCACATCGACGAAACCGGCAACACCACTACCTCGGACGAATGCCGCCACGCTCTCCAGACCGTCGGCCGGATCGGGGTCATCGCCTGCGGCCAGTGCGGGCTGCTCGAGTTCTTCGGGGCACGGGGGCCGCTCGACCCGGCCGAAGGCATCGCCGGCCTGTTCGGCAACTTCGACCTCGTCGGTCCGCTGCCGGCGGTCGGGGCTCCCGCCCGTCGGGTTCTGGTCTACCGGCCCGCCCGGGGGCGTAAGGCGGCGCTGGCCGTACTCCCCGAGGGGGTGTGGATGCGGGCCGCCACCGACCTGTGGATCGCCTCCGACGGCCGGGTACTCATGCTCGCCACCCCCGATGACCTCATGGTCGACAACCTCACCCGGGGAGCCTGAGCCAGGCCCGGCCCAGACACCGGTAGCCGCGGAACCGTCAGCTGTCGAGGACGGGGGCTTCTTCCCGGAACTGGGTTCGGTACAGGGTGGTGTAGAGGCCACCCGCCTCCACCAGCTCCTCGTGAGTGCCGGTCTCGACGAGTCGTCCCTGGTCGAGGACCAGGATCTGATCGGCCGAGCGCACCGTGGAGAGCCGATGGGCGATGACCAGGGCGGTCCGGCCCTCCATTAAGCGCTCCAGCGCCTCCTGGATCAGAGCCTCGGAACGGGAGTCGAGATGGGAGGTGGCCTCATCCAGGATCAGGATCCGGGGATCCTTGAGGATGACCCGGGCGATGGCCAGGCGCTGTTTCTCGCCGCCGGAGAGCCGGTAGCCACGTTCCCCCACGATGGTGTTGAAGCCGTTGGGCATGGCCCGGATCAGCTCGGCGATGTTGGCTGCCTCGGCGGCTTGCTCGAGTTCGTCTTCGCCGGCGTCGGGGCGGGCATAGCGCAGGTTGGCGGCGATCGTGTCGTGGAACAGATAGGTCTCCTGAGTGACGACGCCGATCGCCGCGGAGATCGTCTCGAGAGCGAGGGTGCGGACGTCGTGCCCGTCGATCCGCACCGCTCCTTCGCTGACGTCATACAGGCGGGGGATCAGATAGGAGATGGTGGTCTTTCCTGCTCCCGACGGCCCCACCAGCGCGGTAAGGGTGCCCGGCGCGGCCCGGAAGCTGACGTCCTCGATTGCCCACGCCCGGGTGGGGGCCATCGCCTGGGCGTCGATGTCGGAGCCGGTGTCGCGCCACCGCTTGACCGCCGCCAGGCCGGCGGAGTCGCCGCTCCCATACTGGAAAGAGACCTTTTCGAGAACGACCTCGCCGTCGACGCGGTCGAGTTGCACCGGGTCGACCGGCTGGGGGATGTCGATCTCCAGGTCGAGAACTTCGAAGACCCGCTCGAATGAGACCAGCGAGGTGGCGAACTCGACCCGGCTGTTGGACAGGCCGGAGAGTGGTCCGTAGAGCTGGACCAGGAGCGTGGCGAACATCACCACCACGCCGGGATCCATCTCTCCTCGGATCACCAGCCATCCACCCACCCAGAAGATGGCCGCCGTACCCACAGCGCTGATGAGGCCGAGCGAGGCGAAGAACCAGCGTCCCACCATCGCCCGGCGCACGCCCAGGTCGCGCACCGCGGCCGCCTCCCGTTCGAAGCGCCTCTGCTCGGCGGCACTCTGACCGAACAACCTGATCAACAGGGCGCCGCTGACGTTGAAGGCCTCCTGGAGGATTCCCGACATGGCGGCGTTGCGCTCCATCTGCGATTCGGTGATGGTGCGCAGGGTCCGTGCCACCCGGCGGGCGGGAATCACGAACAGCGGCATCGCCGCCAGCGCCAGCAGGGTCAGGCGCCAGTCCGCCGCCAGCATCACCACCAGCGCCGCCACCACCGCCACCAGGTTGGAGAGGATCGTGACGAACGTGCCGGTGATGGCCTGCTGGGCGCCGATCACGTCACTGTTGAGCCGGTTCATCAGCTCGCCGGTCTTGGTGGCGGTGAAGAAGCGCAGTGACATCCGTGACAGATGCGCGAAGAGTTGTGAGCGGAGATCGAAGATGATTCCCTCCCCCGCCCTCGACGACCACCACCGCTGGACGATCCCGACCAGGGCCGAGATCACCGGCACGGCCAGCATCCCCGCCCCGAGGACGGTGAGGAGACCCATGTCGCGGTTGACGAAGGCGTCGTCGATGATGTAGCGGATCAGGATCGCCGGCACCACGCCCAGCCCGCTGATGACCAGCACCGTGACCAGGATCCCGAGCAGGTAGCGGCGGTAGGGCACGGCATACGACCACACCCGCTTGAGCAGGGTGCGGTCCAGATCGGGACGATCCTGGTCCTCGTCGTACTGGATGTAGCTGCGCCAGCCGCTGCCGTGGTAGATGGTCGACCTCCGCCGATCAGGATACGGGCCGGGTCCCGGGTTCCGGGAGGGTCAGCCGGCCGGGAGGAGATCGGCCAGCGAGGTCATCGACGCTATGACCTCGTGCATTACCTCCTCGTCGATCCGACCTTCGAGCTCGTAGCGGTACTGACCCTGATACCACAGATGGGTGACCCCGCTCTCGCCTTCCAGGCGCCACACCGGCTGCTCGAGGAAGTCCTCCATCCCGCACACCCGGTTCTCTCCGGTGAAGGCGGCACAGGTCGCCTCGACGTTGGGGTCGTTGGCTACCTCGGCGCCGTTGGGATCAGTCGACACGTTGAGGATGGCCACCTGGCCCACCGAGCGGGAGCGTGTATAGGGCTCGACCGACCAGAGCCCGAACGCCACGGTGGGCTCGGCGGAGAGGCGCAGGATCCGGCTTTCGATGACCAACTGGGAGGTTATGTAGCCCACCGAGGCCGGCACCGTCTCGGGGAAGGCGACCTCGGGAACGGCGGCGGCGATCTCGGCCCGGGACGCCTGGAGGTACTGGGAGCTGTCGCCCGCCCGGGCGAACACCGCCGCCAGCACCTCGTCGGGCGTCGCCTCGGGTTCGGGCTCGCCCAACTCGTCGTTGTGCCAGTCGACAGCGGTGGCGGGCCGGGTTCGCGAGGGGGCGATGGTGGTGGTGGTCGTGGCGGTGGTGGCGACTTCGCCGATCCAGTCCGACGACCTTCCTCCCAGCTTTCCCAGGGCCTCATCGGAGCATGCAGTCGTAGCCAGTGCGAGCAGCGCCAGACCGACCAGGGCCGGTCGGAACCGGACCCGGGCAGGCATCGTGGCCGGAGCATCGCAGGAAGTGGGCATCGTCCCCCTCAAGACGTCGGGGAACCCGCCAATGGTTCCCGTCGCTCGTTCTCGGAAGCGATCATCCTATAGGGGGCAAGCACCCATTCGGCCTAACCTCTGCCGATGCCCACCGTCGTCTGTGTGAACGGCCCCAACCTCGACCTGCTCGGCCGGCGCCAACCCGAGGTCTATGGAGCTCTGACACTGAGCGAGCTCGCCGCCCGGGTTCGGGGCTGGGGCGACGATCTGGGATTGGAGATCCGCTGGATCCAGAGCAACCACGAGGGCGCCATCGTCGAGGCGATCCACTCCGCCCGGGACAGTGCCGGGATAGTGATCAACCCGGGGGCGCTCACCCACACCTCCCAGGCACTGCACGACGCCCTGCTGGCGGTGGAGACGCCGGCGGTGGAGGTGCACCTCTCCAACGTGCGGGGTCGCGAGCGGTGGAGACGGCGTTCGACCGTGGCACCCGCCTGTGTTCTCTCGGTCTTCGGACGCGGCGCCGAGGGTTACAGGGCCGCCCTGCGACACCTCGTCCATCGCCAGGTCAACCCTCCGCTGATCGGACGCTACGGGCCGCACCCTGACCAGGTCATGCACATGCGGGGATCGGGGGGCGACGTGGGCGTGGTCCTCGTCCACGGCGGCTTCTGGTCCGACGCCTGGGGTCTCGACACGGTGGAGGGCTGGGCGGTAGATCTCGCCACCGAAGGAGTGGCGGTGGCCAGCATCGAGTACCGCCGGGTGGGGTCGGGCGGTGGGTTTGTGGCCACCACCGCCGACGTCGCTCGTGCCATCCATCGTGCCCGGGACTGGCTGGAGGTGCCGGAGGTGGCGGTGGTCGGCCACTCCGCCGGTGCCCACCTGGCGGTGTGGCATGCGCTCAGCGCCCCCACCCCCCAGCGACTCACCGTCGGCGTGGCGGGCATCTACGACCTGGCGGTGGCCGACGAGCACGACCTCGGCCCGGGGGCGGTCCCCGCCTTCGACCCGCAGCACCGCACCGACCCCATGCGGGCCGGCCGCCCCGGCGGCCACCTGGCCCTGGTCCACGGTGAAGACGATCCGGTGGTGCCGTCTTCCCAGACCATTGCTTACGGCGAGAGCCTCGGGGGTGAAGGAGCCGGGGTGGACGTCACTGTCCTGGCCGGCACTCGCCACTTCGATCTCCTCGATCCGCGCCGGGACGGATGGAAGGCGATCCGGGCGTCCCTGGGAGCGGTGATCGGCTAGCAATCGTTTGGCATCTCCTGGCAGGATCTGACAGGAGACGAGTTGCCGCAGCGGATCAACCCCCGTTACTCTCGGTTTCATGCCTTCGAGACTGCTGGGTCTCAAGAGGGCGGAGTCATTCATTGAGACGTGCACATCCCTTCGTTTTCGTCGCCATATGGGCGGTGGTGACGCTTCTAGCGGTCGCCGGCTTTGCCGCGTTCCAGATCTCTGACCGTCCCGTCCCGGAGGCGTCGAGCGTCGCACTCGGTCGTGAGGTCGGGGCCATGGCCGGCCTCGGTTTCAACTCCCCTCAGAATCAAGTGGCGTCGGTAGCGGCCGTGCCGCTCAACTCCGAAACCGAAACGGACTCTCCGGAGGCCACCAAGCTCAAGCCGCCCGCCGACACGGTCCCCACCCACGGGTGGCTCTCGGAGATGCAGGTCCGCGCCCTGGTCAGCGAGTATTTCCGGGAAGAGGACATCAACCGGGCGATCCGGGTGGCGTGGTGCGAATCCCGCTTCAACCCGACTTCTTCCAATCCCGAGACCGGCGGGATGGGCCTCTTCCATCACCTGCCTGAGTTCTGGCCCCAGCGGGCCGAGGCCGCCGGGTTCCCGGCCGCCGATCCCACCGATCCCGAGGCGAGCGTGGCGGCGGCCGCCCACGCCGTCTACGAGGAAGGCGGCTGGGCGGTGTTCGGCTGCACTCCCTGAGGGAGGGTCACCGGAAGTCGCGCGACCGGATCGTCTGGACCCCCAACCCCTCCATGGCGCGGGCGACCAGGTTGGTCACTCCATGGCGATGCTCCACCCGCCCTTCGATGATCAGGGCGGGAGACCGTCTCGCCACCGGGCGGTAACGGTCCCACACCTCGGGCAACACGATCACGTTCAGCTGTCCGGTCTCGTCCTCGAGGTTGAAGAAGATCACGCCGGCGGCGGTGCCGGGTCGCTGGCGGTGAGTCACCACTCCCCCCACCTTCACCCGGACCGGGCGGCGCATCCCCAGTACCTCGGCCACGCTCACACATCCCGTCTCCGCCAGTTGCTCACGCACGAACTCGATCGGGTGACGGACGGAGACCCCGGTAGCCCACAGATCGGCCCGGTGGGCCTCCTCATCGCTCATCCCGGGCAGGGTGGGTGCCTCCACACCCGGCGCCATCGCCAGACGTCCGGGGTCGATCTCGGCCAGGGCCCCCGCCGCCCACAGTCCGGGGCGGCGATCGAGGCCGATGGAGCGGAGGGCGCCTGCCGCCGCCAGACCCTCGAGGGCGTCCACCCCCAGGCCGCTGCGATGGGCCAGGTCCTCGGGTGAGGAGAAGGCACCGCCGACGATGCGGGCGGTCTCGATGCGAGCGATCTCGGCGGCGCCCAGGTTGCGGACGTAGCGCAGCCCGAGGCGAACTGCCACCGGGAGGCGGAGGGGGTCGTCGGCCGGACCTCTCCCCCGCCGCCACGTCCGTCCCATGTGGGCGACGACGTCGTCGGGATCTGCCGCGATGGGTTCCACGGTGCAGTCGTGGTCGGAGTGATTCACGTCGGGCTGGAGCACCACCACACCGTGGCGCTGGGCATCCTGGACCAGGCTGTTGGGGCTGTAGAAGCCCATCGGCTGGGCGTTGAGCAGCCCGGCCAGGTACTCGGCCGGCCAGTGATGGCGCAGCCAGGCCGACATGTAGACGATGTAGGCGAAGCTGACCGAGTGGGACTCGGGAAACCCGAAACTGGCAAATCCCTGAAGCTTCTCCCAGATTTCGTCGGCGGCGGCCCCGGTGATGCCGTTGGATGCCATCCCGGCGTAGACCTCGTCCCGCAGCCGTCCCATCGCCGCCTCGGAGCGCTTGTGGGTCATGGCCTGCCGGAGGCGGTCGGACTGGTTCCCGTCGAAGCCGGCGCAGATCCGGGCCAGTTCCATCAGCTGTTCCTGGAAGATCGGCACGCCCAGGGTCTTGGCCAGGATCGGCTCGGTGGAGGGATGGGGATAGCGCACCGCCTCCTCCCCGTTGCGCCGCCTGAGATAGGGATGGACGGACTGGCCCTGAATGGGTCCGGGACGGATCAGCGCCACCTCCACGGCCAGGTCGTAGAAGGTGCGCGGTCGCATCCGGGGCAGGGTGGCGATCTGGGCCCGGGACTCGACCTGGAACAGGCCCACGGTGTCGGCGTCTCCCAGCGACTCGTAGATCACCGGCTCCTGAGGGATCTCGGCCAGGTCGATCGCCACCCCGTGGGTTTCGTCGATCAGGTCGACGGACAGGTGGAGGGCGTTGAGCATGCCCAGGCCGAGAAGGTCGAATTTGACGATTCCCACCGCCGCCGAGTCGTCCTTGTCCCACTGCAGGACCGTTCGCCCCTCCATCCGTCCCCATTCCAGGGGAACTACCTGCCACAGGGGTCGGTCGGCGATCACCATGCCACCCGAGTGGATCCCGAGGTGACGGGGGAAGCCGTCGAGGCGGCGGCAGACGTCGTAGATGAGGTCGGCGGTCAGACCGGCCGGGAGTGGCACCTCGTCGGCCAGGTCGGATGGGTTGCGGGTGTCGACGTAGCGGGAGAGCCCGTCCACCTGAGAGGGGGTGAAGCCGAATGCCTTGGCCACATCACGCAGCACCGACCGGGCCCGATAGGTGATCACGTTGGCCACCATGGCGGCCCGTTCCCGGCCGTAGCGGCGGTAGCAGTACTGGATCACCTCCTCCCGGCGATCGGCCTCGAGGTCGAGGTCGATATCGGGGGCACGGCCCCGCTCCTCCGACAGGAACCGCTCGAAAGGCAGGTGGAGGCGGATCGGGTCGACCCGGGTCAGACCCAGACAGCGGCAGACCGCCGAGTCGGCCCCCGAGCCGCGGATCTGGCAGTAGATGTCGCGGGAGCGGGCGAACTTGACGAGATCCCACACCACCAGGAAGTAGCCGGGGAACCCGAGGCGGTCGATCACCGCCAGTTCATGTTCGAGGCGGCGACGGGCTTCGGGATCGATGCCCCCCTCCCCCTCCCCGGGATAGACCGACCGCGCCCCCTCGAAGGTGAGATGGCGGAGATACTCCATCTCCGAACGGAAGTGGCCGGGCATGGGGAAATCGGGCAACCGTGGTGCCACCAACCCCAGATCGAAGGCGAGCCTCTCCCCCAACTCTCCCGCCCGTGCCACCGCCCCCGGGTAGCGGGCGAAGATCGCTTCCATCTCTCCGGGCGGGCGCAGATGGCGCAGGTCGGTGGCGGGGCGGAACCCGTCCGCCCCCTCCAGGGAGCGCCGCCCGGCGATGGCGGCCAGGACCTCGGCCAGATCCGCCTCTTCCCGCCGCGCATAATGAGCTTGGTTGGTGGCCACCACCCCCAGTCCGAGGCGCTGGGCCACCTCCCACATCAGGTCGTTGCGGGCATCGTCGACGGGAAGCCCGTGGTCCCACAGTTCGAGGTGGAGGCGGGTGCCGAACAGGTCGCGCAACTCGACGGCCGCTGCCATCGTCCCGGCCAGGTCACCCCGGGTAGCGGCGGCGGGAACCGCTCCGGCGTGGCACCCGGACAGGGCCCACACCTCTCGCGTGGCGGCCACCTCGGTCAGGTCCTCCCAGCTGTAGCGAGGGGCATCCTTCACCCCGCGCATCTGCGCCCGGGTTACGAACCGTCCCAGGGCTCGATAGCCATCCGGAGAGCCGGCCAGCAACACCAGATGCTCGGTCGGTGGCGGCCTCAGGGGCTTGCTGCCGTGCATATCCACGCTCCGGCCCCGCCGGGGGCCGGTGGGGCGGGTGGCCTCTTGTTCCCGGTCCCGCAACTCGGCCGCCGTCACCGGGTCGTCGGGCTCGGACCGGGCCAGGGGCATCCCCACCTCGACGCCGTAGACGCCGGCGAGCCCGCTCTGACGCGCTGCCTGCCAGAAGCGGGAGACCCCGTAGAACCCGTCGTGGTCGGTGACGGCGAGGGCGTCGTAGCCGAGGTCCATCGCCCGCTCCACCAGGTCCTCGGGGAAGGAGGCGCCGTCCAGGAACGAGAAGTTGGTGTGGCAATGCAGCTCGGCGTACACCCCTGTCACTCTACCCGAACATATGTTCGATCGATCCGGGATATTCTGGACCTGTCTGTGATGCCGAGAACGGTCCGGGTGCCACGCGGCGTGCAAGGATGGACGGGCATAATCTGAGTTCCCGCCCTTCAGGAGCGCCCATGTCCCAGATCACCAAGACCGTCCGTCTCACCGGCAGCTCGCCCGACTCGATGGAAGACGCCGTCCGTACCGTCCTGGCCCGGGCCGCCTCGACTATCTCCGACATCACCCGCTGGGCCCTGGTCCGGGCCGGAGGACAGGTGGACGACTCGGGGGTGCCCACCGACTTCGAGGTGACGATCGACATCACCTTCGGTATCCGCGACGCCGTCGAGCACGGGTGAACGGGGCCCTGCCCGCCCCCGCCGACCTGGGCGATGGCATCCATCTCATCCCCGCTCCCCTCCCTTTCCGCTCCCCGGCCTGGGTCAACTGTTATGCCATCGAGTCCGGGGACGGGCTCACCCTCATCGACTGCGGTGCCGACTGGGAGGAGGGACACAAGGCGCTGGGGGCGGGGCTGAAAGCTCTCGGCCTGGAAGGCGCACCTATCCACACACTCGTCGTCAGCCATCTGCATCCCGACCACGTCGGCATGGCCTCGCGGATGGTGGCCGAGCACGGCTGTCGTTTCGTAATGCACAACCGGGCGGCCCGCCTGGTCGATCGTTACAACGACACCCCCGGCTTCATCGCCCGCAACCTGGAGCTGGCAGCCCGCCACGGGGTGCCCCGGCCCCAGGCCCAGGCGCTGGCCGACACCGGGCCCCGGCCCGACTACATGCCGATCATCGAGCCGCCCGACGTGGTGGTGAAAGACGGGGACCGGCTCGACCTGGGCGGGGAGCGATATCTGCAGGTGCTGCACACTCCCGGCCACGAGCCGGCCCACATCTGTCTGCGCGACAGTCGCACCGGAATTGTTTTCTCCGGCGACCACGTTCTCCCCCGCATCTCCCCGGTGATCATGTTCGACGAGGCGTTCCCAGATGCCCTCGGCGACTACCTGGCATCGCTGCAGCGTCTCCTCGCGATCGGGATCAGTCTCACCTATCCCGCCCACGGCGGAATCATCGAGCGGGGTGCCGCCCGGGTAGAACAGATCCTCCTCCATCATGAGCGCCGCCTCGACCAGATGTGGGGCCGGGCCCGGGGCACGGCGCTGACGGCCTGGGAGATGGTCAACGCGGTGTTCCGCCCCCGTCTGACTCCCATCGAGCAGCGGCTGGCGTTCCGGGAAACGGTGGCTCATCTCGAGCATCTCCGCCTCCACGACCGGCTGCGTCGGGAAGACCGGGACGGGGTGTACCGGTACCTGGCCTGATGTGCGGGCTATGACGCAGGCCTCCATACGATGGTGTATGGTCGCCCACGGGCAGTCATGTCCGTCGCGAGAAGAGGGAGCAAGAATGAGAAAGCGCACGGCGCTCTTCGCCGTAGTCGCCATGCTGGCCACCACCCTGATGACGGTGGGCCCGGTGGCGGCGCAGACCACCACCGAGTTGTCGTCCCGCGACGGCACCGATCGTCTTGCCGGCTCCGTTTCCGGGGACTTCCAACTCCGCAGCCCCGACGACGTCGTTCAGGTCTTCATCCAGCTCGACGAGCCGGCCGTGGCCGAGGTGGCCGCCGACGGTGGTCAGACCGCCGCCCAGCGGGCCCAAGCTCGGTTGGTGCGGGCCCAGCAGGATGCCGTGCGCGCGGCTCTCTCCGACGTGATCGTGCAGGAACGCTCCAATCTCGTCATCGCCGCCAACGGCCTTCGGGCCATGGTCCGGGCGGGCGACATCCCGGCCATCCGGGCCACCGAGGGCGTCAAGAACGTGGCGGCGGTGGCCAAGTACCGGCCCACCCTCGAGACCAGCGTGCCCCACATCGGACGCGATGCGGTCCGCACTGCCGGCCACACCGGTGAGGGTGTCTCCATCGCCATCATCGACACCGGCGTCGATTACACCCATGCCGCCTTCGGCGGCCCCGGCACCACCGAGGCTTACGACAACAACGATCCCGGGACCATTTCCGACGGAGGCTTCCCCACGGCCAAGGTGGTCGACGGATACGACTTCGCCGGACCCACCTACGACGCTTCCACAGCGGGTCTCGACGTCCCCTCCCCCGACTCCGACCCGCTCGACGTCAACGGCCACGGCACCCACGTCGCCTCCACCGCCGCCGGGTTCGATGTGACCGGTGACCTGGAAGAAGGCGTGGCCGAGGACGCCGTGATCTACGCCTACAAGGTGTTCGGGGACGTGGCTGGTTCCACCGACCTGGTCTCCGATGCCATCGAACGGGCCCTCGATCCCAACAACGATGGCGATATCGTCGATGCGGTCGACGTCATCAACATGAGCCTGGGATCGCCCTTCGGGCACCCCGACGATCCTTCTGCCATCGCCGCTCAGAACGCGGTCGAGGCGGGAGTCGTGGTGGTGGCGTCGGCCGGCAATGAGGGCACCGCTCCTTACGTAACCGGTTCTCCGGCCGTTTCCGACGGCGTGATCTCCGTGGCCGCCTCCATCGACGGCGGCGCCACCGTGCTGGCCATGACGGTCAACTCGCCGGAGTCGGTCGCCGGATCCTACGAAGCTCAGGCCGGCGACTTCGGGGACCTGGATCCGGCCACCACAGGAACCCTCGAGGTGGCGCTACCGCTGGATGCGTGTGATCCCGTTCAGCCTATGACTGGCCAGATCGCTCTCATCCAGCGCGGCACCTGTGACTTCACCACCAAGATCCGCAACGCCGAGAATGCTGGGGCCATCGGAGCCCTGGTATTCAATAACGTCGAAGGCCCGCCCATCGGAATGGCTCACAACGACACTGATCCCAAGCCCGACATTCCGGCGATGATGATCGGCGAGACCGATGGTGAGGCGATCCGCGCCGTCGCCGAGAGCGAAACCGTCGAGGTGACGCTCACCGACGCCGTAACGGTGGAAAAGCCGGAGTTGGCCGACAACATGGCCGACTTCACATCATGGGGCCCCGGTTTTGGGAACGTGTTCAAGCCCGACCTGTCGGCGCCCGGCTTTTCGATCGGCGCTGCCGACGTTGGCTCCGGAGACGGCCTGGCCCTGCTCAGCGGTACCTCGATGGCTGCCCCCCATATCGCCGGGGCGGCAGCCCTCATGCTCGAGGCAGACGAACTGACTCCCGAACAGGTCAAGGCACTGCTGATGAACTCGGCCACGCCGGCCATGGTCGAGGGCCCGGTTCTGGTTCCCGGTGCCATCCCGATCGCTCGCCAGGGCACCGGCGTAGCCCATGTCGATACCGCCGTCCTCGACCTGGAGGGCTACACCACTCCCGGCGGGGTGGTGTTCCGGCTCAATCCGACCGCGGCGACCTCGGAATCGGCCACGATCGACATCACTCGTCTGGACGGTGACGCCACCTACGACGTCGCCCTGGTACCCAATCAGGAGCTGGCCGGTGTCACCTGGGAGGTGTCCGCCACCACGGTGGCCACCTCAGGCTTGACAGCCTCGGTCGACGTGACCGTAAACGTCGACCCGGCGGCCATGGCGGCCGACGACGGCTTCTACAGCCAATCCGAGAGCGACGGCTGGCTGATGCTGACCAACCAGGCAAACGCCGACGACAAGCTGGTCGTGGGCCTGGTGGCGGTGGCCGATCCGGCTTCGCAGGTGTCCGCTGCCGGTGGGCAGGACATGGTGACGGTCGAGAACGCAGGTCCGGCCGACGGCTTCGCCGACGGGTTTACCCACATGGGCGGAGGCGAGGGCAGCCTGGCGGCGGTCGGATACCGCACCGGCTTCGTGCCCGCCACCGAAGGGGGGCCCTATGGCACCATCGACTTCGGCGTCGCCCTCGGGACGCCCTGGTCCTCCCCCAGCGCTCTGGAGGTCGACATCTTCATCGACGTCGACGAGGACGGGAGCGATGACTACGCCGTGGTGGCCGCCGACCTTGGTCTGCTCACCGGAGCCGACCCGGAGGGCGTCATGGTCACGGCTCTCTTCGACCTCGTCAGCGGTGGAGCCTCGTTGCTGTACTACGGAATCGCCGACCTCAACGACCACGTAATGGTCCTGCCGGCCGACTTGACCGGTGATTTCGGTTTCCTGGCCGATGGCGACACCAGCTTCAACACGACCACGGTCGTGTTCGACCAGCTGGGCGTGGCCGGGGTGAGTGACACGGTGACCGTCGATCTCGGAATCGAGATCACCTCCGTCAACGGCCTCAGCCTCGAGGTGCCAGCCGCGGCGGGCGGCGATGTCGCGGTGGATGGCGAGGGCGAGATGCTGTGGTTGTTCCAGAACAACCCGGTACCTGCCCAGTTCGCGGTCACGGAGGTGACAACGGACGCGGCGCCGCCGCCACCCCCACCCCCACCCCCGCCGCCGGGCGACGAGCCTCCGAGCTTCGATGACGTTCCCGATGACCATCTGTTCAACACCGAGATCACCTGGCTGGCCGAAGAGGGCATTACCAGGGGCTGCAACCCTCCGGACAACACCCTCTACTGCCCCGACGATCCGGTGACGCGTGGACAGATGGCCGCGTTCCTGAACCGGGCGCTCGATCTGGCCGCCACCACCGAGGACTACTTCGGCGATGACGACGGCAACGTGTTCGAAGGCGACATCAATCGCCTGGCCGAGTCCGGGATCACGCGGGGATGCAACCCGCCCACCAACGACGAGTTCTGTCCCGACCGGACCCTGACCCGGGCCGAGATGGCGACCTTCATGGTGCGGGGCTTCGACCTTACGGGCGGAGCCGGTGACGACCTGTTCACCGATGACGACACCAGCGTGCACGAGTCGGCCATCGACATCCTGGGCACCGCCGGTGTGACCCGGGGATGCAACCCCCCCATCAACGACCTGTTCTGCCCCGATCGGGAGATCACGCGAGGTGAGATGGCGGCGTTCATCTACCGGGCTTTCCAGGTGGCGGACCCCGAGAGCTGACGCAACCCGACGTCGATCGTAGAGAGGGGCCTCGATGGAGGCCCCTCTCTCGTTGTCGGTTACGCTCAGATGATCACGGAGGTGTCGTTTTGGATTGGCAGTTGAAGACGATCGTCGTCGGCGTCGACGGCTCGGATCAGAGCATGGAAGCGGCCCGCATGGCCGTTTCCCTGGCCCGCAAGTTCGGCTCGCGGGTCCTGATCACCACGGTGGTTCGCCCACCCGAAGGCTGGTGGGGTATTGGAGGTGCACCTCCCAGCCCCGATGCCTTCGCCACTGCCGTCGTCGAGGGTCGCCGCCGCATCCTCGATAAGGCCGAGGCCGAGCTCGACCTCGAGGGCCTCGATTACGAAACGGTCGAAGAGGTGGGCGATCCCGCCACCCAGCTCACCGAGGTGTGTCGGGTCGAGGAGGCCGACCTGCTGGTGGTGGGCCGCCGGGGCGCCGGCCTGGTCGAGCGGTTGGTGGTGGGCTCGGTGGCCGACCGGGTCGCCAACACCGCTCCCTGCGCGGTCCTCACGGTTCCCTGATCGAATCTGACGTGCAGATGCGCCCCGCCACGGGCGGCAGATGCACGTCGGTCAGAGGTTGAACCGGAAGTGGAGCACGTCGCCGTCGGCAACCTCGTAGTCCTTGCCCTCCACCCGTAGCTTGCCCGCTGCCTTGAGGGCCGACTCGCTGCGGTGTTCGAGCAGGTCCTCGATGCGGTAGACCTCCACCCGGATGAAGCCCGCTTCGAAGTCGGAGTGGATGACACCGGCCGATTCCGGGGCGGTGGCTCCGGCCCGGATGGTCCACGCCCGGATCTCCTTGGGCCCGGCCGTGAAGAATGTCCGCAACCCGAGCAGGCGGTAGGTGTCACGGGCGAGGGTGTGTAGGCCCGGCTCCGCCAGCCCCAACTCTTCCAGGAAGAGGGCGCGATCCTCGGGGTCGAGCTCGGCGATCTCGGCTTCGGCCTGGGCACAGATCACGACGACGGCCGCCTCCCGCTCCTTGGCCCATGTCTCTACACGGGCCGTGTGCTCGTTGCCGGCCAGGCCGGCTTCATCCACATTGCACACGTACAGAACCGGTCGGGCGGTGAGCATCTCGATCTCGCGGAGTGCGGGAGTTTCCTCGGGCCGCAGGACCAGGGTTCGGGCCGGGTTGCCACCGCCGAGCCAGCTCACCAGGCGTTGCACGAGGTCCCGTTGGCGGATCAACTCTTTGTCTCCCGACCGGGCGCCCCGCTCCAGACGGTCCAATCTCCGTTCTGCCACCTGGAGGTCGGCCAGAATCAGCTCGGTCTCGATCGTTTCGATGTCGCGGATCGGGTCGATCGAACCTTCGACGTGGGTGATGTCGGGATCGTCGAAGCAGCGGATTACCTCGAGGACGGCATCGACCGAACGGATATGGCCGAGGAACTGGTTACCGAGACCCTCGCCCTCGCTGGCGCCACGAACCAGGCCGGCGATATCGAGAATCTCGACGACCGCGGGGATGACCTCTTTGGTCTCGATTACCGAGTTGATCTGGTCGAGGCGGGCATCCGGAACCGGAACGACTCCTACGTTGGGCTCGATCGTGGCGAACGGGTAGTTGGCCGCCTCGGCCCTGGCGGCGGTAAGGGCATTGAACAGGGTCGATTTGCCCACGTTGGGGAGGCCGACGATGCCGGCCTGGAGGCTCATGGCCTGGCTCCGGGCGCGCCGGGAACGGGCGAAGGAGGATGCATCGACGAAAGGTTACCGGAGCGATCGGGATGCCAGAACCGCTCTCAGAGCTCGGCCAAGAGGCCCGCGACACCGAATCCGACGGCGATGGCGAGCAACCAGGAGGCGAGGGAGCCGATCAGGACATATTCGGCATTCAGGTGGGGTTCGTCACCCGAGATCTCGGGGAAACGCAGGATCGCCTTGGCGGTAGCCACGAGGGCGGCTGCTCCCGCCTCTCCCCCCACCACGAGGATGAAGATGAGCAGACGCTCGAGGATGCCGATCCAGCGACCCGCCCCCTCGGCGCCGCCGGTTGGGATCGCCCGGATATGCAGCAACAGCCGGCGCACCAACCAGTTCGCCGGCACCGTGAGGAGGGCGGCTCCGATAGCGGTGATCGCCCAGTTCACGATCCGAACCCGGGGATCTCGGGGACCGTGGTCTCGATCAGGGTCGTCAGCAGGTGGCGGCGGACACGGCGGCTGATCGAGCTCTCGTGGAGGTCGAGGCGCTCGGCCAGGGATCGCTGCGTCTCGCCCTCGACCAGGCCGAGCAGAATCCGGGAATCGACCTCGTCGAGACCCTCGAGATGCGAATCGCGCAGACGCAGATATGAGTTGAAGAACATGTCCCAGGAGGTGGCGGTCGCTACCAGCGTACGAACCGGGTGTGACGATTCTTCCACGGCTTCCACCGTTTCCCGTGCCTGCCACCACGCCGGGCCGTCCTGGCCGAACGGGGTCTCCTCCGACCCCTCGACCATCAGTTCGCCCCAGCCGATCCCGATCCGGAGTTGGGCCACGCCGATGGCGGCCACATGCAGGAACCAGGAGGCCGAAATCGCCACCTGGAGCGATGGATAGCGACCCTGGAACTCGTCGCCGAGGGTGAGGTCGAGGGAGACGCCGTAGCGTCTTCCCTCCTGCTCTAGAATCGCCAGCAGGCGCTCCTGGAGCAGACGCCGGTCCGGCGCCTGGCGGGAGGCGACCACGTCTCCGATCAGGGCAGCTACTTGCATGGTTCGGGCAAGTATACCCACCCTTGCACTGATAGCGCAAGTCTGGTGAACGACCAGCCCACAAGACCGGGAAAACCCGTCTCTCACTGTTGCCCCTACCTCCCGCCTCCGCAAGCTCCGGCGGCAGGGACCTTTCCCCACTTCGTGGGGGACAAAGCTCAGGCGGGGTCGGCTACCTGGGCTTCTACGGCGAACTCGCCGCTGCGGTAGGAGATCGACTCGGCCTTGGCGGCGTCCAAAAGGTCGGAGGCGGCCTGACGAAGGGCCTCTGCCTGGGCATCGGGAGCGGTGACAGTCAGGGCCGTCACGGGCGTCCGCATCGACACCTTGGCGTCGGACTTGGCCCGGCGCACTCCCGAGAGCACGGCGGCGGTGGTGTCGAGCACGGCCGCATCGCCGGTGAGGTCGGCCAGCTCGGCTGTGCTGGGCCAGTCGCTGCGATGGACGGAGCCCGCCTGCCACCAGCTCCAGGCCTCCTCGGTGACGTAAGGGAGAAACGGAGCGAAGAGCCGGAGGAAGACCGACAGTGATAGGTGGAGCGCGGCCTGGGCTGAGGCGGCTTCGTTCCCCTCTCCGTAGGCGCGCCCCTTGACCAGCTCCAGGTAGTCGTCGGTCCACGACCAGAAGGCCGACTCGGCCACGTCGAGGGCACGGGCGTAGTCGAACTGCTCGAAGGCGGCGGCGGCGTCGCCGATCACCTGCTCCAGCCGGGCCAGCATCGCCCGGTCGAGAGGTAGGGAGATCGCCTCGGAGCCGACGTCGTCACCGAAGCCGAGGACGAAGCGGGAGGCGTTGAGGATCTTGATGGCCAGCCGCCGCCCGATCTTCATCTGCCCTTCGTCATAGGCCGTGTCCGCACCCGGCCGGGCCGAAGTGGCCCAATAGCGCACCCCGTCCGCCCCGTGCTCCTCGAACAGGGCTGCCGGCGTGATTACGTTGCCCCGCGACTTCGACATCTTCTTGCGGTCGGGATCGAGGATCCAACCGTTGATCGTGGCCCGACGCCACGGCAGTTCGCCGAACTCGTGGTGGGATCGGACCACCGTCGCGAACAACCAGGTCCGGATGATCTCATGGCCCTGGGGGCGCTGGTCCATCGGAAAGACCGAGGCGAAGAGTTCATCGTCCTTGCCCCACTTTCCGGCGATGAGCGGCGTGAGGGACGAGGTGGCCCAGGTGTCGAACACGTCGTGATCGCCGACGAAGCCGCCCGGGACTCCCCGCTGGTCGGCGGAGTAGCCCGGCGGGGCGTCGGAACCGGGGTCGACGGGAAGGCTCGCCATGTCGGGAATGATCGGGTCGTCGTAATCGGGTTCCCCGGCCTCCGAGAGCCGGTACCAGAGCGGGATCGGGACCCCGAAGAACCTCTGGCGAGAGATCAGCCAATCGCCGGCGAGGCCCTCGACCCAGTGGCGGTACCGCACCCCCATGTAGCCCGGAACCCATTCCAGCCTCTCCCCCAGTTCCAGCAGCTCTTTCTGGAGCTCGGCGTCGCGTCCGCCATTGCGGATGTACCACTGCCGGCTAGTGACGATCTCCAGCGGCCGGTCGCCCTTTTCGTAGAACTTGACGGCGTGGGTGACCCGGCGGGGCTGTCCGTCGAGATCGCCGGAGACTTCCAGAAGCTCCACCATCGCCCGGCGAGCCTGGTTGGAGAACTTGCCGGCCAGCCCGGCGTAGGCGTCCCGTCCCGCCTCGGTGGTGATCCAGGGCGGGACCTCCTCCTGGAAGCGGCCGTCGCGGCCCACCACGGCGCGAGTGTCGAGATCGAGCTCACGCCACCACGTGACGTCGGTGGTGTCGCCGAAGGTGCAGATCATGGCGATGCCGCTCCCCTTTTCGGGCTCGGCGAGGTGGTGCGCCACCACCGGAACCTCCACGCCGAAGACGGGGGTGGTGACCGTGGTACCTACCAGATCGCGGTAGCGCTCGTCGTCGGGATGGGCGACCAGGGCCACGCACGAACAAATCAGCTCGGGCCTGGTGGTCTCGATGTGGACCGGTTCGCCGTCCGGACGGTGGAAGGAGATCCGGTGGTATGCCCCGGTTCGTTCCCGGTCCTCGAGCTCGGCCTGGGCGACGGCGGTCTGGAAGTCGGTGTCCCACAGGACGGGCGCCTCCTGGGTATACGCCTCTCCTCTTTCCAGGTTGCGCAGGAAGGCGCGCTGGCTGATCTCCTGGGCCTCGGTGGAGATCGTGGTGTAGAGATGGTCCCAGTCGACCGAGAGTCCGAGGGTTCGGAACAGGTCCTCGTAGGCCTTCTCGTCCACGTCCGTGAGCAGGTGGCACAGTTCGATGAAGTTCCGGCGCGAGATCGGCACCGGCGGATCGGCGGCCTCGGCCGGGGCTTCGAAGTCGGGGGCGTAGGGCAGGGAGGGGTCGCAGGTGACCCCGTAGTAGGCCTGGACCCGTCGCTCGGTGGGTAAGCCGTTGTCGTCCCACCCCATCGGGTAGAAGACGGCCTTGCCCCGCATTCGTTGATACCGGGCGACGGCATCGGTCTGGGCATACCCGAAGACGGTTCCCATGTGCAGGGAGCCGGACACCGTGGGCGGGGGCGTGTCGATGGCGTACACCTGGCTGCGGTCGGCCCCGGGCGGGAAGCGGTAGATGCCGTCCTCTTCCCAGCGGCGGCTCCACTTCGCCTCCAGGCCGTCGATGGAGGGCTTGTTGGGAACGTCTCTCATATCAACAGCAGGGTACCGGGCGGGATCGAGGGCTTAGAACTCCTCCTACCCCCCTGTACTCCACGATGGGTATTGTGCCGGGATGCATCGCTCAGTCACTCGATTCGCCGCGCTTTCCCTTCTCCTGACCCTGGGGGCATGTGGTGGCGTGTCGGTGAGTCTTCCGGACGAGATCGGGGCCGGCTTCGACCTGGAGGCCACTCTCGACGATCTACGCAACTGCGACACCCTGAGCGACACTTTCGTGGCTGTCGTGCGGGAGGCGGCTGAGGACCTCGACGCCATGGCCGAGGCTAGCGGGGGCCGGGTCCCCGCCGCTGAGCTCGCCGAGCGGGTGGACGTGATCAGTAGCACGGCCTACTGGGAGGTTTCCCGCCGCCTGGGCTGCAACGCCGTCGCCCAGCGGGTGGACACGCTGGACAGGCTGCGCAATCTCTCACCGGATAGTGCCGCCGGTGACGACCTCGTCACCGAGGTGATCCGCCAGCTCGAAGCCCAGCAGCCGGGGTGATCAGTCGCCTTCGGGCAGGCGGCGTCCGGCGGCGAACGCCTCCAGCACCTCCGTGGCGCCGGGCTCGGACCGCACGACGTAGGAGACGCCGCCCTCGGTGCTGCCCACGACCGGCAGGGTTACGGCCTGAGTGGAGCCGGCGGAGCGAAAACCCCAGGCGGTGCGGGCGAGGAGCATGGGAGTCACCGATTCGTCCACCGTGAGGTTGCCGGTGACCTGGTTGACCACCATCGGGCTGCGGATGATGCCGGAGGGGCTCGACGCCTTCCCCAGGATCTCGAGGAGGACCTCGCGCTGGCGTCCGGTGCGGGCAATGTCCCCGCCGGATGTCGATTGCCAGCTCCCGTCGATCAACTCTTCGTAGGTGCGCGAGCGGGCATAGGCGAGCGCGGTGGCACCGTCGACGACCTGGGTTCCCGGTTCCTCCACCATCAATCCCGACTTGACGTCGCGAGCCGGGTTGGGAAAGTCGAGTTCGATTCCACCCAGGGAGTCCACGATCCCGGCAAAACCGCCGAAGTCGACCTCCATGTAGTGGCCCACCGGGATGCCGGTGGCGGCGGTGATCGTTTCGACCAGCAGGTCAGGACCTCCGAAGGCGTAGGCGGCGTTGACCTTGTTGGTTCCGTGTCCCGGGATCTCGACCTTGAGATCACGCGGGATCGACAGCAACTGGACCGTGTCGTCGACCACCTGCATCAAGATGATGACATCGGCCCTCTCCCCGCCGAAGTCGCCGAACTTGCCCTCGAGGTCGTCGGGCAGGTTCTCGCGCGAGTCGCTGCCGACCACGAGGAACGTCGGTTCCCCTCCGGACAGACTGCCCAGGGGCCCGGTGCTTCCCATCCGGAAGTCGGCGAAGAAGACGGCCCCCACGGCCAGGGCTGCCACTAGAACCAGGATCACGAGAATCCGGATGATCCAGCGCTGGCCCCGGCTCATGCGGCGGCGACGGGAAGGAGGAGGTTGTTCGATCAGGCGCGTTTGGTCTGTCATAGGGAGAGGTGACGGGGAGTCGTCCCACATCATCCCAGATGTCGCCGTTTATGGGAGGGTTTAGCCGGCTCCGCGTACCTCGAGGCCGTCCATCAGCTGTTCCACCGATCGGGTGATCTCGGCCACGGCACGTTCGAAGACCTCCTGGTTGTGAGACGCGGGACGGCTGAAGCCCGAGACCTTCCTCACGAACTGACGGGCCGCCGCCTCGATGTCCTCGTGGGGATGGATCTCGGCGCCGTCACGTAGTCGAACGATGGACCTGCACATCTGCATACCTCCGGGTTGGTCACATGTTGCGGCGGTACTGGCCGCCGACTTGGTAGAGGGTGTGGGTGATCTGGCCGAGGGTGGCGACTTTGGCGGTGTCGAGGAGGGCGCCGAAGGTGTTGTGGCCGTGGGTGGCGGCGTGGGCGAGGTGTTCGAGGGCGTCGGGGGCGCGGTCGTGGTTGCGGTCTTTGAAGGCGGCCAGGTTGGCGATCTGGCGGTCTTTGGCTTCGGGTGTGGACCGGACGAGGGTGTCGGGGGTTTGGAAGGGTGAGCCCTCTTTGGAGAGGAAGGTGTTGACTCCGACGACGGGGTATTCGCCGGATTCCTTCTTCTGTTCGTAGTGCATCGACTCTTCTTGGATCTTGGTGCGCTGGTATTGGCGTTCCATCGCTCCGAGCACCCCGCCCCGCGATGAGAGGCGCCCGAATTCGGTGAGGACGGCTTCTTCGACCAGGTCGGTGAGTTCTTCGATGATGAAGCTGCCCTGGAGGGGGTTCTCGTTGCGGTTGAGGCCGAGTTCTTTGTTGATGATGAGCTGGATGGCGACCGCCCGGCGGACCGATTCCTCGGTGGGGGTGGTGATGGCCTCGTCATAGGCGTTGGTGTGCAGCGAATTGCAGTTGTCGTAAATGGCGTAGAGGGCCTGGAGGGTGGTGCGGATGTCGTTGAAGGAGATCTCTTGGGCGTGGAGGGACCGCCCGGAGGTCTGGATGTGGTATTTGAGCATCTGGGAGCGGGGATTGGCGCCGTAGCGGTGTTTGAGGGCCTTGGCCCAGATCCGGCGTGCTACCCGGCCGATGACGGCGTATTCGGCGTCGACGCCGTTGGAGAAGAAGAAAGACAGGTTGGGGGCGAACTCGTCGATGGCGAGGCCCCGGGACAGGTAGTACTCGAGGTAAGTGAAGCCGTTGGCGAGCGTGAAGGCCAGCTGGGTGATCGGGTTGGCGCCGGCTTCGGCCATGTGATAGCCCGAGATCGACACCGAATAGAAGTTGCGGACCCCGTTGTTGGTGAAGTACTCCTGGACGTCGCCCATCATCTTCAACGAGAACTCGGTCGAGAAGATGCAGGTGTTCTGGGCCTGGTCCTCTTTCAAGATGTCGGCCTGGACGGTGCCCCGCACCCGGGCGAGGGTGTCGGCCCTGATCTTGTCGTACGTCTCCTGGGCCAGGACCTGGTCGCCGGTCACCCCCAGCAGCATCAGACCCAGCCCGTCGTGGCCGTCGGGGAGGTCGCCGTGGTAGGTGGGGCGGGGCCGGTCGCCGTAGATCTCGGCGATCCGCTCCTCGATTTCGTCGGTGAGTCCGTTGGCGCGGATGTGTTTTTCGCAGGCTTGGTCGACGGCGGCGTTGAGGAAGAACGCCAGGATGGTGGGGGCGGGCCCGTTGATCGTCATCGACACCGATGTGGACGGATCCGACAGGTCGAAACCCGAATACAGCTTCTTGGCGTCGTCCAGGGTGGCGATCGACACCCCCGAGTTGCCTACCTTGCCGTAGATGTCGGGGCGGACGGCGGGGTCCTCCCCATACAGGGTGACCGAGTCGAAGGCGGTGGAGAGGCGTTTGGCCGCCATCCCCTCGGCCAGGTAGTGGAAGCGGCGGTTGGTCTGTTCGGGAGGGCCCTCCCCGGCGAACATCCGGGTCGGGTCCTCGGCCATTCGCCGCAGCGGATAGATCCCGGCCGTGTAGGGGAAACGGCCCGGGAGATTCTCCTGGGCCAGCCACCGCACTCGATCCGCCCACGACGACAACCGCGGCGTTGCCACCTTCCGTACCCTCGTCCCCGACAGTGTCTCATGGGTCAGCGGCGCCGACACCCTGATCTCCCGCACCGGATACGACAACTCTTCGCCCGAGTACGCCACCAACATGTCGTCCCAGCCCTCCAGCTGATCCCGCCACTCCGGGTCCACCTCCGCCAACAGCTCGGATGCCCGCTCTCCCAACTCCCCGGAGTCGACCTCGGTGGCGGCGCCGGCCAGCCGGTAGGCCCGCTCCGCGGTCGCCGCCGCCCGCTCGGCCCGGATGTCATACGCCTCGATCGTCTCGGCGATCTCGGCCAAATACCGGGCCCGCTCCGGGGCCACGATGTGATGTTTCGCCGCCCGTTCGGTGACCAGATCCAGGCGCGGAGAGAAATCCGCCTCGGAAATCGCGTCGACCTTGCCCATCAGTTCCAGGTAGAAGCGGTTGGTGCCCGGGTCGTTGAAATCCGACGCGATCGTCGGCCACACCCCCAACTCGTCCTCTTCCACCTCGAACGCCACCCGGTTGCGGCGCACCTGCTTGCGGACATCCCGCAGGGCGTCCTCCCACCCCGCCTTGTCCGCCTTGTTCACCACCACCAGATCGGCGAAATCCAACATGTCGATCTTCTCCAACTGCGACGCCGCCCCGTACTCGGGCGTCATCACATACACCGACACATCCGCCACATCGGTGATCCCGGTGTCGGCCTGGCCGATCCCCGACGTCTCCACCACCACCAGATCGAACCCGGCCGCCTTGCACACCTCGATCGCCGTCCCCACATGCGGCGACAACGACAGGTTCGCCTCCCGGGTCGCCAACGAGCGCATATACCCCCGAGGATGCGGCAACGAATTCACCCGGATCCGATCCCCCAACAGCGCACCCCCCGACCGACGACGCGACGGATCCACCGACAACACCGCCACCCGCTTGTCCTCTTGATCCAACAAGAACCGCCGCACCACCTCATCGGTCAACGACGACTTGCCCGAACCCCCCGTACCCGCCAGACCCACCACCGGTGCCCCCGACTCCCGGGCCTTATTCCCCACCGCCTCGAACACATCGGCGTACTTGTCCCCGAAATTCTCCGCCGCCGAGATCAACTGCGCCACCGCCGCCCGCTCCCCCCCGAACGCCGCCGCCAACACCGCCTCCGGATCCGACAACTCGCCCCGTTCGAAGCCGCACCGCGACAACATGTCATCCACCATTCCGACCAGACCCATCTCCCGGCCGTCATCGGGCGAATAGATCCGCGTCACCCCATACGCCGCCAACTCCTCGCCCTCCCACGGCAGAATCGTCCCCCCACCCCCACCGAACAGACGCACGTGCGAAGCCCCCCGCTCCACCAACAGATCCCACATGAACCGGAAGAACTCCATGTGACCCCCCTGATACGAGGTCACCGCAATCGCATGGGCGTCCTCCTCGATCGCAGACTCCACGATGTCGGTCGCCGACCGGTTATGCCCCAGATGCACCACCTCCGCCCCCCGCGACTGCAGAATCCGCCGGAAAATGTTGATGGCGGCGTCATGCCCATCGAACAACGAAGTAGCGGTCACGAAACGGCGTGGCGTGGACATGGAATCCATCCTTCCATGCTAAGTCGCCTTGACCTAGAATGGGTCGAAGGACCTACGAGTCCGGGGAGGCGATCCGGGAGAAAGCCGGGAGAAAGGCTTCGAGGGCGATGCAGACATTCAAGGGCACCTTGCAATCCATCACGAGCCGGGACGTTCCTCTGCTCATCAGTCTTCAGGTCGATGGTGACCGGATCCGGATGTGGTCCGACCGCCATCGCATCGGTTCCTGGGACAAGAACGCCGTCAAGATCCGACGAGACACCATCTTCCGGTTCTGCCTCGAGATCGACGAGGAGACCTACCTCTTCACGCCGGAAGATCCGGCTGCCCTCACCAACGCCGTTGACGTCGAAATCGACCTGACTTCGATCGAAAAGCCTCGCTTCGGCTTGGCCGACCGTATCCGCCAGGCGGCCGAGACGAACTGAGTCCGGCCTCAGTCGCCGACTTCCTGGGCGATCGTGGAGAGTGCCCCTGCCACTGTCGTCGCCATCTGGGAGCCGAGGCTGTCGATCAAATACCGTTCCACTAATCGCCGGTGAGTGGGGAGAGCCTGGCGCAGACGATGCCGACCTTCCTCGGTGAGTTTCAGTTCCATGCCGCGCCGGTCGTCGGCGCACAGGGTTCGTGTCACCAATCCCTCCTGTTCGAGGCGGTCGACGAAGCGGGTGGTGGCGCTGCGCGACAGCACCAGTCGCTCGGCGAACTCGTGCATTCGCAGCGACCCGGCCGTGTGGAGATGGGCCAGGGCCTCGAATCGGCTCAGCGGCAGGCCGTGCATCTCCTGCAGCGTGGAGTCCAGTTTCGACACCAGCAGCCGATGGGCCCGGGCGAATGTGTGCCACAGGTCGCCGGCGGCTGGTTTTATCGTCGCCATGGAGAAGAGAATACCCCCCTGCCTAGGTTCCGCCGAGGATTGTCCCGATGATTGCTCACCCCGCAACCTGCTCGGTAACCTTCCCACCTATCGCCCGATGATCTCCCCACCCACCGCCCGCCTCCTGAAGCGAACTGCCCAGCTGGGAGCCGCCACCCTGGGGCTCGAGCTGGCCATCGCCGTCCTATGGCCGGCGCCACCACAGGATCAGTTCGACCCTTCCGGCACCTATGGGACCGCCCCGGGTGCTCCGCTGCGAGTCGCCGCAGTGGGCGACTCCACCCTCACCGCTCCCGGGGTTGGGGACGGCTCGGAGATCTGGGTGGCCGAGGTGTGCCGCCGGTTGGCGGAATCGACCCGACGAGCGGTGGAGCTCGGGTCCTTCGGCGTAGGGGGTGCGACCGCCGCCCAGGTGGCGAAGACGCAACTGGCATCGGCGCTGGCCTTCGAACCGGACCTGGCACTGGTATCGGTGGGGGCGAATGACGTGATCCGGGGCGTACGTTGGTCTCGGCTGGTGTCCGACCTCGACCGCATAGTCAGCGCCTTCGTGGAGAGCGGCGCCGTGGTCGTCACCAGCGGAGTGGGCGACCTCGGCTCGATTCCGCGCCTCGTCCCGCCCCTGCGCCAGATGGCGACTGCACTCGGGCGCCGGGCGGACAGGGCCCATGACGTCGTGGCCGATCGTCACAAAGCTGTGAAGGCCCTGCAGTGGGACTGGGCCGCCCGGGAGTTCCGCACTCGTTCGGACATCTGGTCCCTCGATCGATTTCACCCCAACCGGGAGGGACACCTGATCTGGGCCGACGTGTGCTGGGAGGCCCTGCAGCCGCTCATCCCGGGACTGGAGGAGCCACGGAACTGACGGCGGCTACGATCCGGGTCCGATGCCTTCCCTTCGGCACCTGCCCCGGACGTCGTTGACGCTGCTCGCCGGCTTCCTCGCCACGGGGATCGCCTCGTTACTGGCATTGATCGTCTCGTGGTTCGACGCCACCAGTCCTCTGATCGAGCGGATCACCGATACCTGGAGCCGCATCTGGCTGGGGACGGCTGGAGTCGATTTGAGCGTGGTGGGTGGCGAGACCGTCGCCCCCGGTCGCTCCTCGGTGGTGGTGGCGAACCACGAGTCGAATCTGGACATCATGGCCTGCCTGGTGGCTCTGCCGCTTCCGATTCGTTTCCTCGCCAAGAAGGAACTGTTCCGGGTCCCGCTGCTGGCCGCCGCGATGCGCGCCATCGGGATTGTCGAGGTGAATCGCCAGGCCCGCATCGCCGTCCACGAGCAGATCAATTCCCAGGCCCGGGACCTCGTGGCCAAGGGCCGGTCGCTGATCGTCTATCCGGAAGGAACCCGCTCGCGGACTGGTGAGTTGGGACTGTTCAAGAAGGGCGCCTTCACCATCGCGGTCAGCACCGGAATCCCGATCCTGCCGGTGGCGATCAGAGGCACTCACGCTGCCTGGAGACCGCACACACTGGTTGTGAAGGGCGGCGAGGTAGTGGTGACGATCATGCCCGCCATCGAGACCGCGCATCTGGGTATGGAGGCCACCGGTGAACTGCGAGACCGGGTACGCGAGCAGATCCGGCGCCGGGTCGAAGTGGGTCAGTCGTAGACCCCGGCCAGATAGGTACGACCTTCCCGCACCAGGCACAGCACTGCCCCGACCGAGGTGACGATCTGGTAGCGATCGGCGGGCTCCTCGCCCTCCCACCAACGTCCCAGCATCCTCCAGGGCCCGGTCCAGGCCAGAACCGGCTCCCAGCGGGTCCCGAGCCTTATCCGCACCGGCATACCCCCGTCCCACTCCACCTCGAGTAAGGGCGGGCGGGGACTGACCAGGGCCGGGGTGGGGGCGGGCAGGGAACCCGGCCAGGGTGCCTCCTCCTCCGGTTCGGGCGATCGGTCGCCCCACGGGTACCACACGATTTGCTGGTGCGGCATCCGCCCTCCCCTGGGCTCAGCCTGGAGAACGGCATCGGGCCCCACCAGGGCCTGGGCACGGGAGAGGGCTCGTTCGGCGTCGTGTCGCCCGGTGTCCACCTCCTGCCAGACGTCCCCGCCCGGTCCTACCTGCTCCAGCAGGGCGAGCTGGCGACCCTCGTCGGAGAGGTCGGAGGGATCGAGCCGGATTCGGGTCACCCCACCAGGAACGCCTCCCGGACTCCCCATCCAGGCCTGGAGCTGCCACCAGACCCGTTCGGCCAGGGTTTGGTCGGTGAAGGGATCCAGCGATCGCCATACCCGCCGCCGAACGGTGCCATCTCCGGCCTCGACCTCCACCAGTACCCGAAATGGAGATATCCCTTCCAGGCCATTCATCATGCGCACGGCCAGTGCTCGACTGACGAAGGCGACCTGGTCGGCGGTGGCGAGAGGATCCTCGCGATGGATCGACTCGACTTCGTGTCCGGTGGGGATGGGTCGCGGATGGATCGGACGGTCCTCGCCCGCCGCCAGACGATGGGCCCCCAGGCCGAGTGAGCCGAATCTGGAAGCGACCGCCTCCCGGGGAAGACGGGCCAGATCTCCCAGGGTGGTGACACCCAGCCAGCGGAAGGTCTGGCTCAGTTCTTCCGCCCCCAGGGTCTCGATGTCGAGGTCGGCGAGAAAGCGGGCGGTGTCGTCGATGATGAGACATTCCGGTTCGCCCGCCTGTTCGGCGGCGCAGCGAGCGGCAAAGGGGCCATCGGCCAGTCCTATCCGGGCGCCGGGAGGAATGGCGGCCCGCACTGCCTCGGCCAGCGGTCGCTCGCCCCCGTAGTAGCGGACCGCTCCCGCCACCGGAATGTAGGCCAGTCCCGGCTCGCCCACCTCGACCCGGGGAACCACTTCCTCGATCGCTGCCACCACCGGCTCGAAAGCCCGGGATTCGGCGGAACGGTCAGCCGACGGCGCGTCGGGTTGCTCCGCCTTGGGTGCCCACCCCGGATACCACACGCATAGCGTTCGTGCCATCGTCCACCATTTCGATTCTCTGCACCATTCCCGCCACCCCTTTTCCCGATGCCTCCATCACCAGGTAGCGACGTTCCAGCCGACCGTGGCCCCGTTCGACGCCTTCCCATCTGACCTCGGTGGCCCGCAGCCTCAGATATGACACTCCGGAGGGGAGTGCGTCGGCGAGAGGACGCAGGACCACGCCGGTACGACGGGCCCGGGCCAGGGCGCTGAGCCGACGCAGATCCTGGGGACGAACCGAAGACGGGACCTCGGCGTACACCGCCCGAATGCCCTCGATGAGAGCTGCCACCACCTGGGGCCAGAGACGGGACTCGGGACAGCGCACCACCACGAAATGGCGCCGCTCCACCCCCACCTCCCAGGCCGCCAGCGGCGACAGCCAACCCTTGACGTCGAGGGCTGCCACCGGCGAGCGTAACGAAGGGGGAGCTAGCAACCCCAGACCCAGCCGGGTCAGGCCCATGCCGGTGGGGCCGCTCACCTCGGTGATCCGGCCAGGCTGAAGCGACATGGGTTGCTGGGGAGAGATGAGTTGCTGAGAAATGAGTTGTTCGGGGCCGTCGCTCCTCAGCGGGAACGCGGCTGACTCCACCGCTTGCATCAGGAGCCGAGCCTATCGAACATATGTTCGATAGGCAATCCCTCATTCCAGTTCGTCGATGTGGCGGGGCCAGTCGTCCTTCAACAGGCGGGAAAGAGAACGATCCGCCAGCAGCCGGCCGTCGGTCTGGCAGGTGGCGCAGTAGTTGGTTTCGTTGCTGGCGTACACGATGCGCTGGACGGGAGAACCACAGCGCGGGCAGGGTTCCCCGAACTTGCCGTGCACCGCCATGTCCGGACGAAAGGCGGTCACTTTCTCGGGCCACCCCTCCCCCACCTCCTGGCGCAGGCGCTCGGTCCATTCGGTGAGAGAGATAGTGATGGCAGCATGGAGTCGTTCCATCTGCTCGTCACTCATGGAGCGGGTGCGGAGAGTGGGCGCCAGACGCGCCTCCCACAGGATCTCGTCGGAGTAGGCATTGCCGACTCCCGAGAAGAGGCGGGGATCGGTCAGCGCCCGCTTGATCGTGCGGTTCTCTTTCTGCAGCGCCGCCTTCATGTCGTCGACGGTCATCTCCAGTGGCTCGATGCCCCCTCGGTCTTCCTCAGCGAGGGCATCCTCACCTCTCAGGACCCACATCCCTGCCCGCTTCTTGGTGCCCTGCTCGACCAGGAGCAGGGACCCTTCCTCGAAGTCGAGCGCCAGCAGACCCACCTTTTTCGGGATCGCCTTGCCCGGATCGTTCCAACGCAGCCGGCCCGCCACCATCAGGTGGATGACTATGAAGAGACTGTCGGGAAACTCCAGCACGATCCGTTTTCCGATCCGGCGCAGCCCGCTCACCTCCTGGCCGACGGCGGCGTCGTAGGGAGGATCGAACGTCCGCAGGACCGCCGGCGAGGCGACCCGCACCCCGGTGAGCCGGCGTCCCATCACCCGCGACTCGAGTGCCTCGATATAGACGACGATGTCGGGCAGTTCGGGCATCGGCTCAGACTATCTGGCCGGTCCCTCTGTCCCCGGAGCTTTGTCCCCCGGAGCGAAGCGAGGGGGGAAGGGGCCTCCGCGAAGCGGGGTAGGGGGCGGCCCGAAGGGCCGGGGTATAGCGCGCCTTAGATCTTTCGCGATTGCCCACTACCTCCCGCCTCCGCAAGCTCCGGCGGGGATTGGGCTCAGTCGAGGCCGCTGCGGCCGGCGGTGTCGATGGCGAGCAGAACGCCGGCCGCCACGATGGCCAGCGTGAAGCCGAGCAGGGCCTGACCGACCAGGCCGTCGGTGGCCAGACGGCCTGCCGTCAACAGGATCACCACCAATCCCAGGGCGATTCCGATCCCGATCGTGGCCCTTCCTTTGTCCGGGCTCTGGAACGCGCCCAGACCCCCGGCCACCAGGACGAGACTGGCGACGATCATCGCCGGCCAGGCCGGAATATCGCCGGGGAAGGACAGGGCGCTACCGCCGGTAGCCGCCAGGATCGAGGTGATGAGCCCGATCACGGCGGCAGCCACCACCAACGGGCCGAGATAGGGAAGCCCGTTGGCGAGTCGGTTCTCGCGCCGGGAGAGCGGGGGCAGTTCGGGCGCCGGAGGCGGGGGTGGAGCAGGAGCGGAAGGCTCGGTCAGGTCGACCATCACCGAGGGATCGGCGGCGGTGGCGGTGGCGGCGGTGCTTTCGTCCCTCAGCTTGGCCATCATCCTGGCCAGCCGGTTGGTAGGAGTGTTGATGCCCAGCGCCAGGGCGAATCTGGCGTCATCGTCGGTGGTCAGGACCACCTCCTCGCCTTCGATCCGGAGATGGAACCCGTCGGGCTTGGAGGCGATGCCGACCTGATCGAGGGGCCAGGTGCCGATCTCCGCTCCCCCGGCGGCCCGCAGGGTCAGTGTCTCCTCGCCGAGATGGATGTCGACGCTCACGCCGCGCCCGGCCTCGCCGGCCATCTTCACCGATCCGGTCAACTGGGCGTTCATCTGGGCTGATCCTCCCTGGTGCGGGATCTCCCTTCACCTGGCCTCCGCGGCCGGGCGTCCACCCATTTCTCGCCTCAGAATAAGGTCCAATGGCGGAGTGGACAACCCCCCATGACGGGTCCCGTCGGGCGCAACGATACCCTTCCACACGTGCCGGACATCATCTTTTCAACTTATCGACTCAGCCGACGCTACCCGCCCGACCGGACCGTCCTCTCCGACATATCGCTTTCGTTCTATCACGGCGCCAAGATCGGCGTCCTCGGCCCCAACGGCGCCGGCAAATCGAGCCTGCTCCGGATCATGGCCGGCGAGGACGACGGCTTCGACGGAGAGGCTCGCCTCAGCGAGGGATTCACCGTCGGCTTGCTCGAACAGGAGCCCCATCTCGATCCCGACAGGGACGTCCGCGAGAACGTCATGGACGGTGTGTCTGAGATCCGGGCGCTGCTCGACGAATACCACCAGGTCCTGGCGGCATGGGCCGAGCCCGATGCCGATTTCGAGGCGCTGGGAGTCCGCCAGGGCCGGCTGGAGGACCGGATCGCCGCCGCCGATGCCTGGGACCTGGACCGCACCGTAGAGATCGCCATGCAGGCACTGCGGGTCCCGCCCGGCGACCGTGACGTCGCCACCCTGTCGGGTGGGGAGCGACGTCGGGTCGCTCTGTGCCGGCTGCTGCTCTCCCGGCCCGACCTTCTCCTGCTCGACGAGCCCACCAACCATCTCGACGCCGAATCGGTGGCATGGCTGGAGAGTTTCCTGTCCGACTACTCCGGGTCGGTGGTGGCGGTGACCCACGACCGCTACTTTCTCGACAACGTGGCCGGCTGGATCCTCGAGCTCGATCGAGGCCGGGGCCGGCCCTTCGAGGGCAACTACTCGGCCTGGCTGGAGCAGAAACAGGCCCGCCTCGCCCAGGAGGAGAAGGAGGCTTCGGCTCTGCGCAGGACCATCGAACGAGAGCTGGAGTGGGTCCACATGTCCCCCCGTGCCCGCCAGGCCAAGGGCAAGGCCCGCCTCACCCGCTACGAGCAGCTGGTGGCACAGGCCGAGCAGGTCGACCGGGGCCCCTCCGACCTCACCTTGTCGATCCCCTTCACCCAGCGTCTGGGCGAGAAGGTGATCGTCGCCGAAGGGCTCCACAAGGGATACGGGGACCGGACGCTGATCGAGGATCTGTCCTTCGACCTGCCCCCGGCGGGCATCGTCGGCATCATCGGGCCCAACGGGGCCGGCAAGACCACCCTGTTCCGGATGCTGACCGGGGCCGAGGATGCCGACTCCGGGTCCATCGAGATCGGGCCGACCGTCGATCTCGCCTATGTCGACCAGCATCGGGATGCGCTGGACCCGAAAAAGACGGTGTACGAGGAGATCTCGGGCGGCGCCGACTTCCTCAGGATCGGGAAGCGAGAAGTGAACAGCCGCGCCTATGTCGCCTCTCTCAACTTCAAGGGCGCCGACCAGCAGAAGAAGGTGGGCGAGCTATCCGGCGGCGAGCGCAACCGGGTCCATCTCGGTGTGATGCTGCGTCGGGGCGGCAATGTGGTCCTCCTCGACGAGCCCAGCAACGACCTGGACGTGGAGACACTGCGTGCCCTGGAAGAGGCGCTGATCGACTTCCCAGGCTGCGCCCTCGTCATTTCCCACGACCGCTGGTTCCTGGACCGGATCTGCACCCACCTCCTCGTCATGGAAGGCGACGGCCGCACCACCTGGTTCCCGGGGAACTGGTCGGAATACGAGGAGTGGCGGGAAAAGAACCCGCACGACTGACCGTTTTCGCGAAAAGCGGGTTCTTTGGATCCACCTGACCTTCCCGTTCAACGGAAAGTGGCGCCACCT
>DATHVR010000072.1:0-9692 GCA_035461175.1 Acidimicrobiia bacterium | reverse complement strand
GCCAGGCGCCCACCACCACCACCCCCCCCACCTCCACGGTCACCACCCTGCCCTTCACCGGGGGAGGAGGCAAGACAGCGATGGCAGCGCTGGCGGCCCTCGCCGCCGGCGTCGCCCTGCTGGCGGTGTCGAGGAAGAAGGGAGCCCCGGCCGGCCCCCACGGGCCGACCGAGGTGATGATCGAAGGAATCCGGGTCAGACTCCTACATCCCGACGATTGAACGCAATAACGGCGGCGGCCACGAACACCAGGCTGATTCCTGCCAGCAGGAGGCTGTGGAGAGGATCGAGCCCGTCGCGGAGCGTGGGGGTTCCGGCGAACCAGTAGAAGGGCGAGAGCTTCTGCATCCAGGCGATCGACTCGACCTGGGGGGCGAGGCCGTTGGCCAGGTACATCACCACCGCCACCACCGCCGAGACCCCGATGACGAGGCCGCGTCGGCCGGTGATGGCCCCGATCAGAAGCGCCAGGGTGCCGAACACCATCGCCAGCAATGTGAGCTGTACCGAGGCCGCCGCCACGTTGCCCAGCGGGATCTCGAGGTCGATCGGAGCGCGAATTGCCAGGATCCCCAGGAACACGACCAGACCTGCCAGCACGAGAGCGATGAGGAGGGCCAGCGCCCGGTGGAGGACTACCCGGGTGCGGCTGACCGGATGGGCCACCAGCAGCTCCAGGTTGCCGTTCTCCTCCTCGCCGGCGATGGCCCTGGCGCCGGTTGCGATGGCGAAGATTATCCCCAGTACGGGTCCCAGAATCCCGAACACGGTCGAGCCCAGGTATCCGGCAGGCGAGGAGATGTCGTCCCAGCCCATCGCCTCGGCCAGGCCGGGCGGCAGGTTGTCGATCAGGTCGGCGTATTCGGGGGTGGTGGCGAACGGGTAGAAGGCGCCATAAACGATCGATACCGCCAGCAAGCCGATACCCCACCCCAACAGCGTCCGCCGCTGGTCCCACAGGGTCTTGGTCCAGATGTCACCCAGCATGGGCTTCTTCTCCTAGGTAGTAGTGGAAGAAGAGCTCTTCGAGATCGGGCTCTTCGGAAACGAAGTCGACGACCGAGTGGCGGGCGGCGGCTTTCACGAGCTCGTCGGCCCGGCCCTGGAGGCGGCCGCGAAGCACGGAGTCGTCGATCACGACGTCCGAGAGTCCCGCCACCGACTCGAACTCGGCGGTGCTCACCGGATGGTCGAAGGTGATCTGGATGCGGCGCAGAGCACGTGCCCGCAGCACCTCGACATCGTCGACGGCGATGAGCCGTCCCCGGCGGATGATCCCGGCCCGGTCGGCGACTGCCTGTACCTCGCTCAAGATGTGCGAGGACATGAACACGCTTTGGCCTGCCTGGCGGGCCTCGGTGACCATGGCCAGGAACTCCCGAGCCATGATCGGATCCAACCCACTGGTGGGCTCGTCGAGGATCAGCAGCTCGGGGGAGTGCATGAACGCCTGCACCAGCCCCACCTTCTGGCGGTTGCCCTTGGACAGGCTGCGGATTCTCGAATCCAGGTCGAGTTCCAGACGCTCGGCCAGTTCTTCGATCCTGGCCGCGGCCACCCCTCCCCGAAGGTTGCCCAGATAGGTGAGGAAGTCGCGTGGGCTCTGGCGACCGTCGACTACGAAGTCGCCCGGCAGGTACCCGACTCGCCGCCGCAGCTCCACGCCGTCGGCACGGGGATCGAGGCCGAGCACGGTGACCGAGCCCGAGGTGGGCCGGAGAATGTCGAGCAGGAGCCGAATGGTCGTGGTCTTCCCCGCCCCGTTGGGGCCGAGGAATCCGAAGATCTCGCCGTGACGTACCTCGAGGTCGATCGCGTCGAGGGCGAGGGTTTCGCCTCCGTAGGATTTGGACAGGGACTGGGTGAGGATGGCTTCAGCCATCGTTGGATTCCTTTCTGGTGTGGTCGGCAGCCCGGGCGAGGGCATCTCGCATCTGGGCGGCGGTGGCGGGGTCGAAGAGTCCTCCGGTGAAGATGTCGAGCATCTGGCGGGAGAAGGCGATGACACCGTCGGGGGTGAACGGGTCGATGCCGGAGGCACGGTCGAGATGCTGGGCGAGGATGAGGCCGCCCAGTTGCATCGAGAGCATCACGGCGGAGCGGGCCCGCGGATCCTCGGTGGGGCGGATGTAGCCCTGCTCTTCGGCCATGGCCAGCAGCCGCATCGACTCCTCCACCATCTCGTCGAACAGCACCGCCGCCTCGTCGCTGCCGCTGATCAGGGCCCAGCCCAGGTAGCGCATCAGCGGCGGGGCGATCTGGAACGCCCCGGCCAGAAAGCCCGAGTCGGTCATGGTGCGGTTGGTGATTCCCTCGCCCTTGACCGTGCGGATCCGGTCGACAACGTACTCATCGCAGGCGCGGCGCAGGCCCTCCTTGGAGCCGAAGTGGTGGATGACGAGGGCCGGGCTAACGCCCACCTCCTCGGCGAGAACGCGCATGCTCGTCCCTTCGTATCCGTATTCGGGGAAGAGGCGCATTGCCGCATCCCGGATCCGGGCCGTGGCCGTCAGATCCTCGGTCCTGGTGTCCTCTGTTCTGTCTTCTTCAGTCCGGTTCGCTTCGGTCAGGTTAGGTTCGGCTGAACGCATGATCAGCATCCTAAACGCGCGTTCACTATCTCGTCAAGGCCGCGGCCTCACCGCTGTGATCGACGCACGGGCTTGAGATCCGGGCGGCACTACCGTGGGCGGCCATGTTCGACTCACTCACCGAGCGCTTCGAAAGGATCTTCGCCGGGCTACGCGGCAAGGGCCGGCTGTCCGAGGCCGACGTCGATGCCGCCCTCCGCGAGGTGCGGCTCGCCCTCCTCGAGGCCGACGTCAACGTCGCCGTGGTCAAGACGTTCCTGGGGCGAGTGCGCGAGCGCGCCCTCGCTGCCGACGTCTCCAAGAGCCTGAGCCCGGGCCAGCAGGTCATCAAGATCGTCCACGAGGAACTGATCCAGACCCTGGGCGGGTCGACGGCGGGCCTCAAGCAGTCGTCACCCCCTCTGACCATCCTCATGGTCGGCCTCCAGGGCTCGGGTAAGACCACCACCGCCGGCAAGCTCGCCAAGCACCTCAAATCGAAGGGACGTCGCCCCCTGCTGGTGGCGGCCGATCTCCAGCGCCCCGCCGCCATCGACCAGCTCGAGACGCTGGGCAAGCGGGTGGGCGTACCGGTATACGCCGAGCGGAAGTCGAAGCCCGCCCGGCTCGTGAAGGCAGCGATGAAGGAGGCCAACCGGGCCGGCAACGACGTCGTCATCGTCGATACTGCCGGCCGTCTCCAGATCGACGACGCCTTGATGAAAGAGCTCGCCGACGTGGCCAAGGCGGCCGATCCCGACGAGACACTTCTCGTCGTCGACGCCATGACCGGCCAGGACGCCGTCAATGTGGCCAAGGGTTTCGTCGCCCATACCGCCCTGACCGGGATCGTCCTCTCCAAGCTCGACGGTGATGCCCGGGGCGGAGCGGCCATCTCCGTGCGGGAGGTGACCGGCGCTCCGGTCAAATTCGCCGGAGTGGGGGAGGGCCTCGACGAGCTCGAACCGTTCCACCCCGACCGGATGGCCTCGCGGATCCTGGGAATGGGTGACGTCCTCACCCTGATCGAGAAGGCCGAGGCCACCTTCGACACGGTCGAGGCCGAGAAGGCGGCCGCCAAGATGGTGAAGGGCCAGTTCACACTGGAGGACTTTCTCGAGCAGTTCCAGCAGGTCAAGAAGATGGGCCCGCTCCAGGACATCCTCGCCATGTTCCCCGGTGCAGGGTCGATGCTGAAGGACGTGCAGGTAGACGACCGGGACATCAAGCGGGTCGAGGCCATCATCCATTCGATGACTCCCGAGGAGCGGCGCAACCCCAAGATCCTCAGCGGCAGCCGCAAACGGCGCATCGCCACAGGCTCGGGGACCCGCCCCCAGGACGTCAACAACCTCATCCGCCAGTTCGGGGATGCCCAGAAGATAATGAAGGGGCTGACAGGCAAGGGCATGGGCGGTTTGGGGGCGTTGATGGGGGGCCGGGGCCGGGGCTGATCCCCGCCCCGGACTAGGAGTGTCGGAAGCGAGCTTGCTATGCTGGACCTCCCGGTTCTCCGCACCCAAGGTGGGCCTTCACCGGCAACCGGGATTTCCGACACGAGCACTGACCGAGGCCGCGCACTCCTGTGCCGGCGGCCCGGCACGAGAGGTGAATTGATGGCCGTCAAGATGAGACTGATGCGGATGGGTAAGACCAAATCGCCCCATTACCGCGTCGTGGTTATGGATGGACGCGCCCCGCGAGACGGTCGCTACATCGACCTGATCGGGCGTTACGACCCCCGCCAGGACCCCTCCCTGATCGAGATCGACTCCGAGAAAGCGGTGGAGTGGCTGCGCAAGGGCGCTCAGCCCACCGAAGCCGTCAGCAAGATCCTCGACGCCGCCGGAGCCCTCACCCAGTTCAAGGTCAAGGCCGGCAAGATCCACACCATCGGAGCCGCCAGCTCGGAAGCCGCTCCGGCCGCTACGGCCGCCGGGGCCGAAGATTCGTCTCAGCCTGCCGCGGCCGAACCCGAAGCGGAAGCTGTCGAGGCGACCGAAGCTGCCGGGTCAACCGAGGACGCCGAGAGTTCCGAGGAGCCCGAAGCCGAGGCTTCGGAAGAGGAGTGAGCGTGGCCAAAGGCGCAATCGTCGAAAGGGTGGTCTCCTACATCGTCAGGGAGATCGTCGACAATCCCGACCAGGTCAGTGTCACCATCGTGGAACAAGGCCCCGATGAGGTGCTGGCCGAGGTTCGCACCGCCAAGGGCGACATGGGGCGCGTGATCGGCAGACGGGGTCGTGTCGCCCGTGCCATCCGTGCCGTCGCCGGCGCCGCCGCCGACGAGGAAGGCATCTCGGCTGACGTCGAGTTCGTCGACTGACGAGGGCCTCGTCCTCGTAGGCCGAATCAGCCGTGCCCACGGGCTCGGAGGCGCGGTGGTGGTCGACGTCGAGACCGACCGGCCGCAGGATCGTTTCCAGGCTGGAGCACGCCTACTCCTCGAGGACGGCTCGACCCTCACCGTGGCCCGCTTCGAGGAGACCGATCGCTCACCGTTGATCACCTTCGTCGAGATCGACGACCGGGCGACTGCCATCTCTTATCGAGGTCGCAGTCTGTACGTGGAGGCGAGTGCCCGTCGCGATCTCGACCCCGACGAATTCTGGCCTGACGAGCTGGTGGGGATGGAAGTGCTCGCTCGGGACGGCGGGCGGGTAGGGGTGGTCCTCGACGTAGAGATCGGTGGAGCCCAGGATCGCCTCGTGATCGACTCCGGCCAAGGACCCGTTTTGGTTCCTTTCGTCACTGCCCTGATACCAGAGGTCGACCTCGAGAAGCGGCGGGTGGTGGTCGACCTTCCGCCCGGATTCACGGACTGAAGGGAATCCCAGCTATCACCGATCCGGACTCGTCCAACAACCGCAGGTTGTCGTAGGCGCTGTCGCCCATCGGCAGCACGAAGTCGAACGCTCTCCACAGAAACGGACTCGTCTCGAGGTCGAGTGGTGATTCGGCCACGGTCTCGCCCTGATCCAGCACCGCGATCTGCAGTCCCTCCAGTTCACCGGTCGAATAGCCGCTGACGTCGAGAACCGGCTCCATCGCTGCCGCCGAGCCCGGCTCGACTATCACCAACTGAGGGGTGATGAGCGGGCTGCCTATTTCGGCCGGGCCACCCGGCTCGAGCTCCACCTCGAGTCGGGCAGGAGAGGTCTGGACCCGGGCCCGCGCCACCGTCGGCCCGTTCAGGACCAGATCGACGAAGCGAAAACCCTCTTGGTCGGCCGGCACGAAGAGTCGCTCCACCTGGCCCTCCTCGACCAGTTGGTCGACCACTACGGCCTCCGTGGCGGCGGTCTCGATCCGCAACACCCCGGCCGCTCTCAGCAGACGGGCGGTGACGGTGGGAGGGGTGGTGGCCGGGGCCCCGTCGGCGGTGGCGAAGCTGACCGATACCAGCTGGCAGTTGCCGCTGGTCCGCCACGAGACGCCGGTGATGCGGGTCCCGTCGGAGGTAGGACGATCGAAGCGAAGCAGCTGGCCGTCGGCCAACATGACGTCGCCCTCGGGACACGCTCTCACCGGATCGGTGGCGACAGTCGTGGGTGGCACCGTGGCGACGGTGCTGGTCGGCGAGGTGGCGGGAGGCGGGGGCGGCGACACAGTCGTGGTGGGCTCGGAGCAGGCCACCACGACCAGTAACACGAGTAGGAGGGCGACGATCCCGCGCATGCGACCAGGGTACGACAGCCCACTCCCACCCCGTGCTCTAGTTCTGTCGATGGAACGGCTGAATCGAGAGGCGCCACCGCCGTGACGGTCGATCCAGAGAACGAGCCCACCGCCAAGCCTCGTAGGCTGGCGGGCGATGCGCATATCTGTCGTGACGATCTTTCCCGAATTCTTCACCGGTCCGCTCGCCGTCGGCCTGGTGGGACGGGCCCGGGACGACAAAGTGACCCAAATCGACCTGCATGACCTGCGTGACCACGGGATCGGGCGGCACCGCCAGGTCGACGACACCCCGTATGGCGGAGGCCCGGGGATGGTGATGAGGGTGGAGCCCCTGGATGCCGCCCTGCAACCGCTGGCTCTGTCACACCGCGCGTTGCTCACGCCGGCGGGAAGACCTTTCGATCAAGCTACGGCCGACCGCTTTTCTGCCCTCGCGCACCTCACCCTCGTGTGCGGGCGCTACGAAGGAGTCGACCAGCGCGTCATCGATCACCACATCGACGAAGAGGTGTCGATTGGTGACGTGGTCCTGGCGGGCGGTGAGGCGGCAGCCCTGGTGGTCATCGAAGCCGTCGTGCGGCTGCTTCCCGGAGCCGTGGGCAACCCCGACTCCATCGAGCATGAATCGTTCCGCGGCGGGCTCTTGGAAGAGCCCGTCTACACGAAACCGGCCGAATACCGGGGATGGACGGTTCCTGAGGTGCTCCTGTCGGGGGACCATGGCCGGATCGAGGATTGGCGTCGTCAGCAGCGTATGGCCCGGACCCGGGAGCGGCGGCCCGACCTTTGGGCCCGGTTCGTCGACGAAGGCGACAGCTGATACAATTCTGCCTCGTCCCCGCCGAAGGCGGGGGCGACTCTCCGGGTGCCCTCCGCCGCAGTACTTCCGGTGGTAGCCCTGGAACGAAAGTCTCCAAAGCAATAGTCTTTGGAGGTCACCGGCCGCCTGCGCAGATCCAACCGGGCGCGGGCGGGAACCGGTGCCAATCGAAACGAGGAGCCCCGATGAACGACCTGCAACTGTTGGAGAACGCTCAGCTGCGCGATGACGTGCCCGATTTCCGGACCGGAGACACCGTCAAGGTGCACGTGCGGGTCGTCGAAGCCGGGCGGGAGCGAATCCAGGTGTTCGAGGGCGTAGTCATCGCTCGCAACGGTGCGGGCGCTCGTGCCTCGTTCACGGTCCGCAAAATCAGCTTCGGGGTCGGGGTGGAGAAGGTCTTCCCCGTCCATGCTCCGATCATCGACAGGATCGAAGTCACCCGTCGGGGCGACGTGCGGCGCTCCAAGCTGTACTACCTGCGGGACCGGGTCGGTAAGTCGGCTCGTATCAAGGAGCGGCGCGACTGAGCGTCCCCGTGGAGGACCGCCTGGAGCTTCCCCCGGAGCCCCGACCAGAGAAGCCGAAGACCCCGTTCTGGATCGAGCTTCCGGGTTTGCTCCTGACGGCGCTGGCCGTCGCCGTCCTGGTCAAGACGTTCCTGGTCCAGCCCTTCTACATCCCCTCCGAGTCGATGCTGCCGACCATCGAGATCAACGATCGGGTGATGGTCAACAAGCTCGCCTACCGGTTCGGCGAGCCGGAACGGGGCGACATCGTGGTCTTCCTGAACCCGGCCCTGAGCGACGAGGATCTCGAAGAAACGATTCCCGAGGCGGTGATCCGATCGATCCTGGAGGCAGTCGGGGTCCGCACCCGGGGGGAGGACGACCTCATCAAGCGAGTGGTGGCCCTGGAGGGACAGACGGTGGCGATCCGCGACGGTTTCCTCGAGATCGACGGCGTCCCTTACGAAGAGCCGTATCTCCCGCCCGGCATCACGATGAGCGACTTCGCCCCCGTCACCGTCCCCGCCGACCACGTGTTCGTTATGGGTGACAACCGCAACTCCAGCCTGGACGGGCGCCGCTTCGGGCCTGTCCCGATCGACGAGATCGTCGGCGAGGCGATGCTGCGGATCTGGCCCCTCGACCGCTTCGGCGGCTTGTAGTCGTTGTCATTGCCATTCGGTAGACAGACGTCATATGAGAGTGCCATGATTCGGGACGCGACATCGTCCACCAATCGAACATCATCCGGAGTCGACCTCACGGGAGTCGACACTTCACAGCCGAGTCTCATGGCCGTTCTCATGGCCGTGGTCAGGAGAGAAGAGACCTGATGGAAGAAGATCTCGAGCGCTACGAAACCGAGTCGGAACTGGCGATCTACAAGGAATACCGGGACGTGCTCCCGCTGTTCCGGTTCGTCGTCGAGACCGAACGTCGCTTCTACCTGGCCAACGAGGTCGACGTCCAGCGCCGGACCGATGGAGACTCCCTTTACTTCGAGGTGACCATGTCGGATGCCTGGGTATGGGACATGTTCCGCCCCGCCCGCTTCCTCAAGCGGGTCACGGTCCTGACCTTCAACGACATCAACGTCGAGGAACTCGAGAAGGCCGAATCGATGTGACCCGCAAGGAGATCGGCCGGGCGGGCGAGCGGCTGGCCGCCCACTTCCTCCAGCGCCACGGAGTGCGTGTCCTCGCCCGCAACGTGGTCCTCGCCGAGGGGGAAGTCGATCTCCTGGCGCGGGAGGGAGCCTCCCGGGTGGCGGTGGAAGTACGCACGATCACCGGAACCCACGATCCCCTCGAGGCCATCGGGCCGGACAAACGAAGGCAGGTCATGCGTCTGGCGGCCCGGCTCGCCGCCGACCGGGTAGACCTGGTGGCGATCCGTCTCACCCCGACTGCGGCCGAGTTCCGCTGGGTGCGGGGCGCCGCCTGAACCCGTCGATCAGCCGGGCAACCGCCGCCGCATACGCATCTCGCGATGCCAGCAACCCCGGTGCCAGTGCCGGCGCAGGTCGGGAGCGTGGTCGGGTACCACCACCACATGGAAGGTGCCGGCGGTGATCGCACTCTCACAGCCCGGGCAGGCATACTCCTTGCGGGCCGAGTGGGGCTGCACGGGCGTCACCGTGACCTCGAAGTTCCCCCAGCGGATCAACTCAGCCTCCGAAGATCGCCCAGGCGACGACGGCGGCGGTGACGGCGAGTGCCGCCACGACGAGAAACACGTCGAGGAGCGAGCGCTCTTGTTCCCGAAACGGATTGAAACCCATATCCCCGACACGGTAACGGTCTCTTATATGGTCGGCCGACTTCGAGGCCGGCTTCGCCTGACTGAGCCCGTCGGCTTGCGCGTCTCGTGGCTTGTTCGGGGCCGTGCCCCGAACAGACGCCGGTCGCCCGACGGCTACCTCCGCGTCGGAAGGCCGCGTCTGGCTTCCGACTTCCGACTTCCGACTCAAGACGTCCGACTTCCGACTTCCAAGACGTCCGACTTCCGACTCAAGACCTCCGACTCAAGACCTCCGACCTCCGACCTCCGACTTGTTAGCGTCTCGATATCATGACCACCTGGATCACCACCGAAGACCGCGGCCCGATCCGC
>DATHVR010000071.1:0-6881 GCA_035461175.1 Acidimicrobiia bacterium | reverse complement strand
CCCCTTGCTCCATACAAGGCGGGGGTTTCCCGCGTTAGGGGGCGTGAGAGCCCCTACCCCAACGGCGCCAAGTGCTGATCTGTGCCCCTTATCAGCGTCCGCCCGTTGGTCTCCGCCCCGACCGTGAACAGCACCGCGAAGTCGTCAACTGCGCCCGGCCGCCGCAGTTCGAGGCGAATGTCCTTGTACGCGGTGACGTCACCGTCGAGGATGCCGACCCACCCCGGGATTCCCCTTGCCTGACGGATCGTCACCGAGACATCATGCAGGAGGCGTTCATCGGTGCCGGCTACGTACACGTCGACGCCGTAGACGGTCGCCTCGCTGACGGACCCGGCCACGTGGGCTAGCCAGTGGTTTCGACTCGCGGTGGCATTCATGTTTCAAGACCCCCTTGGTGGCTCCTCCAGCCCTATCGGCCCCGGTCGGGTCGAAACTTGAGTAGTGCAACCGAATCTCCCCAGCCGACAAGCCACACCCACTCTTAAGCGGGTAGGCTTCAACCAGGAACCGCCCATCCCAGACCCCGGTCGGGGAAGAACAGGGTGCGGACCTCATTCCCCCGAATAGCGCACCCGAACGAAGAAGAGCCCCCGGTGTACCGCCGGGGGCTTCTCTGTGTGTCCCGGTTCGCTCGACCCCTCGAGGATCGACAGCAAGAGGAAGTCTTAGAGGGCGCCGCCTCTAGTCGAGATTCCTGCGGAGCTCATTCTCCAACCGCGTCAGAAGAAGTCGTCGTCACGTCTTCGCCCATTCCTGAACGCGAACACCACCAGAGCGACGACGATGACGGCCGCCAAAGCTAGACAGACGATGGCGAGGAGTCCGAATGACATAGCGGAGGGGGAGGCTAGCGGGATGGGGTGGCGACATGAACGACTGCAAGAGAATCTCCCAGCCAGGGCCGCCCACGGGCCGCCCCCCGATCGGGTAGGGTGCAAGCCAATAACCGCCCATCCTCAAGTGGGCGGGAAAGGCCGGGTGTCGCCAACCTCATCCCCCACCTGCAGAGCGCACCCGCAACGAGAAAGAGCCCCCCGTCCCTTCCGTTCGCGGGGGCTCTCTCTCGGTAGTGTGGACTGCCGGACGACACATTCGGTTTCTTGGCCGTCAGTAGCGATGGCCGTCTCGGACTGGGCAGCATGGAATCACTCCAACACGTCCAGGATGACCTCGGCGACGGAGGTCGCGTGTTCTTCCTCGGTGACGATGGACTGGTGGTTCGCCTGGTCAAAGACGATGGCCTCGCCACTCTCAGAGAGCACAGTCATGTCCTTTTTGAGCTCCGCCCAGGCGGCGATCACCTGCTGGAGGCCAGGGTTGGCGCTCTCGGTGGCGATGAGGATCCGCAGTGGGAGGTCGCCCAACGCCCCGCTCTCCGTTGGAAGCTGCGCCCCGATCTCGTCTATCGCGCGCATCTCGGCCACAAATTGCCGCACGGTGCCGGTCGAAGCGAGGTGCGACAGCGCCCGAGAGCGTTGCGGCTCCGGCAGAGCGTGCACGTCGGTGACCATCGGGTTGTAGAAACGCGGGATTCCCAGACGCGCGGCCACACGCAACACGGTGAACATCATGCCCATGTCCTTGGGGGCCCCGGTTATGACCGACTGGTCCTCGTGCGAGGGATCGACGAGGACCATGCCGACGACGTCCTCAGGATGGGTATCTGCGAAGGCCCGAACGTAATGGGCCCCGAGACTGTGCCCGACGAGGACGTAAGGACCGGCCAGCCCACGAGCCGCCAAGGCGTCGCGCAGGTCGCCAACGATCGCGTCGGCGCCCGGGCCGTTGTCGCTGCGATCACTCCAACCCAGGCCGGCGCGGTCATAGGACACGGCAGTAGCGTGCTCGGCGACGGCCGGCTGAATCCAGGCCCACAGATCGGAGTGGGCGCCAGCCCCCGCCTCGAAGATCACGGTCGGGCCGTCGTGCTGCTCCCCAGCGATCTGTAGATGCAGCCGCCGGCCGTCGGGCAACTCGACGTGCTCTCCTGGCGGAGGATACGCTGCGGCGTCTCTTCGTTCCGCAATGGCCTGCATCACCGTCGCAAACAAGGCGAGGATTAAGACGGCAGCGACCATCTGGATCAATCGCCGGCCCATCCGGCGAGGCCACGATCGTGGCGGGGCCGCCTTGGCGTCAGCGTCGGACGGGTGAGGACTGTCAACGGGGCGCGTCCTCGTTGCCGATGTGCGAGTTGGCTGACGGGTTGTTGTCGGGGACATGACATGCTCCTATCTCTTATGGCGTAGGTCTCTTCGACGAACCCACCGTCGCAACCGACGCTGACGGATCGCTGACAGATGGTGGCAAGCAGGACCCTCGGGGCGGGCCGCCGACGAGGAGCAGCACGGCAGATTTCCGGTCCAGCGCGCGGATGCCTGGCCAGGATTGTCCGAGATCGTCCCGCACGTACCGAACCTCCCGTGCGTTCCCTTGCCGCGTAACCCGGACGGGAAAGTTATGGTGCCTCCCTTGTCCGCCCAACCATCCAGGGCGGAAAGGTCGGGCACGCCCCCCTCACCCCCGACAGCGTGCCCGAACAGAGAAGAGCCCCCGGCGTACTGCCGGGGGCTCTCTCAGTGTTTCATACATCGGATCCCGAAAAGGGAAGGTGTGAGTCCCGGAACCGAGGGCGTCGCTCCCCCTCCTCCCAAGTTCCGGGACTCAGACCTTCTCGCCTCCACCCGGGTGCGCCATTACCCCGGATGAATACCCTCAAACCCGCACCTCATGGGAATCTCAAATGGTGGAGGGGGAACTCGGCCAGCGGCAGTGGGATGCAGAAACCGAGTCCCCCTAGTCCACGCCCGGTCGCTCCTACCCCATCGAAAGCCGATGAAACAGGACGTGCCGAGCAATGCGACCCTCATGTCATTCCACGACGGCGCCTACTGCCGCACTGGTCAAAGAATTAAGGCGCTCAGAGCGATCAAAGCGGCCAAGATCAGCACCATCACGACCGGGGCCACCCACCAGGCGTGTTTCCGAACCCAGCCCTTCATCCACTCCTCCGAAAGTGCCTTGCACCTCACCCCTGGGATACTTTCACCGCTCATCGATGCTGTGATGAACCCAGTCCCTGCGAGCTCTCCCAAACCCGCCTCGTGATTTTCGGACGGCTTCGGTACATCCACCAGGACCAACGTCGCGCTACACGGAGGGACTAGTCCGTCGCGGCCCACTGGAACCGGGTTCACCCCTTTTCAAGAATCGGAACGTTTCGGTATGGCCGGTCGTTATCTGCTCTGAGATCTTCGTTTTCCTGCTGTCATCCGACCGGGCTGAGAGTGGATAACTGTGGAAAAACGGTCCTGGCTGACCAGGGGTTTCGGGTGGCTCGCACAGCGTTCAGACGGCTCGGCTTATGAGTCCGCTGCTCTGACCGGATTGAGCTACGGGCCCGGCCAGGCAAGGGTACCCGTCGCCGCCGTAAGACTGATCGTCAGGGACGACGGAACTGGGAGGGAACCCGTGCCACGAAGACGTCGCACGGCGCCTGGATCGTGACCGCTTCCGCCACCGAGCCCAAGAGAACCATCTTGGTGGCGCCCGCCCCCCGGCTGGCGACCGAAATGAGATCGGCGCCACGGCGGCGCACCATCTCGGAGACCGTCTCCTGGGGCGGACCGTCGACGACCAGGGGCCGCACCCGGCCCGGCCAGTTCTCGACGAACTCCTCCATGCGCATCTCGGCCTCCTCGAGACGCTGGGTCCGGCTGGCCGAGATCTCCTCGTTGAAAAGGCCCGCCTCGGCGAGGAGTGGGTCGAAGCGAGCGGGAAGGGCGAAGATGGCGGTCACGTCCGCTCCGGGGAAGCGACGGAGGACGGCGCCCACGGCCGCCTTGGAGGCCTCGGAGAAGTCGACCGCGGCCAGGATCTTGCGGTAGGGCACCCGCGGCTGGCGGCGAACCAACAAGACATCGCTGGCGGCGAACCGGATCACCGACGAGGTCACCGGCCCGACCAGACCCGAGTCGACCGATGAGCTTCCAACCACCGTCAGGTTGGCGTGCTTGGCGAGCCGAACCAGCTCCCAGGCGGGGGATCCCTTGAGGATCTGGCACTCGATCGGCGCCTCACAGCGATTCTCGATCCATTCCGTGAGGGAGGCGAAGGTCTCGCGCCGGTAGCGTTCGACCAGTCTGGCCAGCGACTCGGGAATCATGGCGTCGGTCAGCGGCTCGAGAACATGGACGATCTCGAGGGAGGCATCCGACGACTCCGCGACGATGCGGGCGCGATCGGCGACCCTGCGGCCCATGACCGACAGGTCGACACCAGCGACGACTCGAGCTATGTGGCACCCTCCAAAGCTGGGGCCATCCTAACGAGGCTGCTCGGGTGGCCCTTCGGAGGAGTCCAATCCTTCGAAGGGATCGGAGCCTGCCAGCGCCTCTGGCAGTCGTCGGAGATATTCGGACCGACCGATCACGACGGCACCCATGGACTCGAGGTGGGGAGTCGACCACTGGACGTCGAGCATCCTCCCGCCCCGCTCCGAGAGCAGGCTGACGAGGTGAACCAGAGCGACCTTGGAACCGTCATCCGCCCGATGGAACATCGACTCGCCACAGAACAGCCCCCCGATTCCGAGCCCGTACAGACCTCCTACCAGTTCGCCGTCGCTGTTCCAGACCTCGAACGAATGCATCCATCCCATGCGGTGGAGTTCCAGATAGGCCTCCTGCATCTCACCGGTGATCCACCCGCCCGGCCGAGAAGGGTCGGCGCACCCCTCCACCACCCCGTCAGGATCGGCGTCGACCGATACGGTGTAGCGCCGGCACGAGCGGCCCAGCGACCGGCTCACCCGGAGATGAGAGAACGGGAGGATGGCTCGCTCCACCGGTGACCACCAGCCGAGATATCCGTCCGGTGTCGGCATCGGGAACAGACCCATCCGATAGGCGGCCAGGATCGTTCCCGGGGCCAGGTCGGCGCCGATCCCGACCAGATCGTTGGATTCCCACTCCGCGGGAGGCGGGAAGCGGTAAGGAGTGGGGGGAGGCTCGATCGGCGGCACCCAAAGCAACCTACTCTGAAGACCATGGCCACCCACACTGTGTTGAACCAGCCCCCGCCCCTGGTCGATCTCAACCTCTACACCGCGGACCCCGTGCTCGGGCGTTTCGTCGAGATGGAGGGCGGTGCCATCCACGACGAGTTGCTCCGTGGATATGGACGCAACCTGGGCACCAGCCGGGCCTACGGGTGGGGCCGCGACGCCAACCGATACCCGCCCCAACTCATCACCCACGACCAGTATGGGAACCGCGTCGACCAGGTCGAGTTCCACCCCGCCTGGCACGCCCTTATGGACCTTTCGATCTCCCACCGCGTCCACTCCCTCCCCTGGGTGAGCGAGGAGGGGAGTTTCGTAGCCCGGGCCGCTCAGATGATGATGATGGCCGGGGTCGAGGCCGGGCATGGCTGTCCGATCTCGATGACGGCGGCGGTGGTGCCCGCCCTTCGCCACAACCCCGAAGTCTCCAAGGCGATGGAGCCGCTACTCACCTCGAGCATCTATGACCCCCGCTTCCTGCCCCCGGCCGACAAAGACGGCGTCCTGATGGGGATGGGCATGACCGAGAAACAGGGCGGCTCCGACGTCCGCGCCAACACCACCGAGGCCAAACCGGATGTGGGCGACTGGTATCTGATCACCGGCCACAAGTGGTTCACGTCCGCGCCGATGTCGGACGCCTTTCTCATCCTGGCCCAGGGCCCTGCCGGGCTCACATGCTTCTACCTGCCCCGCATCCTCGACGACGGCACCGTCAACTCGATCCAGGTCTTGAGACTGAAGGACAAGCTGGGAAACCGTTCGAATGCCTCGTCGGAGCTGGAGTTCGACAACGCCCATGCCCTCATAGTCGGCGAGGAGGGGAGAGGCGTACGCACCATCATCGAGATGGTCAACGGGACCCGCCTCGACTGTGTCTCGGGTTCCGCCGGGCTGATGCGCCAGGCGGTCATGCAAGCCGCCCATCACGTCGCTCATCGTTCCGCCTTCGGCTCGAAGCTGATCGACAAGCCGGCCATGCAGATGGTCATCGCCGACCTCGAGGTGGAGACCCAGGCCGCCACTGCCCTGATGACCCGTCTGGCCGGCGCTTTCGACCGGGCGGCAGGCGACGAGGAGGAAGCGGCCGTGAAGCGCATCCTCACCCCGGTGGCGAAGTACTGGGTGACCAAACGCTGCAGCCCGGTGGTGCGCGAGGCGATGGAGTGCCTGGGCGGCAACGGCTATGTCGAGGAGTCGATCCTGCCCCGCATCTATCGGGAGTCGCCACTCAACGCCATCTGGGAGGGGTCGGGCAACGTCATCGCGCTCGACGTGATGCGTGTCGCCGCCAAAGAGCCTCAGGCCGTGGAAGCGCTCCGCTCCGAGCTGACCCGGCAGGCGAGCGAGGATTCCCGTCTCGCCGACTTCGTCTCCCACACTTTCGACCTACTCGCCTCACCCGACGATCCCGAGGCACAGGCCCGGCGTATCACCGAGCGACTCGCCATCGCCGTCCAGGCCGCCCTCCTGATCGAACGGGCCGACGCCGCCGTCGCCGAGGCCTTCCTGGCCTCGCGGGTGGAGGGCGACCACGGTTCGCTATTCGGCTCGCAGCCGCCGGGACCGGACGTGCCCCGTATCGCCTCGATGGCGGTGCCGGAGCAATGAGCAGCGACTTCGAGGTGGTCGTCATCGGCGGGGGAATCGCCGGTGCCGCCGCCGCCTATCACCTGTCGGATCGCCGGACCGTGGCCGTGGTGGAGGCGGAGCGTCACCTCTCCCATCACAGCACAGGGCGATCGGCCGCCCTCTTCTTCGAGAATTACGGGGCCGCCGCCGTGCGTCCGCTCACCCTGGCCAGCCGCCCCTTTTT
>DATHVR010000070.1:0-10287 GCA_035461175.1 Acidimicrobiia bacterium | reverse complement strand
GAGCAGGCCGTCCACCCCGTCACGGGTGGCATGGTCCAACAGGGCGTAGGCGCGGGTGATGTCGCGGGTCTCGGTGGCGTGGTCGTCCTCGAACAGGGGCCGGACCCCCGCCCAGGCCCGCAGCACCCGGGTTTCCGAGATGCCGGGGACGAGCTTGTCGCCCTCCTCCAGCATCAAGCGGATCTCCCAGGGTTCCACGGCGAAGCGCTCGGGATCGGCCACCCCCTCGTCGGTGGTCCCGATCACCGCCACGGTGCGGATGGGGACGATGATGTCGCCGTCGTCGGGCATCTTGCACCGGTTGACGCTCGTGTTGAGCATCCGGTGGTTGACGGCGATCCTCGTGCCCTTGCCGGCGTGGATCGTGAACTCGATTCCGGCGGTGTGGGCGAGACGGCCCGCCCAGGCTCCGGCGGCGTTGACCACCATGTCGGCGGTGATCTCCACCTTGTCGCCCGAGACCAGGTCGTGACAGCGTGCCCCTCCCACCCGGTCACCGGTCCGTATCAGCGTTTCGACCTCGTGATAGGGGAGAAACCGGGCCCCGTGCTCGCGGGCGGAGGCGACGGTGCTCTCGGCGGCCAGGAAGGAGTCGGCGGCGGCGTCCGGCACTTCAAAGCAGTGGGTGATGGCCGGATTCAAATTGGGCTCACGGCGGAGCGCCTCGGTTCTCGGGACCTCGTCGACGGGGATGCCCGCCGCCCGGCATCCGGCCAGGAATTCGGGTACGTAGGCCTCATCGTCCCACGGAGTGAGGACGAAGAATCCGCTCGTCTCCTCGATGCAGTGCGGCATGATCCGCCGCAGCACCCGGTTCTCTTCGATGCACTCCACCGCCGCCTCGGGATCCTTGACGACGTAGCGGCCGCCGGAGTGGAGGAGGCCGTGGTAGCGACCGGTGGTGCCGTGGGTAAGGTCGCGTTGTTCGACCAGGATGGTGTCGAACCCGCGCATGGCCAGGTCCCGCATCACGCCGGTCCCGGTGGCTCCACCTCCCACCACGAGGACTTCGGTGTGTAACCGGCGCATTCCCCGAGGCTAGGCCTCCCGCCGCCGGAACTGGTCTAGGACTGGCCGCACACCTCGCCGGAAGGCAGATAAGCACGTTCTGTGGGTCGGATCTGGCGCCGTAGCTGCCAGAAGCGACCCACAGAAGCGTTGAGGGTCGTCGCCCGCCGACGTTGCCGTCGCACCCGTCGGTTGTGGCGGTCGCGTGCGGCGATCCGTCCCAGGGCGGTGTTGACCGGGTAGCTGGGGAAATCAGGAGACATGATCCGATCCTTTCTCGATGTCGAATTTCTCGATGTCAAGATAAACTATTATCTTGACGTCGTCAAGCTCGATGTCGAGATATCATGCGGACATGACAGATGCGGTGGACAAGATCATCGAGCAGTGGGCCCACGAACGTCCCGAACTGGACGTGTCCCCGATCGGGATCATCGGGAGGATCTCACGGCTGGCTCGCCACTTCGAGTCCGAGATCAGTCGCAACCTGGCTCCGCTGGGCCTCACCGCCGACGAGTACGACGTGCTGGCCACGCTCCGGCGCAGCGGCAAGCCGCATGCGCTCAAACCTCGCGATCTCCTCGAAACGATGATGGTGACGTCGGCCACCGTCACCCACCGCATCGACAAGCTCGAGAAGCGGGGGCTGGTGGAGAGGCTGCCGGACCCCGACGACCGGCGCGGAGTTGTGGTGCGGCTGACTCCCAGTGGGAAGCGGCTCCTGGATCGGGCCAGCGAGGCTCACGTGGCCCGTGAGCTGGAGATGGTCGGGGTCCTCTCGGACAAGGAGCGGGAACAGCTGACCGGTCTGCTCCGGCGCCTGTCCGCAGCCGGGAGCGCGTCGGGCTGATCAGGCCCCGGCGGTCATCGCCCGGGTCAGGGCGCCGGCGGCCGCCGGCGACGCGTCCTCCAGGACCGCGGCCAGAGCCTGGCCGGGAGTGAGCTCATAGCCGTGGGCTCGCAGGGTGCGGTCCTGCCAGTCCAGCATCTCGGTGATGAGCCGGTCGTCCTCGACCAATAGCGAGGCCTCCACCGATCCCAACAGGAGCGACAGCTCCGCCCGAAGGCGTTCATCCCCTTCGGGCAGGACATCCTCGGCCGCCGCCAGCACACGGGAGCGCCGACGCCGGAGTTCGATCAGCTCGGGGGAGGGGTCGACCGCCCCGATCTCGGCTTCGGCCGTATCGGGCTCCCACGACTCCAGGATCTCGGGTACCTGGCGGGGTGACTCCGTCCACGCATCGGCGCCGACCAGCGAGGCCCACTCCCCCGAATCGCCGAAGGCACGTCCTCCCACGAGAACGGGTATCCCCGCCGAATGGGCGGCCCGGATCACGTTGCGGACACCGATGAGGTGGTTGGACATGGCGCACGACAGGACGAGGGCATCGGGAGTCTCGGCCTCGAGGTATTCGGTCATGTCGGCGGCCAGGACGTTGGCGCCCAGGAACGACGTCCGGAAGCCGAGCGAGAGGAGGTGGGCGGCGATCATCCGGGCCGGGAGCGAATGCTGGTCGCCCTCGGCCGTGGCCACCACCACCCGCATGGCCTCGCTCGGCTGGTCGAACATCCCGGCCAGCAGTGACACCACCGTTTCCACGGTTGCGGTGGCGGCGTGTTCCTCTGGGACCAGATAGTCGCCCTGCTGCCAGCGTGACCCGACTTCCTTCTCCACCCCGACCAGAAGATCGAAGAGGATGACATCGAAGGGGACGCCCTCGCCCATCAGGTCCGACACGAGGTGATAGAGGGTGCCGGAGTCGCCGTTGATGGCGGCAGCGGTGGCTGCGAGGCGGGCGTGATCGTTGATCATCTGCGCGGGAATCTAGTCGTTGACGGGTCCGACGTCGTCGGTCGAAGGGGTACCGGGTATTGAGTGGTGGGTGGTGGATCTTTGTCCCCGGAGCGAAGCGAGGGGGGAAGGGACCCGCCGTCAGGCGTGTAGGGGGCAGTGGCGAACCCGTCTGGCAATTGCCCCCTACCTCCCGCCTCCGCAGACTCCGGCGTTGACACCCATTACCTACAATGGCGTGGGTGGCGGAGCGCCAGCGTCTGTCGCGAAAAGCACTTCCGGCCTCCGACCTACAGGATCATGGCCAGGAAGCGGCGGGTGCGTTGGTGCTGGGGATCGGTGAGGATCTCGGCCGGGGGGCCTTCTTCCACCACCACGCCGGCGTCCATGAACACGACGCGGTCGGCGACCTCGCGGGCGAAGCCCATTTCATGGGTGACCACCATCATCGTCATGCCGTCGGCGGCGAGGCCGCGCATGACGTCGAGGACCTCGCCGATCAGTTCGGGGTCGAGGGCCGAGGTGGGCTCGTCGAACAGCATCATGTCGGTGTCCATCGACAGTGCCCGGGCGATCGCCACCCGCTGCTGCTGGCCGCCGGAGAGATGGTTTGGATAGGCGTCGACCTTGTCGCTCAGGCCGACCCGTTCCAGATTGGAGCGGGCGATGCGTTGGGCCTCGTCGGACTTGCGGCGCAGCACCTTGCGCTGGGCGATGGTGAGGTTGTCGAGGACCGTGAGATGGGGGAACAGGTTGAACTGCTGGAACACCATCCCGATCTTGGTGCGGATCCGGTCGACGTCGGCTTCGGGGTCGGTGATGTCGTCGCCCTCGATCAGGATTCGTCCCGCCGTCGGCTCCTCCAGGCGGTTGACGCAGCGGAGCAGGGTCGACTTGCCCGAACCCGAGGGGCCGATCACGCACACCACTTCACCCTGGTTGACATGGAAGTCGATCCCCTTGAGAACCTCGAGATCGCCGAAGTTCTTGTGGAGGTCGATGATCTGAATGGGGGGAACGGGTTCAGCGGCCACGAGCACCTCGCTTCTCGAGCCGCCGCACCAGGAAGGTGAGGGGCATGGTGATGACCAGGTAGATGAGGGCGGCCAGCACCATCGGGGTGGCGTTCCCGAAGGTCTGCATGGTGTCGCGGCTGAACTTGGTCAACTCACGGGTCAGCGGGGTGGTTCCGACCACGAACAGCAGCGAGGTGTCCTTGATGAGGAGGACGAACTCGTTGGTGAGGGGCGGGATGATGATCCGAAACGCCTGGGGAAGGACGATCGAGAACATGGCCTGGGTCGGGCGCATGCCCAGCGAGCGGGCCGCTTCGGTCTGGCCCCGAGGTACGGCCTCAATCCCGGCCCGAATCGTCTCGGCCATGTAGGCCGCCGCCACCATCCCCAGACCCACGGCGGCGATCCCGAACAACCCCCCGGGGACCCGCCACCCGAAGGCGAGGGGCAGGCCGTAGTTGATGAGCAGGATCGTGACCAGGGCGGGGACGCTGCGGAACAGTTCGATGTAGGCGGAGGCGATCCAGCGGTAGGGCCCGACCGGGGAGAGGCGCATCAGGGCAAGGCCCAGCGCCAGGATCAGGCCGAAGAAGAAGGCGGCCAGGGTGTATATCAGGGTGTTGACCGCGAAGCGGGTCAGGATCTCCGGCCACATATCGGCGGCGATGTCGGCCTGGAAGAAGTTGCGGGTGATCGTCCCCCAGTCGGCGAGGAAGATGGCGGCGGCGACTGCCAGGATCAGGACGGCGTAGAGGGTGAACCGGATCAGTCTCTGTCGTTGTCGATACCCCAGCGCCATACGGCTCCAAATAGAACGGGGCGACCCTACTAGGGTCGCCCCGTTCCGTGTCTGTCAGGTCAACCGTCAGCCTTGCGGGAAGAACTCGTTGAACAGGTCGTCGTAGGTGCCGTCGTCGCGCAGCGCCTGGATCTGCTCGTTGACGGCGGCGATCAGGTCCTCGGTGCCTTCCAGCTTGGCGGCGAAGCCGTACTCCTCGTCGGTCTCGTAGGTCTCGACGATCACGGCGTTGTCGTTGTTGTAGGCGTAGTCGCCGTTGGGGACGAGATCCTGGAGCACACCCTGGACCTGGTCGGCCTCGAGCGCCAGGAACAGGTCGCCGGGGTTCTCGAACGAGACCAGCTCGGTGTCCGATGGAGCGTTCTCCTGGGCGTAGATCTCGCCGGTGGTGCCGGTCTGCACGGCGATCGACTGGCCCGAAAGATCCTCGAGGGATCCGAAGCCGGAGTCGGCCAGCACCAGCAGCGACTGGTCACCGGAGAAGTAGCCGTCGGTGAAGGCGATGTTCTCGGCCCGTTCGGCGGTGATGGTGATGGAGGCGGCGGCGATGTCACACTCGCCCGACTCCATGGCCAGCCCGGAGGTGATCGGGTCGAAGCCCACGTTGACCACGGCCAGTTCCATCGCCAGGTTGGTGGCGATGGACCGCATCAGCTCGATGTCGAAGCCGGTGTACTCGCCGGGGTTGTCGGGGTCTTCCATCTCCATCGGCGGGTAGGGGGCGTCCGTACACACGGTGAGGGTGCCGTCGGTGATGGTGTCGAAATCGCCGGTCGATTCGCCGCCGTCGTCGCCGCAGGCCACCAGCACCAGGGCCAGCACGGCCATCAAGGCAATAGAGCGCTTCAGTTTCATTTGATCCTCCTTGGAAATCCGGACGGGGTCCGGATGGGCAGAAGCTTACGCCGGGGGCGGAGGGGGCCGCCACCAACTCAGCGAATCTTCCCACTGGTGGGGCGTCGACGGTACGCTTTTGGGTGATGCCGCCACCAGCTCAGAGCGTGCTCGACCACATCGACGGACCGGCCGACCTGCGGCGCCTGGATCCGGAACAGCTCCAGCAGCTGACGGTCGAGATTCGCAACTTCATCCTCGAGACCGTTTCCACGACCGGAGGCCACCTCTCGCCGAACCTCGGCGTCGTCGAGCTGACGCTGGCGCTGCACCGTGTGTTTGACTCACCCAAGGACCGGATCATCTGGGACGTCGGCCACCAGGCCTATGTCCACAAGTTGGTCACGGGCCGCCGGCACCGTTTCGACACCCTGCGCAAGTTCGGGGGTCTGTCGGGATATCCCAGCCGCGAGGAGAGTCCCCACGACTGGGTCGAGAACTCCCACGCTTCCACGTCACTCTCTTATGCCCTGGGTCATGCCCTGGCCGGATACGAGGGGTGGACGGTGGCCGTGATCGGCGACGGCGCCTTCACCGGGGGCATGGCCTATGAGGCGCTCAACCACATCGCCGTGACCCGGCCGCGGCGTCTGATCATCGTCCTCAACGACAACGGCCGCTCCTACGCTCCCACGGTGGGCGGCCTGGCCTCCCTCGCCACCCTGGCCCACTACCGCTTCGATCCCCGCTACGAGTGGGCCAAACGGTCGGTGGGCAAGATGCTGCGTGGACTGCCCATCGTGGGCGACACCGCCGACGAACTGGCCAACCGTTTCAAAGAGGCGGCCAAGCAGTTGGTGGAGCCCTCCACCGTCTTCGATGCCCTCGGCCTCAAGTACTCGGGGCACATCGACGGCCACGACATCCCCCTCCTCGAGGAGACGCTGGAGCGGGCCAAGGAGTACGACGAGCCGGTGGTGGTCCACGTCGTGACCGAGAAGGGCCAGGGCTACCAGCCCGCCATCGAGGATGAGGAAGAGAAGCTGCACGGGGTCAGCTCCTTTGACGTCGCCACCGGAAGGGCCTTGAAGAGTGAGCTGAAGTGGACCGACGTAGTGGCCCTCGCCCTGGCCGACCTGGCCGATCGCCGCTCCGACGTGATGGCGGTGTCGGCGGCGATGGTGTCCTCGACCGGTCTCAAGGACCTGGCCCTGCGTCATCCCCACCGGGTTGTCGACACCGGGATCGCCGAGCAGCACGCGGTCACCCTCGCCGCCGGGATGGCGATGGCCGGAAAGAAGCCGTTCGTGGCCATCTACTCCAGCTTCCTGCAGCGGGCCATCGACCAGATCATCACCGACGTTGCCCTCCACGACCTGCCGGTCACTTTTCTGATCGACCGGGCCGGGGTCACCGGACCCGATGGACCTTCCCATCACGGAGTGTTCGACCTCACCTACCTGCGCATGATCCCCAACATGGTCGTCGGCGCCCCCGCCGATGCCGATGAGCTGTGCGCCATGATCGAGACCGCCGCCATCCATCCCGGACCGATGGCCATCCGGTATCCCAAGGGCGCCGCAGTCTCGTTCCCGGCCATGCCCGTGGAGCCGCTGACGGTGGGGGAGTGGGAGGTTCGCTCCGAGGGCTCCGACACTCTCCTTCTCGCCACCGGCCGCATGGTGGAAGTGGCCGAGAAGGTTGCCACCACTCTCGGCCAGCAAGGAGTCGAGTGCACGGTCGTCAACGCCCGCTGGGTCAAGCCGCTCGACCCCCGCCTCGAAGAGTGGGTAGATGCCCACAAGCAGACGGTGACGCTCGAGGACAATGTCCGCTCCGGGGGATTCGGGGCCGGAGTCCTCGAGGCGCTGTCGGGCACCGGCCTGGCGGGCAAGGTGGCCTGCATCGGCCTCCCCGACGTCTTCCTGCCTTTCGGAAGTGCCGACGCCGTCAGCGAGTGGGCCGGTATGGATCACGACTCGATCGTGGCCCGCATCGAGCTGCTCCTCGGCTGAGGTGGCGATCCGGGTCGTCACCTTCGATGCCGACGGCACGCTGTGGGACTTCCCGGCGGTGGCGGTCGAGGGTAACCAGCGCCTGATCGACGAGTTGCATCGTCGGCATCCCGACCTCACCGCCGGCGTCGACGACTTCGTCGCCATCCATCGGCGCATCCTCGACGACAGTCCGGATGGATCCAGCTACGCCGGGATGCGTCGAGCCGCCATCGCCGCCTTCGTAGCCGAGCACGTGGGAGATGTGCCCGGTCTGGCCGAGGAGATGGCCGACGCCTTCTTCGCCTTCCGCGATTCGGCCGACCGGCTGTATCCCGACGTGGAGCCAATGCTGGCCGCCCTCTCCGACGAGCTGGTGCTGGGCGTTGTCACGAGTGGAACCACCCGGTGGTCGCGAACCTCGATCGGCAAGCACTTCGAGTTCTGGCTGGCGGCGGACGAGACCGGCCTCCGCAAGCCCGATCCACGCGTCTTCCATGCCGCCGCCACCGCTGCCGGTCACCGAACGCGGGGGCTGGTCCACGTCGGCGACGAGCACGGCTCCGACATTGTCGGGGCCAAGCGGGCGGGAGCCCGGGCGGTGCTCATCGACCGGGACGGCTCGGTAACCGAACGCGATGGAGCCGACGCCGTGATTCACTCCCTGACCGAGTTGCCGGGCCTGATCGACCGCTGGAACCGGGAGGAGGTCGAGGGGATCGGGGTCGGCCCGCATCCCGAGCCGTGGCCGGAGGGCGAGCACCTCGATGTCGAGTTGCTGGCCGGGGGTGACAGGCGCAACGTGGCCGACCGCTATCGCTACTGGACGCGGGAGGCGATCGTCGCCGACCTCGACGTCCGTCGCCATCCCTTCCACGTCGCCATCGAGAACTGGCGCCACGACCTCAACATCGGGACCGTGGTCCGCACCGCCAACGCCTTCGCCGCCGAGGCGGTACACATCGTCGGCCTGCGGCGCTGGAACCGGCGGGGGGCGATGGTGACCGATCGCTACCAGCACGTCCACCACCACGACACAGTGGAGGAGCTCGTGGCCTTCGCTGTTGAGAGAGGTCTGCCGTTGATCGGGATCGACAACCTTCCCGGTGCCGAGCCGATCGAATCGACCGACCTCCCGCGGGAATGCCTCCTCGTGTTCGGACAGGAAGGCGACGGACTGTCCGTCGAGATTCGTCCGGCCCTGGACCGGATCCTCTCCATCGCCCAGTTCGGCTCCACCCGTTCGATCAACGCCGGAGTGGCGGCCGGAATCGCCATGCACACCTGGATCCGCCAGCACACCTAAGCCGGAGGTGACGAGTGGTGGGTGGTCCTGGGGCTTTGTCCCACGGAGTGGGGGAAGGTTCCTGCCGCCGGAGCTTGCGGAGGCGGGAGGTAGGGGGCAATTGCCAGACGGGTTCACCACTGCCCCCTACCCCGCTGTGATGACTACCCCACCACCACCGGCGGCGGGTCCCTTCCCCCCTCGCTTCGCTCCGGGGGACAAAGGGGCGGGGAAGATAGGAGGCAGGGGAAGCATCCGTTGTATTCACATCTCGCAGGCCTGGCCGGGGGTCGGTCGGCTATGGTCCCCTCAGGCGCTTGCTTCAAGCGACGCCCACCCATAGGAGGAAGATATGCAAAGACGACTGATCGTATTGATAGCGATCCTGGCCATGGTGATGGCCGCATGTACGACGCCCGCCGCCGACACGACCACGACGGGGGCCGAGCCGGGCGATACCACCGGCGAGACGACCGCTCCCGGTGACACCACCGGGGACACGACTGAGACGACGACCACCGCCGTTCGGCCCCAGGCCGAAGGCGGGATCCTGGCCGCCGTTCAGGATCGCGGTGAGCTGATCTGCGGTGTAAACGACGCCGTGCCCGGCTTCGGGTTCGCCACCGCCGAGGGTGACTTCGCCGGCTTCGACATCGACTACTGCAAGGCCCTGGCGGCCGCGGTGCTCGGTGACGCCGAGGCGGTCGACTACCGGCCCCTGACCGCCCAGCAGCGCTTCACCGCCCTGCAGTCGGGTGAGATCGACGTCCTGATCCGCAACACGACCTGGACCGCCACCCGTGACGGTACGGAAGGTGCCACCTTCCTCACCACCACGTTCTACGACGGCCAGGGAATGATGGTCAAGGCCGACGCCGGCATCGCCTCGATCGAGGACATGGAGAACGCCTCGGTGTGTGTGCTTTCGGGTACCACCACCGAGTTGAATCTGGCCACCCGCTTCAATGCCGGTGGTCTCGCCTACACCCCGCAGACCTTCGAGGACAACGAGACGCTGCAGTCGGCCTTCGAAGCCGATCAATGTGACGGCTGGACCTCGGATAAGTCGCAGCTGGCAGGTGTCCGCTCGGCGTGGCCTGGTGGCCCCGAAGAGCTGGTGATCCTGGAGGAGACCTTCTCCAAGGAGCCGCTCGGCCCGGTCGTGGTCGACGGTGACAGCCAGTGGGCGCAGGTCGTGGACTGGGTCGTGATTTCGACCATCCTCGCCGAGGAGCTGGGTATCGAGTCCGGAAACGTCGACTCGTTCGCCGACACCGAGGATGCCGAGATCCGGCGCTTCCTGGGTCTCGAGATCGAGGACGAAGACGGCAACGTCTCGACCTTCGATCCCGGCCTGGGCCTGGCGCCCGGCTTCGCGGCCGACGTGATCAGTGCCGTGGGCAACTACGGCGAGATCTTCGACCGCAACATCGGTCCCGACACTCCGCTCGGTCTCGAACGGGGCATCAACGCCCTGTGGACCGAGGGCGGTCTGATGTACGGACCTCCCTACAGGTAAGCAACCGATCGTGGGGTGGGCGGGCGACCGGCCACCCCCC
>DATHVR010000069.1:0-6300 GCA_035461175.1 Acidimicrobiia bacterium | reverse complement strand
CCGGCCCCCGGCCCGCCCCCCTGCCCCCCCCGGGTCCCCCCCCGCCGCCCCCCCCCCCGCTCGCCGCCACGGGTGGCGCCCCCGGCGCCCCACACCGGGGCCCCAAAACGGGTGGGGTCCCGGCCGTCGTCGCCAGCCGGTAGCCCACCGGGTTTCATAACCTTCGAGCATGAAGATCGCCGTCGCCGGGGCCACCGGTTACATCGGAAGCCGGCTGGTGCCCCGTCTGCTCGAGGCCGGCCACGAAGTGGTGTGCCTGGCCCGCACCCCGGCCAAGCTCGACGACCGCCCCTGGCGGGACCGGGTCGAAGTGCGACGCTGCGACGTTCTCGAACGGGACGACGTCGTCGGCGCCCTGGAGGGATGCGACGCCGCCTATTACCTGATCCACAGCATGGGCGATCAGGCCGACTTCGCCGATGCCGACCGCACCGCGGCGGAGAACTTCTCCGCCGGCGCCACCGCCAACGAACTGTCGCGGCTGGTCTACCTCGGTGGCCTCGGTCGCGGCGACAACCTCTCACACCACCTCGCCAGCCGCCAGGAGGTGGGACGGACCCTGGCCGCCGGCGCCACCCCGGTGACCGAACTGCGAGCCAGCGTCGTGATCGGGGCTGGCTCGGTGTCCTTCGAGATGCTGCGCTACCTGACCGAGGTCCTGCCGGTGATGGTCACACCGAGATGGGTCGAGACCCGAACCCAGCCGATCGCCATCCGGGACGTGCTCGCCTACCTGGTGGCGGTCTTGGACGACGACTCCGGATCCGTCATCTACGAGATCGGCGGACCTGACGTCGTCACCTATCGGGAGATGATGCAGGCCTATGCCCGTGTGGCCGGGCTGCCAAAACGACTGATCATGCCCGTTCCGGTTCTCAGCCCGCGGCTGTCCTCGCTATGGATCGGGCTGGTCACCCCGCTCCCCTCGGGAGTGGCCCGGCCGCTGGTCGACTCGCTCCGCAACGAGGTGGTGGTCGAAGATCGCGCCGCCGAGAAGTTCGGGATCGACACCACCCCCCTCGAAGAGGCGATCCGGCGCGCCCTCGAGCACGACCATCGCCTCGAAGTCCCCAGCCGCTGGTCCGACGCCAGCACCAGCCCCGCCCGGCCTTTCCCGTCCGATCCCGACTGGGCCGGTGGCAGCCTGCTCGAGGATCGCCAATCCGTCGCCACCGGCGCCGAGCCCGCCGACCTCTTCTGGGCATTCAGCCGGGTGGGAGGCGAGGTCGGCTACTACACCTTCCCCGTCGCCTGGGGATTCCGGGGTCTGCTCGACACGCTGGTGGGCGGCGTGGGACTGCGACGCGGCCGGCGTCATCCCGAGGAGGTCCGCCTCCACGACACCATCGACTTCTGGCGGGTTTCGTCGGTCCGGCGCGACGAACACCTCCAGCTGGCAGCCGAGATGAAGCTTCCGGGGGAAGCGTGGCTGGAATGGCGGATCCGTCGCGAAGAGGGCACCACCTATCTGGATCAGGTCGCCCACTTCCGCCCGCGGGGGCTGTTGGGCCGTCTCTACTGGTACGCCATGTACCCCTTCCATCGCCTGATCTTCGGAAGGATGGCGAGCCGGATCGTGTCCGCCGCCGAGGAGCGCGGCCGCCGTGAGAATCGACCCGCCTAGGGGCCTGTCAGAATTCAATCCTTCTGACGGGCGGCGATCCGGGCCAGGGCCGCCTCCCAGCCGGCATCGAACGACTTCCCGGGCTCGTCGAGATCGACAACGACCGGCGCATGATCGGAAGGCGTCGGCTTGCCCTTGCGCGCCTCCCGGTCGATCTCCGCCCATACCACCCGCTCCGCCACCGGCTCGGTGACATAGAGCAGGTCGATGCGCATGCCCTCGTTGCGGTGGAACATCCCTGCCCGGTAGTCCCACCACGAGAAGCGGCCCGTCTCCCCGCACTTCGACCGGTAGGCGTCGACCAGACCCCACTCCCGCAGCCGCTCCAGCGCCTTCCGCTCGTCGGGAGAGACATGAGTGCCGCCGTGGGCCCGTCCCGGGTTCCACACGTCCTCGTCGCCGGGGGTGACGTTGAAGTCGCCGCCCACCACGAGCGGTTCGCCCGGATCACACTCCTCGCGTAGCCAGCGATGGAGACGCTCGAACCAGGCCAGCTTGCCCGCATAGAAGGGCGATCCGACCACCCGGCCATTGGGTGCATACAGGCTGACGAACCGGATCCCGCCACAGACCGCGCTCACCATCCTGGCCTCGTCGAAAGGATCGAAGTCCTCCTCGGCTTGAGCACCGGCCCGGCTGTCCCGGACCGGCCGATCGCCGAAGTTGGTCACCAGATCGGTGGCCCCCACCCGGCTGGCGATCGCCACCCCGTTCCAGCGCCCTTCCCCATGATGGACCAGCTCGTATCCGGCGGATTCGAAGGGGATGCGGGGCACGTCCTCGTCGGCGACCTTGGTCTCCTGCATCAGAAGGACGTCGGGGGCGGCCCGTCCGAGCCACTTCTCCACTGCGCCCAGCCGGGCCTTGAGTGAGTTGACGTTCCAGGTGGCGATGCGCATACCCGCAACCTAGCGGGCTGCGGTGCCGGAGAATCAGCGCCGGCGGAGCAGAAACCAGGCGTAAGTGGAGGTTGGCACCTCCTCCACCATCTCGATGTCCCATCCCTCCCCGAACAATCGTTCCAGCTCGCCCGGCTCGATGGCCGGAGCAAAACGCGACGGCCCCGTGAAGCTGAACCGGGGCAGTTGGTCGAGGTGAGCGTAGAAGCACCACTCCAGGAGGACCGATCCCGGGCGGGCCAGATGCCCGATGGTGGCGGCCATGCGCGGCCGCCCGGCACCCTTCAGGTCGTCGAGGGTCCCGAAATCCAGGAGGAAATCGAACGGCCCCTCCACGCCCGGTATCGAGGGAGCCGTGAGGTCGCCCTCCACGAAGGAGCATTCGACCCCGGCCTGTTCCGCCCGCGCCCGGGCCTTGCCGATGGCGACCGAGGAGAAGTCGACGCCCCAGGAGTCGAAGCCCGCTGCACCGAGGTGGACTACGTTGGCTCCGGTCCCGCAACCGAGGTCGAGGGTGCGGGGGTGGGAGGACGGCGACACCAGGCCCTCGTCCAGCACCCGGCGGAGCTCCGGCCTCACCCCCACCGCATCCCACGGCGCCCGGTACCGGTACATGAAATCGTACGCACGGCTGCCGACCATTCCTTCACGCTACACCGGACACGGGGCAGCGGCCGGCGGGAATTCACCCGCCCTTGTGAGCGTTTCCGCTGACACAGCCACGGAGGAAACATGGAGACCTGGGACGCCATCCGCTCACGCCGCAACGTGCGCCAGTACGAAGACCGCCCGTTGCCCGACGAGGTGCTGGATCGAATCCTCGAGGCGGGTCGCCGTACCCCGTCCTCGAGCAACGAGCAGCGGTGGGATTTCGTGGTCGTCACCGATCGGGACCAGCTCGGCGAGCTCGCCCGGGTATGGCGCGGAGCGGGCCACGTCGCCGGTTCGCCAGCGACAATCGCCCTGGTGGCGCCGTGGGCGACCGACGCCGATGCCCGGGCCTCGGTCGAATACGACCTGGGCCAGCTGACGATGACGATCATGCTCGCCGCCGCCGATCAGGGCGTGGGCACGGGTCACGCCGCCGTCCGGGACCAGGACAAGGCTCGAGAGGTCCTGGCATTCCCCGCCGATCGCTACTGCGCCTGGCTCATTGCCCTCGGCTACCCGGCCGACCGACCCCTCGCTCCGGTCGGCGAGCCCCAACGGCGTCCCTTCGACGACGTAGTGCACCGGGGAAGCTGGTAGATCCCGGTCGGTTTCGGCGGGCAGCCTAGGCTCGGGGTCATGACCTGTCTCATCGGGACGGTGGCCGGGGTTTTCGATCTCACAGGACGACCGCTGCTGGAGGGGCGGGCGATCAGCCACCTGGCGCGCCGACGGGAGGAGTGGTGGGGCGTCGGCGACGACGGCCTGTGGCGGGATGGCGAGCTGGTCGCGGTTCCGGCCCCGGGAGTCACGCTCAACTGCGTCCAGCCCTCTCCCGAGACGGTGTGGATGGGGGCCGACTCCGCCCGTCTCTACCGGCTCGAAGGCGACAGGCTGGTCGAGGACCCGGGATTCGCCGCCACCCCCGGCCGGGAGGAGTGGCACACCCCCTGGGGCGGACCTCCCGACGTGCGCTCGATGTCACTCGACGCCGACGGCGTCCTCTATGTCAACGTCCATGTGGGCGGGATCGTCCGGTACGGACCCGACGGTCCCTCCCCCACCCTCGACATCCATGCCGACGTGCATCAGGTGGTGGCGCATCCGGAGCGGAGCGGAGTAGTGGTGGCGGCGTGCGCCTCAGGACTCGCCGAGAGCGTGGACGGGGTCGAGTTCACCTTCCGGACAGAGGGACTCGATCATCGCTACAGCCGGGCGGTGGCCCTCGATGATGACACCGTTCTCGTCTCCTCCTCACGCGGACCTCGCGGCGGCGACGCCCGCCTCCATCGCGGTCGGCTCGGCGAAGGCGCCCTGACCCCGGTGCCGGGGCTTCCGGCGTTCCCGGGCAATCTCGACACCCACTGCCTCCTCGCCGGCCCCGAGGGCTACTTCCTCGGCCACGAGAGCTCGGTGTGGGCCTCGCCCGACGGCGGCGACACCTGGAGCGTCTCGGTCGACGACCTCCCGAAAGTCACCTGCCTCACCTGATCGTGCGGGGATCCCCCCACGACCTTGGGCGGCCCGGATCGTTTTCGCGACAGAATTGCGCGATAGGGCGCGCAATCCTGTCGCGAAAACGGGCTTGCCCGCTACCGGGTGAGCTCGGCCACCACGGCGAAGTGATCCGACGCCTGTGACTCCACCACCGCCGCCGACCGGGCCGTCAGATCGGGAGTATGGAAGATGTAATCGATCCGGTAGCGGGGGTCGGCGGCATTGGCGGTGAAACCGTCACCGGCGCCCACCGACCAGGCATCCACCCATCCCGCCTCCAGCAACTCGTCCACCTGGCGCCACCCGGGCCGGGCGTTGAGGTCGCCCACCAGGACCGCCGGAGTCCGGCCACCCCACTGCTCGACGACGGTCGCCAGTTGCTCGTGGTGGACGGGGTAGAGATCCGCCTCGGGGTCATCGTCGTGGAGGTCGGGGTCGTTGATGTGCTGGAGGTGGGTGGATATGAACACAAGCGGTCCGCCGGGGGCATCGACGGTCGCCCCCAGGTAGCCGCGCCGGTAGGGGGTGCCGACCATGGGAAGCAGGCGGCTCTCGACATTTGAGAGCGGGTAACGACTGAGGATGGCGTTCCCCCACACCGGGTCGGTGGTACCGAAGAAGACCGAGTGTTCCCAGCCCAGGCGTTCTCCCAGCAGGCGAAAGAGGTCGGTATCGGCGTTGAGGAGACCTCCCCGGGCCACCTCCTGCAGACCCACGATCGACGCTCCCGAGTCGAGGATCACGTCGGCGACGGCGTCCACGTCCATCTCCCCGCTCGTTCCGAACGCCTGGTGAAGGTTGTAGGACATGACCCGGAGCGGAGGATCGACGGAAGCGGGGGCGAGATCGGAGCCGGGCAGCAATCCCGCCAGGGGAAGAAGGAGAGCGACCGCCGCCAGCAGCGGCATCCCTCTCGGTACCGTCTCACCGACAGGCGCACGCCGGGCCGCCGCCCCCAGTCCGAACAGACCCATCAGCACCGCCCCTGCCATCCGGGCCTGGGCCTGGGTGAATCCGAGGTCGAGGTCGAGTGGCAGGTAGTAGGCGAAGCCGAGCAGCAGGAATGCGACCATGCCTGACGTGATCCAGGTGGCGGCCGGAGCCAGCGAGGGACGCTCGAAGTCCGGCACCATCGCCGCCCACAGCGGTCCGGTGGCGGGCACCGCCACCAGAGCCAGCAGGTTGAAGGTGAGCGGGGAGCCTTCGGCTGCGATCACGGCCGCCGCCACCACCAGCGCACTCACCGCCGCCACCAGCGGCGACCGTCCGAAGCGGGCGGCCAGCCAGAGGGCGGCCACGTTCAAGGCGACGATCCGCAACGAGGTGAGGCCGGCGCCCAGACCCGTCAGTTCGGAGTTCCACCCCACCGACTGCAGCACCAGGTACTGGACGAAGAGAAATGGTCCGAGACCGGCCAGGGTGGCGCCGGCCAGCCACCCCGGGCCTGCCCGCCGCTCCACCTCGGTGGTGAATCCCAGAAAAACGATCGCCGCCGCCACCACCAGTGTCGCCAGCCCGGGTACCCAGCCGTCCCGGTAGGCGAGATCGAGACTCGACCCCACTGCCTTGAAGGCGGCATCGAGCGTGATTCCGGCCAGGACCCCGCCCACCAGCACCGTGCGGGCGGTCCCG
>DATHVR010000068.1:0-4637 GCA_035461175.1 Acidimicrobiia bacterium | reverse complement strand
CGTTGGGCCGGCGCCTGGTTGTCGTTGATCACCGCTCGCCCAACTCGGCCACGGCGTTGGCGAGTAGATCGAAGTTGAAGTAGTCCTCCAGGCTCAACGCCGCCGGATCGACGTCGATCTCACCCAGGTCGGCAAAGAACTCGACGGTGAACCGAGCGGTGTCCTCGGTGAGCACACCGTTGGGATCCCAGATGCCCCGCTCCTGGTATTCGGCGATGAGCTCCTCCAGGATGGCCGGGTCCACGTCGGGCAGCAGTTCCGTGGCCAGCTCGAGGGCGTAGGCCGGATCGTCGATCAGGTTGCGCAGTCCTTGCACCAGGCAGGTGGTGACCTGCTGGGCGAGCTCGGGGTTCTCTTCGACCCAGGTCCGGTTCATCCAGATGTCCTGCTCGATCAGGTCGGGCAGGTTCTCACCAATGGTGTCGAGTACAACGAACGAGTCGGGGTATGTCGCTTCCAGGGCAACGATGTCGGGCAGGTCAATCACCGAGGCGTCGATCTGGTCGTTGGCCAACGCTTCCGCCCGCACCTCGCTTCCCGGGATGATCACCTGGGTCATCCCCAGGTCGAACTGGGCGTCGTAATAGTCGGCAATGGCCTTGGTGAACGACGTCTCCCCGTGAACAGCCATGGTGAGACCGGCCAGATCCTCGATCGTCCCGATCTCATTCCGGCTGACGAGGGCCCACGTGGGTCGCTGGGTGGCCATCACGTCGACGATGGGGGCGCCTTCCTCCACGGCGAGCAGGCCGACATTCACACCGATGTTGGTGGCGATCTGACCTTCACCTTGGGCGATTGCCTGGATGGCGACCGATCCATCCTCCACGTATTGCTGGTCGACGTTGACGCCCTGCTCGGCGCACACATCCCAACCCGCGGCCGGTACGAGCGCGATGTAGTCGGGGCTGCTGCCGTGAACGGCCGTCAATTCGACCGGCTCGGCAGCAGCGGTCGTGGTCGTCGCCGGCTCCTCGGCCGCCGTGGTCGTCGCTTCGCCCGTCGCTTGTGTGGTGTCGGGGGCGCCGGTAGTGGTGGCGGCCCCGTCTCCACCACATGCCGCCGCAACCAACGCCAGCACCATCAACAGGGCGGTGGTCAATCGGGCTCTCATTCCTCTTCCTCCCTCGTCAGCACGGTGGCGGGACGCCACCGGCAGCTATGGTATACCATATGTCGAGGACGCCGCGTCGGAGCTGGAGCATCGAACTCGGGGGTGGTGAGGCCCGGCGCCATGGTTGACGAAGCCTCGCGGTTCATCTGGGGTGGCGGACGCTTCACCGAGGACCTGGCCCGAAGCGATGCGTTACATCTCGTCGTCGTTCGCAGTGACCTGCCTCACGCATTGATCACAGAGATCGACCTCTCCGATGCGCTGCGGTGCCCCGGCGTGGAGCGGGCCATCACCGCCGACGATCTCGCCCCACTCGCTCGGATTCCGATCCGGGTTGGACCGACACCAAGGCTCGAGTCACGGCTTCAGCCTGTGCTGGCACGAGAACGCGTCAGGTATGTCGGCGAGCCGATTGCAGCGCTGTTGGCTGAGAGCCCGGCGGCCGCAGCCGACGCGGCGGAAGCGATCCGGATCGAGTTGGTGCCCCTCGCCGCGGTCGACACCTCGACCGGGCCCGCCCTCTGGGACGACTACGCCGACAACACCCAGATCGAGGTCGAGGCGCGATACGGGCCGATCGAAGAAGTCACGTCCCGGGCCGATCTCGTGTTCGACTTCGAGTTCACCACCTCGAGAAGGACCGGCCTCCCCATCGAGACCCGCCAGCTGATGGCGGAGTGGGTCGAGGACGACTTGCACCTGTGGGGACCGACCAAGTTCCTCCAATTCACCTGTCGTACACTCGCCGGGATGTTCGGCATCGCTCCGGAGCGAGTCGTCCCACACAAGGTCGACGTGGGTGGCATGTTCGGGGTCCGTGGCGAGGTCTACCCGGAGGACTATCTGGTGGCTTGGGCCGCCCGGGCCAGCGGCAAGATGGTGAGATGGCACGAGGGGCGACGCGAGCATCTGCTCTCGATCAACCACTCCGGCGAGCAGCATCACTTACTACGCGTCGCTCTCGAGGATTCCGGGGAGCTCCTCGGGTTGTCGGATCAGGTCGTTCTCGACATGGGTGCCTATCCGCGGCCGATCGGGAGCCGGATCCCCCACATCATCGTGGAGACTCTGCCCGGGCCCTACCGCTGGGAGGCGGTCGACCTCCGTTGCAGGGGCATGGCCACCAGCAAAACCCCGATCGGGACTATCCGCGGCCCGGCCGCCTTCGAGACCACGTTCGTCCGGGAGAGGATGATCGAAGCCGTCGCCGCCCGGTTGGGTGTCACCCCGCTGGAGATGCGGAGAAAGAACCTGATCGGATCGGCTTCGCTGCCGTACGGGGTGCCCTTCGAGCCTCCCGCCGACCCGGTCGTCTATGACTCGGGCGACTTTCCCCACATGGTCGACCACTTCGCCTCTCTGGCCGGATACGAGCGTCTTCACCGCGATTGCCAGAGACGCCGGGCCGAAGGCGAGGCGGTGGGGCTGGGATGGGGATTGAGCGTCGTGCATTCCGGGCTGGGACGGGAGGAGAGCGTCTCGCTGGTCCTGGAAGAGGAGGGAGCCTTCCGGCTGCACACCTCGGCGGCCGACGTGGGGCAGGGTCTCGAGGCCACCATCTCTTCGCTCCTGTCACACGGGCTCGGAGTAGACCCAGGGACGGTGACGGTGGTCAGCGGAGACGCAACCGTGCCTGGGAATGGCACTTTCTCCAGCCGGTCGACCATCTTCGTTGGGAGTGCGACGATGGCTGCGGCCGAGGAACTGAAGCGATTGGCCAGAGAACGCGCCGGGCAGACACTCGGCGTCCCGCCGGCGAGGATCCGTCTCACCGCGACAGGAGCCGAGGCAGACATGAAGGCGCTCACCTGGAAGGAGCTGGCGCCACTCACTGCCACGGGTGAATTCGGGATGGAGCACCCCACTTACGGTCTGGCGCTGCATCTGGCTCAGGTGAAAGTGGACACCGAAACCGGTGAGGTCCTACCCGAGCATCTCTGGGTCGGCTACGACTGCGGTATCGCGGTCGACCGGCGCAAGGTCGTGGACCAGCTGGTGGGAGCCGCCCTGGCCGGGGTCGGCGGCGCCATTCACGAGCGGTTGGTGTTCGAGGACACGATCCCCGTCTCGGCGACCTTGGCCGACTATCTGGTGCCACGCGCCGCCGACGCCCCGGAACTGCACGCCTATGTGTTCGAGCTGGGCAGCCCGGGCAACCCGCTCGGGGCAAAGGGGGCGGGCGAGGCCGGTCTCATCGGCGCTGGGGCGGCGGTGGCAAATGCCGTGGCCGATGCTCTCGGATCGGCTGGTGATGCAATCAGCCGTCTTCCCCTCAGGTCGGAGGAGGTATTCGCCGCGATCCGGTCGGGAACGCAGCAGGATGGGGCGAGATGAGCACCGGCATTACAACCTCCCTCGGCGAATGGCTCGAGCACCATGCGGCGGCGACAGGGGTTCTCACCGTCGAGGACATGGTCGACCCGGGTGCCTACGAGGCAACCGCCATCCTCCACCAGCTGGAGACCCCGAGCGGGGGGCCGCCAGTGCTCTTCGCCAACCTGCGAAACCTCACCGGTGAGCGGTCCCCGGCCAGGATGTTGTTCAACACCTACTCGAAGCGGCGCAGTGTCGGTCTCGCTCTGGGCATCGAGGCGGAGGGCTGGAACGATCTGCTCGAGGCCCTCCCCCAGATCTCGGCGAACCCGCAGGTTCCGGTCGAGACGACCGAAGCGCCGGTACAGGCCACGGTCATCGAGGGTGACGACCTCGACCTCAGGATCCTCCCTTGGACCAAACACGTCGAGATGGAGGGAGGCCTCTACTTCACCCCAATATTGGCGGCGAAGAAACCAGGCTCGGACCGGTACAACCTCTCCTGGAACCGGGTCATGTTCCTCGACCCCACCCACGCCGGGGTCCACATCTCGCCACGCCAGCTCTGGTCTTTCCAGAGGGAGGCCGAGCAGACGGGCGAGGACCTCCCTGTGGCCATGGTCCTCGGCCACCATCCCGCTTTCAACCTGGCCGCCGCCGCCCTCACCGCGATGGACATCGACGAGTACAATGTGGCCGGAGCGTTGATGGGCCATCCGCTGCAGGTCTCCCCTTCGGTCCGGTTCGGAGAAGACCTGATGATCCCCGCCGGCGCCGAGATGATCATCGAAGGCCGACTCATCGCCGCCCACCGTGTGGTGGAGGGCCCCTTCGGTGAGTACATGCGTTATCTGGGGCCCCAGAAGTTGTCCCATCTGTTCGAGGCCGACGCAATCACCTTCCGTCCCGACCCGATCATCCTCGAGATATTCGCCGGCCACCGTGAACACCTCAACGCCCATGTCTCCATTCACGCCAGCCTGCTCGCCGCAGCCCGTACCGCCGTCCCCCAGGTAACCCGGGTCGGCTGGTTCCAGGGTGGCGGCCCGACCACCGCGGTCGTCGCCCTCGACAAGTCCGCCGACGGCCAGCCGATGAGGGCGGCGATGGCCATCCTCGCCGCGGGCAACCTGATCAAACAGGTGATCGTGGTCGACGACGACATCGACGTGTTCGACGCGCAGACTGTCATGTGGGCCATCTCCACCCG
>DATHVR010000067.1:0-6236 GCA_035461175.1 Acidimicrobiia bacterium | reverse complement strand
CCCTCCTTCAGGGTCGAAACGTCGCGCTGACCAACTGAACCCAAGGCGCAATTCTGTCGCGAAAACGGTTGGGGGCTTAGGGTCTTCCCATGGATCTCTACGAAGCCCTCTACACGACCCGGGCGATGCGGCGCGTCAAGCCCGACCCCCTACCCGACGAGGTGGCGGCCTCGATGCTCGACGCCGCCATCCGCGCCCCCTCCGGCGGCAACAGCCAGAACTGGCGCATGCTGGTGGTTCGTGACGCCGACCTCCGCCGCGAGCTGGCGCCGCTCTACCGGGAGGCCTGGGAGCAACTGCAGACGACGATCTATCGGGGTCGACGGGAGAAGGCGGAGGCAGAAGGTGACGAGGCGGCATTACGGGTTATGAGCTCGTCGCAGTGGCTGGCCGACAACTTCGAGACAGTACCGATGTGGGTCATGTTCTTCAGCCGCAACGACCCGTCGGGAGCGTCGATCTACCCGGCGGTGTGGAATGCCATGCTGGCCGCCCGCGGCCACGGGGTGGGCACCTGTCTCACCACCATTCTGGGGATCTTCCAGGCCGGGCCCACCTTCGAACTGCTCGGGATCCCTGCCGACAAGGGCTGGCAGCTCAGTGCGGCCGTGTCGTGCGGATACCCGCTCGGCAACTGGGGCGTGGCCAAGCGAGCCCCGGCCGAACGGGTGGCCTTCGCCGACCGCTGGGGCGAAGAGCTCCCCTTCGCCATCAACGGCCCCTTGTGGCCTTAGAAGGTCGGAGGTCCTGAGTCGGAAGCCGGAAGCCGGAAGTCGGAAGTGGGAAGTCGGAAGTCGGAAGTCGGAAACGTTTCCCCGGAGCTTGTCCCCCTGAGCTCTTCCCCCGCAAGCTTTGTCCCCCGGAGCTTTGTCCCCCGGAGCTTTGTCCCCCGCAAGCTTTGTCCCCGGAGCGCAGCGAGGGGGGAAGGGCCCCCGCGAAGCGGGGTAGGGCTCTCCTATGTCAATCCGTGGTGGCGGAGGGTTTTCCGGATGCGTCGGGTGATGTGTCGTTTGGCGGCGCGGATGGCTTCTCTTTGGGTTTTCCCTTCTTTGGTGCGGCGGGTGATGTAGTCGGCGGCGGGGCTTTGGCGGCGGAGCTGGGTGATGGTGATGGTGTGGATGGCTCGGTTGGCTTGGCGGTTGCCGCCTCGGTTGAGGCGGTGGCGTTGTTGGCGTCCCGAGGAGGCGTGGAGGGGGGCGGTGCCGGCCCAGGCGGCCATCTTGGCGGGGGTGGTAAACCCGCCGGTGCCGGCGATTTCAGCGAGGATCTGGCATGCGGTGATGAGTCCGCAGCCTTGGATGGTCATCAGGGGCTCGCCCGGGGGGCGGCAGCCGCTTTTCCATTTCCTTTTTGAGCTGGTTGATCTGGTCGTGGCGGCGGAGACACTCAGCGGCGATCTGGTTGATGAGATCGGCGACTGTTTCTCGGTGGCTGTCGCCGCGGTAGTCGAGGCGGGTCAGTTCGATGAGTTGGTGGCGGGACCGGATCCGGCGCAGTCGGGCGGCCCCCTCGGGGTCGACTTCGGTGATGAGAGCCCGCAACTGGTTGATCTCTTGGTTTTCGGTGCGGACCAGCGCTTCTCGGCGGTGGGTGAGCACCCGGATGGTCTCGAGGTCGGTGTGGTTGACCCACACCGACCCTTCACCGCGGGCAGCCGCCCGGGCAATGGCGCGGGCATCCCCCGGATCGGTCTTGGAGGCGCACCCACGGTGGACAAGGGAGACCAGAGTCACGCTCCGAGGGTCCGGCCACCCACCACCACAGAATCGCACAAAGGGGCGACCCCGGAGGGGTCGGGCAGAGCGCGCCTTTGATCTGTCGCAAGCTGCGCCCTACCTCCCGCCTCCGCAGACCCACCACCCGGAACCCGCAACCCGGTCCTGGCCGAAGCAACCGAGGGTCTAGAACAACGTAGGGCGGAAGAGCTTGTCGTGGATGCGGAGGGCGTAGCGGTCAGTCATACCGGCCACGTAGTCGATGGCCCGGGTCAGGGAGTCGGCGGCGGGGACCGTATAGGAGTCCGGAACCTCGCGGGGGTGCTCAGAGAAGTACTCCACCAGGTCGCGGATCACTTTGATGGCCCGGTGCTTCTCGGCATCCATCTGGCGATCGAGGTAGACCCGATCGAACATGAACTCGCGGAGCACGTTCATCACGTCGAGGTCGGCGGCGTCCATTGTCACCTCGCCGACGGCATGGGAAGCCTCGACCACGGCGGTGACCATCGAGTCGATCCACTCCCGCGCCGTGGCTCCAAAACGAGTCAGGACCCGGGTGGGGATGTCGTGGTACTCGAGCACCCCGGCCCGGAGGGCGTCGGCGACGTCGTGGGTGAGGTAGGCGATCCGGTCGGCGAACCGGCACAGGTAGCCCTCCGGGGTCTGAGGTGGGTCGGCGATCTTCCACGAATGCGCCCGTACCCCGTCGAGCACCTCCCAGGTGAGATTCTGGGGTTCGAGCACCGACAGGGTCCGCACCCCGTGGGCCGAGTGGAGCCATTCCCCTTCGACATAAGGAGACAGGGCTTCCTCCCCGGTGTGGCCGAAGGGTGAGTGGCCGACGTCGTGGGCCAGGCAGATCGCCTCGGTCAGCACCTCGTTGAGCCCTAGCGACACCGCCATCGCCCGGCCCACCTGGGTCACCTGCAGAGTGTGGGTGAGACGGGTGACGTAATGGTCCCCTTCGGGATTCAGGAACACCTGGGTCTTGTGCTTGAGGCGGCGGAAGGCCTTGGAGTGGACGATCCGGTCCCGATCCCGTTCGAAGTCGGTGCGGTAGACGTCGGGCTCCTCGGGTTCCTGGCGGCCCCGGCTCTGGTCGGACTTGGTGGCGAGGGGGGCGAGCAGGTCGTGCTCGATGCGCTCTCGCTCCTCCCGCGTGCGCAGTAGTAGATCACTCATCGTTGGTGGGTGGTGGGCTGTGAGTGGTGGGTGTGAGTCGCAGCTTGGGGAGGCGGGAGGTAGGGGGCAAGATGGGAGACGGGTTTGCCCGGCCCTTCGGGCCGCCCCCTACCCGCTGTGCTGACACCCCACCACCACCGGCGGCGGGTCCCTTCCCCCCTCGCTGCGCTCCGGGGGACAAAGCTCCGGGGGACAAAGCGTTCCCACTCATACGAAATGTTCGCGCATGCGGGAGGAGGCCCAGTCCATGGTTGCCACCACGATGGCGATCGCCAGCATCTGGACGGCGGCGTCGCGGTACTGGAGCAGGTTGATGTTCTGCTGCAGGATCGAACCGATGCCGCCACCACCGACGAAGCCGAGGATGGTCGACATGCGCACGTTGATGTCCCAGCGGTACATCGTGAAGGAGATGTATGGGGGCACGATCTGGGGCACGACCGAGTAGACGATGGTCTGGAGCCGGTTGGCGCCGGTTGCTCGCACCGCTTCGATCGGCCCGGGGGAGATCGACTCCACCTGCTCGGAATAGAGCTTGGCCAGGGCGGCGGCCGTGTGCAGAGCCAGGGCCAGCGACCCGGCGAAGGGGCCGGCTCCCACCCAGACCACGAACACGATCGCCATCACCAGCGGCTCGATCGAACGCAGGGTGTTGAAGACCGTGCGGGCGGCGTAGTAGATCGAAAGCCCGATCTCTACCTCGCCCTTGTGCATCCCTCGCAAGGCGATGAGGACACCGAGGATCGCCCCGACGATGGCCGGGATGATCACGGTTGCCCGGGTGCTGCCGATCTGATAGAACCAGTCGACGACCTGGCCGATGAGCACGGCCCACATCGCTCCGGCGACGGCCGCCAGCACCAGGTTGACGGTTCGCACCACCGGGCGGGGAGCCCGATTGCGGATGGCATAGCCGAGCTTCGAGGCGAGATGGGCGAACACGCCGGCAGTCCCCAGGGCGGCGATCAGGATCAGGGCCACGTCGAGAATCTCGCCCACCGAGGTGAAGAAGGCCCCGATGAAGCCGAGCGCGCCCAGGCTGGAGAGCATGGCGGCACCCAACTCCTGGAAGAGAAGCGACAGCAACAGGATCCCGACCAGGCCCACCACCGCCGCCAGCAGAAGCAACGATCCCCGTCGGATGCGGTCGGTGCGGGTGGGGATCTCGTCCTCCACCGGTGGTACCGCCCGCCGGACCAGGAAGACTGCGGCCGCCACGGCCACCACCAGCCCGCCCAGGAGGGCAAAGACGTTGTCGCCGAGCGGCCCAACGACGGTTCTGGCCAGACGGGCGGCCGTCACCCCGGCGACTGCTCCGAGGGGCATGGCGATCAACACCAGCACGAAGTTCGTGACGGTGATAGAGATGTCACGCATGATGTTGCGGGCGGCCACGAAGCTGAGAGGAATGGCCAGGAACAGGCCGGCGGTGGTGGCCACCAGCGCCAGGAATACGGTCTCGAGGATCTTGTCGAGAGTGATGATCGCCGTCTCCGAGATCCGGGGCGACAACTGGATCGTGTCGGAGATGTAGGCACTGGGACCGACCGTTCCGGTGGCGCCGTCGTACGTGACCAGGCGCCAGTTGGACATGTCGAAGCCGGCCGGGCCTGCCAGGTCGACGGCGATCTCCCCGTTGGATGCATCGATGGAGGTGACGTTGAGGCCGGTCGAGTCCTCCTCGACCTCTGTCAGCGGGATGGCGGTTTCTCCGCGTGCCTGTCCTTCGACGGCCTCGAACGCCTCCCCGGTGGTGACGAATCGCGTCACCTCGTTGGCGGCGTTCAGCAGGGCTACGGCAGGCACATCCGGCGAGGCGGCGATGGTGAGCGAATATGCGCCGTCTTCGGGGAGGACGGGATCGTCCTCGACACCGTTCTCGTTGGCGTCGTTGAACACCTCCACCCGGTTCCGCCAGCTACCGATCGGCTCCTCGGTGACGGCGCGCAGGGCCTGGGGTTGCTCGGAGGTGCGCTCGGGCAGCGTGATCTGGGTTTCAAAGCTCCCGTCGGCCTCGGCATTGACGCCGGCCAGCCGGAGAGTGATGTTGAACTCGGTGTCGGGAACGAAGACGATCGAAACGAATTCCCGGGGCTCGAATCCGGTACCCGTGACGGTGATGACGTCGCCCGGGTCCCCACAATTGGGGGTGGCGGTGAAGGCGGGACTGGTGGCAAGACCGGAGGGGCCACAGGGGAGGCCCAGCTCGATCTCGGTGGTCGACGGCTCGGTGTCGTACGTCACCAGGTTGGGCTGGGCCAGGGCGCGGAGGATGCGGGCCAGCGACTGCTGGCGGGTCTCGGAAGTGATCTCGTCGAGTCGCACCTCGGTCTGCTGGAAGGCGAGCGCATAGACGACGATGCCGATCACCGCGGCGAGGATGATGAACAGAGGGTGCCGGCGCCGGGGCGGCCGTGACTCATCGGGCGGAAGAGTCGAGCCGATGTGGGCCTCTTCCTGTCCCAGCTCTTGCTGGTCGGGGTCGGGGTCGGTGCGGGGTCGGGTATCAGCCAACGCGCTCCGCCTCCTGCCCGTAGATCTCCTTGAAGCGGTCGTCGTCGATGTCGGAGGGGGGGCCATCGAAGACCAGGCGTCCATCGTTGAGGGCGATGGCACGATCCGAGTACTTGTGGACCAGGTCGAGGAAGTGGAGGGAGCAGAGGACCGTGACACCGTCCTCCTGATTGATGATCTCGAGGTATCGCATGATCGAGTGGGCCAGCACCGGGTCGAGGCTGGCCACCGGCTCGTCCGCCAGGATCATTTCGGGGTCCTGCATCAGTGCCCGGGCGATACCCACCCGCTGTTGCTGGCCGCCCGAGAGCTCATCGGCGCGCGAGTAAGCCTTCTCCTGCAATCCGACCCGCTCCAGTTGGGCCAGCGCCTTACGGGTGTCCTGGCGGGAGAACCGATTGATCAGCGACATGGCCGGGTTGGTGTACCCGAGGCGCCCGGACAGGACGTTGGTGATTACCCGGGAACGATGGACGAGGTTGAAGTGCTGGAAGACCATCCCCACCCGCCGCCGAAACCGGCGCAGGTCCTCCTGGGAGGCTTCGGTGATGTCCTCACCGTTCCAGAGGATCCTTCCCTCGGTCGGCTCGATCAGGCGGTTGATACAGCGCAGGAGCGTGGATTTGCCCGATCCCGACAGGCCGATGACGGCCAGGTACTGGCCGTCGGGAACCTCGAAGCTGACGTCCTCGAGGGCGACGGTGCCGTTGTCATAGACCTTGGTGAGATGTTCGACCTGAAGCATTTTCCAAGCTGGACGCTAGTTGGGGGCCGGGCGGTGGAGGTTGGTTACGGGTAGTGAGTGGTGGGTGGTGGGTTACT
>DATHVR010000066.1:0-11385 GCA_035461175.1 Acidimicrobiia bacterium | reverse complement strand
GTTCGCTGCTCTCGCCGCCACCCTCGGGGCCTACTTCCTCGAGCGCCAAGGCTCGATGTCGCCGGACCCAACTTCCGTCACCCCCTCACCGCCCCACTAGAAGCCCCGAGATTCACACCGAGCTCCCCTATCTACGTCCGAACACCACGCAAGGCAACATCGAGGTCCACCCGTACCTCGCGCCGTTCAGCCCGGTCGGCGCTCACCCGAAGGGCAAAGCCGGTTGGATGGTCTGCGGCCGGGTTGGCGTTGGACGGGGAGCTCGCCGTCGCTTGAGGTAGGACCGGCCCCGGTACAACTGCTGATACCTATCCACCAGTTCGGGCCGGTTCTCGCCCAGCCACTCCATGAAGTGCTCCTTCACCCCCGGACGAAGATGGAGGCGAATCGGGGAGACGGATTCGGCGCCCGCCTCCCGGCACGCCTTCTCGACGGCCGCCATCTGGTCGGGATGATCGGAGAGGCCGGGGAGGAGGGGGGCCATGAGAACTCCGGTCCTCACACCCGCCTCCGACAGCTTGGCGACGGCCTCCACTCGTCGCATCGGGTGAGGCGTACCGGGCTCGGTCAGGCGCCACACCTCGGGGTCGAGGGTGCCGATCGAGAAGCTGACCGTGACGTCGGTCCGGAGTGATGCTTCCACGAACAGGTCGAGGTCGCGCAGGACGAGGGTGGATTTGGTCAGGATCGAGAACGGATTGGCCCGCTCGGTCAGAACCTCGAGCACACCCCGGGTGAGCCGGTACTTGCCCTCGGCCGGCTGATACGGGTCGGTGTTGGTCCCCATTGCAATCTGTCCGCCCGCCCACCGTCCGGGAGCGGTCTCGGCCCGAGTCAGTTCGACCGCGTTGACCTTCACCACGATTTCAGAGTCGAAGTCTTTGCCGATGTCGAAGCCGAGGTACTCGTGGGTGGGGCGTGCGAAGCAGTAGGTGCAGGCATGGCTGCAGCCGCGGTAGGGGTTGATGGTCCAGTTGAAGGGCAGACCGTTTCCGGGCACGCGGTTGAGGATCGTCTTCGCCTCGATCTCGTGGAACGACAGCCCGCGATACTCGCCGCGGCCGCTGACACGCCGGCCTAGTTCGAATAGGCCGCCCTCGGCGGGGGCAGTCCACCTCAATTCCTTCACCCAGGTCACGATAACGAACGTATGTTCGATTCTCAAGGATGGGAGCGGACGATGGTATCTGCCCGCCGTAGGATCGAGGCCGTGCTGCTCGACAAGCGAGAATTGGCCGGGATCGAGGCGGGAACGATCACCATCGTTTTCCGCCGTTGGCGGACACCTCGGATCAGGGTGGGGACGCGAGTCCGAACCCCGATCGGACTGGTCGAGATCACCGGCCTCACCCGTACCGTGCCCGACGCCGTAACGGAGACCGAATCACATGCCGCCGGGTTCGCCGACTTCGATGAGTTCTGCGGTTGGCTCGGCGATCGTCCTGGTGATCTCTACCGCATCGAACTGCGGTGGGCGGGGGTCGACCCTCGGGTGGCGCTGCGTCAGGGCAGCCACCTGGACGAGGCGGAGGTCGCCGAGGTGCAACGGCGCCTCGGACGTATGGACTCGCGGGCCGATTCACCATGGACGTGGCAGACCTTGCGGCTCATCCAGGCGAATCCCGGTGTCGTTTCGACGGACCTGGCGGCGAGGATGGGCCTCGAACGTGCCTACTTCAAACAGCGCGTGCGCCGGCTCAAGGAGCTGGGCCTCACCGAGAGCCTGGAGGTCGGATATCGCATCTCTCCACGCGGGCAAGCACTTCTGGATGCCACGGACCCGGCATAGGGCTCCCTTTCTTCGATCGTCGAAAATCGGAATCGGTCGGGGCCGGATAAGGTTGGGGCAGAGGATTGAAAGGATTCCCCCCATGCCCAATGCCGTCATCGTAGATGCAGTCCGTACCCCCACCGGGCGCCGGAACGGCAAGCTGAAGGACATCCACCCCGTCGACCTGGCCGCCATCCCGCTGCGGGAGCTGGTGGAACGCAACGACCTGGACCCGGGTCTGATCGAAGACGTGATCATGGGCACCGTTTCCCAGACCGGCGAGCAGAGCCTCAACGTAGGCCGCAACGCCGCTCTCGCCGCCGGCTACCCCGAGGACGTGGTCGGCGTGACGATCGACCGCCAGTGCGGCTCCTCCCAGCAGTCGGCTCACTTCGCCGCCCAGGGGGTGATGGCGGGCGCCTACGACGTGGTGGTTGCCGCCGGGGTCGAGTCCATGAGCCGGATACCGATGGGGATCACCGCCCAACAGGGCCCCGGAGCCCCCTTCGGTCCCGACATGTTGGATCGTTACAGCCAGGGACTCGTACCCCAGGGCATCTCGGCGGAGATGATCGCCGAGAAGTGGAGCCTGAGCCGGGAGGTACTCGATCAGATCGCTCTCGACTCCCATCAGCGCGCCGCCCGCGCCACCGAGGAGGACAGGTTCGACTCTCAGATCATCCCGGTCGAGGTCGACACCGAGGACGGCCACGAGACCGTGACACGTGACGAAGGGATTCGCTGGGAGACCTCGATGGAGAAGCTGGCAGGTCTGCAGCCGGCCTTCAAAGCCGACGGGGTGGTGACTGCCGGCAACTCGTCGCAGATCTCCGACGGTGCCGCCGCCGTCCTGATTATGTCCGAGGAGAAGGCCGAACAACTGGGCCTGGAGCCACTGGCCCGTTTCGTGTCGTTCTCGCTCGCCGGGGTGGATCCGGTGACGATGTTGACGGGACCGATCCCGGCCACCACCAAGGCGCTGGAGCGGGCCGGACTCTCCATCGACGATATCGATCTGCTCGAGATCAACGAGGCGTTCGCCTCCGTCATCGGAGCCTGGCGTCTCGAGCACGGCGGTACCGACCCGGACGCTCTGTGGTCGAAGACCAACGTCAACGGCGGTGCCATCGCCCTGGGCCACCCGCTGGGTGCTTCGGGTGCCCGCCTGATGACCACCCTCGTCCACGAGCTGGTGCGCACCGGTGGCCGTTACGGTCTCCAGAGCATGTGCGAAGGTGGGGGCATGGCCAACGGCACCATCATCGAGCGAATCTGATCGGATGGTGGGCCATGGGTGAGATCGGGCTGATCCAGATCCTGATCGCCCTCGCCCTGGGTGCCGGCATCTGGATTCTGAGCATGAAGACACTGCGGCTTCTGTCCACTCCGCCAGCCGAGGTTGACCCTGATGACGTGGTGGAGGTGGAGGACCAGGACTTCCGCTGCACCATCTGTGGCACCGAGGTCACCCTGCGGTTGGCCAACACCCAGGAGATGTCGCCACCCAAGCACTGCCGGGAGGAGATGGTGCCGGTGTGGCGTCCGGGAAGGCACCTGCGAAGCTGAGTCACACGCGTGTAGTTCTCTACACGGTGTGGAAAAACCAGGGGATAACTACACGCGTGTCGTTCGCAATCCGGGGCCCTCTCAAGGTGTTTACCCTGGGGCATCATGCCTGAGTCCAAGCGCAGAAAGCCCAAGGCGACCGGTCCCACCCCTTCCAAGCACGTCGCCGCCCGGGAGAAGGAGCCGAGCCCGCAGTGGTATGTCGCCCTGATGGGGGGCCTCATGGCGGTGGGTGTGATCCTGGTCCTGGTTCGTTTCATCTTCCAGACCGAGCAGTGGCTGCTGCTGGTCGGCCTCCTCTTCATCTCGGCCGGCTTCGTGATGACCACCAGCTACCGGTGAAGATCCTCGTCCTCGACAACTACGACTCTTTCACCCACAACCTCGCCCAGTATCTGGGGGAGTTGGGGGCGGACCCCGACGTGGTGCGAGCCGACGCCATCTCGACCGCCGAGGCCGACACGGGCGGTTATGACCGCCTGGTGATCTCGCCGGGACCGGGCCGGCCTGAGGACGCCGGCAACTCGATCGAGTTCATCCGCCACTTCGCCGGTCATCTGCCCATCCTCGGCGTCTGTCTGGGTCATCAGGCCATCGTCGCCGCCTTCGGGGGCGAGGTGGATCCCGCTCCCGAGCCTCGGCACGGCAAGACCTCCCAGATCCGCCACGACGGTCGCGGGGTATTCGCCGGCCTCAGCGATCCCTTCCGGGCCACCCGTTATCACTCCCTGGCCGCCATCACCCTTCCCGACGACCTGGAGGCCTGCGCCTGGTCGGAGGACGGCGTGGTGCAAGGAGTGCGCCACCGCCGCCTGGACATCCACGGGGTCCAGTTCCACCCCGAGTCGGTTATGACCACGGAAGGCAAAGCCCTGCTGGCGAACTTCTTGCAGTCGGAGGCGATCGTCGCCAGCCGGTAGCGAGTGGTGAGTCGTGGGTGATGGGTCGATCCACCACCTCCCTCGGAGCGGAGCGAGGGGGGAAGGGGCCCCCGCCGGTGGTGGTGGGGTAGTCATCACAGCGTGGGTAGGGGACGGCCCGTAGGGCCGGGCAAACCCGTCTCACACCTGTTGCCCCCTGCCTCCCGCCTCCGCAAGCTCTGGCGGCAGGGCCGACCTTCCCCCACTCCGTGGGGGACAAAGGTTCGCCACTCAGTCACTCACCACCCACCACTCACCACCCTCTATCCCTAGCCCCCCTCAGTGGTGGGTGGGGTGGTGTCGGGCGGTTCCGTCGTCGGCGGGACCGTCGTCGTAGTGGTCGTGGTGGTGGTTGTAGTGGTCGTGGTGGTCGTTGTCGGCGGGGTCCGGCCGAGCGTGACCGTGATCACGTCGCCGGGCAGGGCCGTGTTGCCCGCCGCCGGGAACTGCGAGACGACCCGACCGTCGAGGTTGGGATCGTCCACGGTCTCTGTGGCGTTCGACACCGAGATCTCGAGTCCACGCTCGTTGAGTCGGTTCTCGGCCTCCTCGGGAGTCAGCCCGAACAGTTCCGGTATCGACACCGGCTCCGGTCCCAGCGAAACCACCAGGAGGATGGTGTCGCCCACTTCGACGGTGGCACCGGCCTCGGGGTTGGTTTCGATCACCACTCCGCGAGGGACTTCGTTGTCGTATTGCTCCTCGACGGTGAAGCGCAGCCCCTCGTCGCTGAGTCGCTGGCTGGCGTCGCGTTCGGTCAGCCCGGCCAGGTTGGGGAGATCCACCGTCTGGGGTCCCTCGGAGATAACGAGGTCGATCGGCGAGCCTTCTCCGGCCCGCACCCCGGCCGGCGGGCTCTGCTCCACCACGATCCCCTCAGGTTGTTCGTCGGGCCGGGTGGTGATGTTGCCCACGATGAATCCGGCGTCCTCGATCAACTGGCGGGCCGTCGCCTCGTCCTGGCCAAGGAGAGGCGGCACCTCGGATTCGGCCGGCCCCGCCGAGATGAACAACTCGATCGTGGATCCCTCCTCGATCGATTCGCCGGCGGGCGGATCGGTGCGAATGGCACGTCCTTGTTCGATCTCCTCGCTGGGCTCGCGGGTGATCCTCACCTCCAGGCCCTCGTCCTCGAGACGCTGGACCGCTTCCTCTTCGGGTAGGTTGGTGACGTTGGGAATCGTGACTGTCTCCGGCTCTTCGCCACCGCCCAGCGCCTGGAACAACACGAAGACGAGCACGGTGAGCAGACCCAGCAGGCCGAAGGCGGTGAGGATGAACGGCAGCTGCGAGGGAGGCTCTTCCTCCAACTGTCGGTAGACCTCGTCGGGCGGGGCGGTGGCGGGAGGGGTGGACGCCGAGGGGATCACCCGGGTGGAGGCGTCGGGGTCGGTGTAGCCCCCTGCCGCCGCCACCATCGGTGGAGGCGCCGACGGGGTCTGGCCACGCAGCACCGCCACCAGGTCGGCCCGCATGTCCTCGGCGGTCTGATAGCGGCCGGCGGGATCCTTGCGCATCGCCCGCATCACCACCGCGTCCAGTTGGGGGGTGACGTCGGGATTGACGCTGGAGGGAGGTACCGGGTCGGTGGAGACGTGCTGGAAGGCGACCGACATCGGACTGTCACCCTGGAAGGGCGGACGTCCGGTCAGCATCTCGTACAGGACCACGCCCAGCGAGTAGACGTCGGAGCGGGCGTCGGCCGAGGCGCCCTGGGCCTGTTCGGGGGAGAAGTAGGTGGCGGTGCCGATCACCGAGCCGGTCCGGGTCAGTTCCTGGGAGTCGTCCCAGGCCCGGGCGATGCCGAAGTCGGTCACCTTCACCGTGCCGTCGGTGGCGAGCAGGATGTTGCCGGGTTTGATGTCGCGGTGGACCAGGCCGGCGCGGTGGGCGACCGACAGGGCGGCGGCCACCTCGGAGGCTATCTCGACCGCCCGGCGGGGAAGCAGCGCTCCCTCGGAGCGAAGCACCTCGCGGAGCGACCGGCCCTCGACCAACTCCATCACGATGAAATAGGTGTCGGCCGCCTCGCCCCAGTCGTAGATTCCGACGATGTTGGGGTGGCTCAGGTTGGCGGCGGCCTGGGCTTCACGGCGGAATCGCTTGACGAACGCCTCGTCCGACGAGTACTGCGAATGCAGCATCTTGATCGCCACCCGGCGTCCCAGAAGTGTGTCCTGGGCCTGGTAGACGTCGGCCATCCCGCCCCGCGCAATGTGCGAGGACAGGTGGTAACGGTCGGTGAGGGGTCGTGGATTATCCATTAGAAGACCGAGAGGCCAACAGAATCATAGGGATCACCCGCTGTTTTCCAGCCAACTTGCGATCACGGCTCCGGCGATGGGCGCCGCCACCCGGCCCCCGGTGTCGGATTCGCCCGTGGCCGGCTGCGGTTCCAGCATTACTGCCACGGCGATGCTGGGGTTGTCGATGGGGGCGAAACCGAGGAACCACGGATAAGAAGCCCCCTCTCCGGCCTGGGCGGTGCCGGTCTTTCCTGCCACCCGCACCCCGGGGACGGTGGCGGCGGTTCCCGTCCCCTCAGTCACGACCCGCTCCATCATCTGGGAGAGCACGGCGGCGGTCTCGGGAGAGATCGCCCGGGAAAGCGACTCGGGCGGGGTCGCCTCCAGAGTGTTTCCCTCGGCGTCGAGCAGCTCGTCGACCAGATAAGGCTGCATCACCTGTCCCTGGTTGGCGACGGCTGCCGCCACCATCGCCATCTGTAGCGGTGTCGCCCGCACGTCCCGTTCGCCCAGGCCGCTCTGGGCGAGAGCGGCATCGTCGTCGGCCAGTTGGTCGGTGAGGAAAACCGACTCGGCCACATTCCAGGGGAATTCGAGTTCCGAGTTGAACCCGAGCGCATCCGCCACCACCCCGATGTCCTCGGCTCCCACCTGGATGGCGAGATCGGCGAATACGGTGTTGCAGGACCTGACGAAGGCCCGCATCAGGGTGACCTCGGTCCCGTCTCCGCACAGACCCCCGCCGAAATTGGAGATGGTGGCCGTGGAGCCGGGAAGCTGGAACTCCCGGGGGTCTTCGAAGGTGGTGTCGGGGTCGGCCACGCCCACCTCCAGCGCGGCCGCCGCCACCAGGGTCTTGAAAGTGGAGCCGGGCGGATACAGCTCGCGGGTGGCCCGGTCGGCCAGAGGCTGGTCGGCGTCGGCCAGCAGTTCTTCCCAGGCGGCGGCGGCTCCCGAACCCTCCAGGACGGTGGGGTCGAAGGACGGCCGCGACACCATCGCCAGGACCGCCCCCGTGGCCGGGTCGAGGGCGACGACCGCCCCCTCGCGGTCTCCCAGGGCCTCGTAGGCCGCCAGTTGCAGGTCCCGGTCGAGGGTGACCCGGATGCTGCGGGGGCGCAGGTCGCGTCCCAGGATCGCCGAGACCAGGTCCGAGAAGGTGAGGTCCCGCCGGCTGCGCAACTCGTCCACATACGCCGCCTCCAGGCCACCGTCGCCGACCGTGGCCGAGGTGTAGCCGACGGTGTGGGCGAACACCGGCCCTTCCGGGTAGCGACGCACGAACCGGCGGGGGTCCTCCTCGCTCGGGACCGATTCGGCCAGGATCTCGCCCTCGGCCGACACGATCAGTCCCCGTTCCTTCCCTGCCTGGGCGATAGCCTGGCGGGCATTGCGGGGATCGGAGCGGTAGGTGTCGGCGCGCACCCCCTGGATCCAGGTGACCGCTCCCAACAGCACCGCCATGCATACGAAGAGCCCCACTGCCAGCCGGCGGATCGGACCGTTCATGCCCGCTCCTCGTGGCTGGCCCGGAGCAGGAGCGCCAGCAGCAGGAAATTGCCCACCAGAGCCGAGCCGCCATAGGACATGAAAGGAAGGGTGATCCCAGTCAGGGGCAGCACCCGTAGGACACCACCGATGATGAGGAAGGTCTGCAGGCCGATGACGAAGGTGAGCCCCGCCGCCAGCAGCGATCGGAAGCGGTCCCGGGAGCGGAGGGCGATTCCGAATCCGGCGGCAAGGAAGAGGGCGAAAGCGGCCAGGACCGCCACCGAGCCCGCCAGGCCCAGTTCCTCGCCCACGGCGGCGAAGATGAAGTCGGTGGAGGCGTTGGGAATCAGGTCGGGCCGTCCCAGGCCGGGGCCCGAGCCCGACAGACTGCCGGTGCCGAGGGCGAAGAGGCCCTGAGCCACCTGGAATCCGGCATCGGCGAAGTCGGAGAAGGGGTCCAGCCAGGCCAGGACCCGTCGCTGGACGTGGTCGAAGGCCATCCATGCCCCCACCCCGCCTCCCACCGCCATCACGCCCCCGGCGATCAAATATCCGGCGGCGCCGGTGGCGGCGTAGAGGAGGGCGGCGAAAGTCAGGAAGAGGAGAAGCGAGGCGCCGAGATCGCGCTGGTAGATGAGGATGAGAAGGCTCCCCGCCCACACCGCCACCAGCGGCACCAGCTGGCGGGGTTCGGGAACCCGCACCGGCCCCAGCTTGCGGTGGGCGCCGGTTAGGGCGGCCTGGCGATCGGCGAGGTAACCGGCCAGGAACACGACGAAGAGGATCTTGGCGAGCTCGGCCGGCTGGAAGCTGAGTTCGGTGAAGCCGAGGTCGAGCACCACCCACAGCCGGCTCCCGTTCTGGGTGAGCCCCCGGATCGGGAGGGGACCGCCGGAGGGGAGGGCGGGAAGGAGCAAGAGGCCCACCGCCACCAACAGCATCAGGTTGCGGTAGCGGCGCAACAGGCCCAGCCCGTGGCGCGACAGGGTGGCGAGGAGGGCGACGGCAGCGGCGGAACCGATCAGCAGCCACCATCGCTGCAGACCGGCCCGGTAGGGAGAGAGCCGATAGACCGCCATGAACCCGAGGGCGGCCACCAGTACCACCGGTGGCAGCAGCAGCGGGGTGGCGTCGGGTGCCCACGCCCGCAGCGCCACGTGCAGACCCCCGAAGGCGATGAGGAAAACCAGGAAGGTGAGGCCCACCTGGGCACCGACGGTCTCGCCGGCGGCGAAGTCCACCAGCGCCACTCCGAAGGCGGCCAGGGCCGAACCGACCACGATCAGGACGGCCTCGGAGGTACGGGTCAAGGACGGGCCTCGCGCTCCGCGTTCTGAGTGGTGGGTTCTGGGTGGTGGGTCACAGCTGCTTCTTCCCGCTGGCAGGAAATGGGTTGCAGAGAGCGGCACCCGCTCCGGTGAGCGTCCGGTGCCCTATTCCTCGACGTCGACCACGACGACGGTGCTGTTGTCGTGGCCGCCGGCGGAATTGGCTGCCTCGATCAGGGCCCACACCGCCTCCTCGGGGGTGTCGGCTCCCAGTTGTTCGGCGATCTCGTGATCGTTGAGCATGGAATTGATGCCATCTGAGCACAGGAGGAAACGATCGCCGGGCCGGACCGGTTCCTCGATTTCGTCGACGACCAGGTTCTGGGTGAGACCGAGGGCACGGGTGATCATGTTGCGCTGGGGGTGGTTCTGGGCCTCCTCGGGGCTGATCTGCCCCGCCGCCACGTACTCGGCGGCCACCGTGTGATCGACCGTCAACTGGCGGAGCACACCGTCCCGGAGCAGGTAGGCCCGGCTGTCGCCCACGTGGGCGATGCGGGCGAGATCCTCTTCCACCTCGAGCAGGGTCATGGTGGTCCCCATGCCGGCCAGTTCCTGGTTGGCGGCCACCTCGAGCAACAGGGCGTGGTTGGCCCCCACCACTCGCTGGCCCGGATTGCCGACGATGTCGATGGCGGTCTCGACTGCGATCCGCGAGGCGACCTCGCCGGCGACGTGGCCGCCCATGCCGTCGGCGACGATGAAGAGGGATTTGTCCGAACTCGCCCCCGACGTGGTCGGGTAAGCGGCATCCTCGTTATTCGCTCGCACCAACCCGGTATGGCTAGCGCTGGCCCACTGGTACCTCACCGTACCTCCATCACCGTCTTGCCCACCTGCACGGCATCGCCCCGGCGCAACTCGGTCGGGGCGGTCACCCTTCTTCCATTCAAGTACGTGCCATTCGTGCTGCCCAGATCGTGGAGGGTAAGCCCACCTTCCGACGCCACGAGTCGCAGATGGAATTCAGAAGCATACGGATCGTCGAGGACAATGTCCGCTTCGTCGCTGCGCCCGAGCACGGTGGCGTCGGTAACGGTGAAGTCGAGGCCGGCCTGGTTCTCCGATCTCACCATCACCACTTTGGTCCCCCGCCGCTTGCGCCTATCGGCGTGGATGCCGAGATGGGTGGCGATTCCCCGGGCCACCTGCCAGACGAATAGGTAGATGAGGCCCAGGAAGATCAGGCGCAGAAGGGCAAGGATGATGTCGGGCATTCAGGCGATCTCGAGTCGGTACGAGCGGTCGGCGAAGACTACGACCGATCCAGGACGCAACTCGACCGGATCCTCGCCAACCCGCCCGCCGTCGATCCTGGTCCCGTTGGCCGAGCCCAGATCCCGCACCCACACGGAGCCGTGACGGCGCACGATCTCGGCGTGGCGGCGTGAGATCTCCTCGAAGGGGACCACGACGTCGCAGTCTTCGCCTCGCCCCACCCACATCCGGTTGTTGTTGAGATCGAGCGGGGGAGTGCCGGTGAGCCGCCCCCACGGATGACGCTGGCCCTTGCGCACCTCCAGCGACACGCCGACCGAACCGGGAGACTGGTCGGGGTTGAGCCGGATGCTGACGTAGGTCGGTCCCGGCAGCCGCCATCCCTCCTCGGCGGCGTGGGCCTCGTAGGCCTCGGCCAGCAGCCGCGACAGCGAGGCGGGGGGGAGGTCGAGATCCTCGGGATTGAGTACGACCGTCAGCGAGTTGGCCGCCATCGGACCGGTGGGGTGTTCCAGCGATTCCAGGTCGGCCTCGCGCACCATGCGCTGGGCGATCTCGGTGGGATGGACGCGGCCCTGGAACACCCGGCCGGCCATGCCGTCGAGCATCCGTTCCAGGCGTCGTTCCACCACCCGTGCCAGTTTCACCTGCGCCAGTGTACGTGGGCGGTGGTACCATGGCCGTCCCGCATGTCGACGCCTGTGTTGGCATGCTCCGACTGCCGGGCGAGTGGCGGAATTGGCAGACGCGCAGGATTCAGGTTCCTGTGGGGTAACACCCGTGGGGGTTCAAGTCCCCCCTCGCCCACCGTGATATTCAAGGGGGGACTACCCCCCTGAAACCCC
>DATHVR010000065.1:0-6942 GCA_035461175.1 Acidimicrobiia bacterium | reverse complement strand
CGGAGCCGGATGCGTCGACCTCGAGTTCGTCAACGAAACCAAATTCCTTGGCCGCTTCGAGGTTCGTGTCGATGGGGAGGTGATGACGAGCGGGACCGCCCATCCGGCCGTCGTCGGCGACTACATCAACGACGGAGTGTGTGTGGACGGTCGGGCCGCCCCGGTTTGCGGCTCAGGTCCGGTCGGGGAGCGGTTCAGAGCGGCCACGACTGTCGAGGTCCGGTTGGCTCTCGGAGGGGAGAGGAATTGGGATTTTGACTGGGTGATCTTCTACCCGCTGCCTGATGCCTCGTCAAAGGCCGACTGTCGAGACGACTTCGAGTACTACGGGTTCAAGACCAGGGCCCAGTGCATCCGATACGTGGAAACGGGCAAGGACAGCCGCTGAAGCTCATCCATCGCAGTCTCATGATGGCCATCAGGTAGCCCCGGCCTCGTTCGGCCAGTTGGTACCTGTCGACGATCTCGTGGAAGTCGGGGTGGCCGGCCACCTTCAGGTGGGCGAGTTCGGGGATGAGCACGTAGTCGAGGACGAAATCCGGGACCGCCGCCAGCCGGTCGGAGATGCGGATCCGGCCCGACTGCGTGCTGCATGATCCCAGCGGGCGTTCTGGCGGTTCGACCATTCGATCTCGGTGGGTTCGGGGAGACCGAAGCGCCCGGCGAGCGGGGAGGCTCGTTCCGCGAGGTCGATCGTTCCCGCCTGCAACTTGCGGCGGATCTTGGCGGCCAGATCGTCGACGACCGGCCGCTCCTCGTCGTGGGGCACTCCCGCGGGCGCCATCACCCGGATGGTGCCGGCCACGACCGGCGCCTGGATAGTGCGCTTGCGGCGCTCTCTGCTGATGATCCCGACCGGCAGGCACGACACGGGCGGCTGCCTAGCGGCGCGGTCAGGACACGTGACCTCGCCGGGCGGCCGACCGATCTCGGCTCTACTCCTCGCGGTCGATCTTGTCCTCGTCCCAGTAGTCGAGGCGCTCGAATGGCATCACCACCGCGGTCAACACGTTCATGAGGTGGGCCGTGATTCGCATCACGTAGCGATGGAAGAGAGCCGAGGCCACTGCCGGAGCCGCCTCGCTTCCGTTCAGCTGGGCATGCATGGCCTCCTCGTAGCGGTCGACGTCCTGGTCGGCGCGGTTGAGGACGCCGATGGCGGCTTCGCTGTCCCGCTCCCCGAAGATGCGGCTGGTCTCGTTGATCAGGTATAACACCTCTTCCGCGACCGCATCGGCCACCTCGAGGAGGGGAGGAGCGGACATGTCGGCGCCGTTGGCGGCCAGGTCCCACATGTCCTTGGCCAGGTCCCCCACCCGCTCGATGTCCTTGGCGATCGCCATGTAAACGAACAGGACGGGGGCGTCGGCCAGGGAGCCGCGCACTCCGGCATGGACGATCAGCTGACGGCGGATGGCCCGCTCCACCTTGTTGATCGACTTGTCCCGCTTGCGCAGCTTGGATCCGATCTCGGCGGGATCCTCCCGCCGGGTCATGGCGTCGAGCGCCATGCGCAGCGTCTCCGAGGCGGTCGCCAGCATCTCGGCGACGGCCTCCTCGATCGATTCCACCTGGCTCTCGCCGGTGCCGCGGAACAGCTCAAACACCATCTCTGGCCTCCATCATGCCAAAACGAACAGTCCTATCAGGGGTAACGCCACGAACAGGCCTCCCACATACCCCACCACCCAGGTTCTATGCCTCTGGGCCGCCTCCGAGGTGCGTTGGGCGAGACGGAGGGGGATCTGGCGCATCGCCGGCAGGGGATAGAAGAGGAGGATTCCGAAGAGGTTGAAGAGGGTGTGGACGATGGCGATCGTCAACGCTTCAGGCGCCACTGCCGCCACCGAGGCCAAGAGGGCGGTGATAGTGGTGCCGAGGTTGGCTCCCAGCGTCACCGGATAGGCGTTGCCGAGGGTGAGGATCCCGGCCGCCAGCATCGGGATCAGGATCGAGGTCGTGATCGAGGAGCTCTGGACCAGGATCGTCACGATGATCCCGAGCAGCATCGCCCCCAGGCCGGCTCCCTTGTCGAGCATGCGGTTCATCGATCGTTCGATCCGCCCCGCCATCAGGGCCCGCATCGTCTTCGTGATCAGCGACAGGGCGGCGAATATGAGTGCCAGGCCCATCGCCAGCAGGAGGACGCCGTGGAGGACCGAAGAGGTCCCCTCCAGGAGCCCCTCGACCACGTCCACCGGCCAACTCACCGCCGCCTTGATCGGGCTCTCGACCGTCACTCCCGACAGGTTCTCGCCCCGGCCCAACAGTTCGGTGATCGTCTCGGCGCTGCGGCTGAGGAAGCCGGTGGTCAGTTCGAGCGGCAGGGCGATCGAGACCGTGAGCAGGTTGAAGAAGTCGTGCACGGTGGCCCCGGCGAAGGCACGGCGGAATTCGGGTCCCTGGCGGACATGGCCGAGCGAGACCAGCGTGTTGGTGACGGTGGTGCCGATGTTGGCGCCCATCACCATCGGCACCGCGGTGGCGAGAGGGAGGGCACCCGACCCCACCAGGCCGACGATGGTGGCGGTGGAAACCGACGAGGACTGCACCAGCACCGTGGCCAGGATCCCGGCGAAGAGGCCGGCGACCGGGTGGGTGACGTTGTCGAAGATCCCCTCGGCGACGTCGGAACCGAAGGCGTTGATCCCCGTCTCCAGCGCCTTGACCCCCACCAGGAAACCGTAGAGGAGAGTGATGACGAGGACGGTGCGGACGGCGGTGAGGGAACGGTCGGAGAGCCGGGACGTGAGGGCTCCGGTCACGAGCAGAGCCACGGCGCAGGCGGGCAGCAGGAGTGAAAGATGTCGTCCACGCGGTGCGCCAGGTTAACGGCTCCTTAACCCCGGGTTGCGCGCATCCGATGTGGACCTGGGAAGCCCGGGGTAGCCGATCTGGTTGAGTGCCATCAGGTAGCCCTCGGCTCGCTCGGCTTGGGGGTAACCGCCGACCAGCCGCTTGAAGTCGGGCCCATGACCTCTGGCCGCCAGGTGGGCCAACTCGTGGAGGATGACGTAGTCGAGAACGAACTCGGGCACGCCGGTGAGCCGACTCGAGATCCGGATCCGCCCCTGAGCCACCGAGCAAGACCCCCAGCGCAGGTTCTGGCGCGGCGACCATTCGATCGATGACGGAGTGGGAAGACCGTATTCGGCGGCCAGTCGGTCGGCACGCTCGGCGAGGTCGATCTGTCCCGCTTCCATCTTGGATCGCACCCGGGCGACCAGGCGGTCGACCATGGTCCGTTCCTCGTCGGCGGGAAGGCCGGCCGGAACCATGACTCGGATGGTTCCCGCCACCACATGGGCCTGGAGGGTGCGCTTGCGGCGGGCACTGCGGACGATCTCGACCGGCATCTCGGACATGTCCGGGGAGGTTAGGAGAGCGCTGTGACATCCCACCGGCACTGGCGGGTCGGCCCGTTCTGGGCCCTCTCTAGCTGGGAGGTGACTGCGCTGGGATCGCTTTACCCTGCTGGTTGTGAGGGAAAGACCACGTCCGTCCGAGATTCCCGACGCTCCCGGGGCCTACATGTTCCGGGATCGCCACGGCCAGGTGATCTACGTCGGGAAGGCGAAATCGCTCCGCTCCCGGGTCTCCAGCTATTTCGCCCGGGGCCTGATGGCGCGTACCCAGGCCATGGTCGACAGTGCCGACACGGTCGAGTGGATCATCACCGACAACGAGGTCGAGGCGCTGATGCTGGAGTACTCGTTGATCAAGCGCCACCGGCCCCGATTCAACGTTCGCCTGGTCGACGACAAGTCGTATCCCTACCTGGCCATCACCCGCTCCGACGAATGGCCCCGGGCCCGGGTGATGCGGGGCAAGAAGAAGAAGGGCACCGAGTACTTCGGTCCCTTCGCCCACGCCTACGCCATCCGCAAGACCCTCGATCTGCTGCTGCGGACCTTCCCGATCCGCACCTGCTCGGACGGGCTGTTCCGGCGTCAGGCCGCCCAGGGCCGGCCCTGTCTGCTCTATCACATCGAGAAATGCTCGGGCCCATGCGTGGGTGCGGTCGCTCCCGACGACTACACCGACATGGTGGACGGCCTGGCCGCCTTCCTCCGCGGCGACACCGACGAGGTGATCGACCGGCTCGAGGCCGACATGCTGGGAGCCTCCAACCGCCAGGAGTACGAACAGGCGGCTCGCTACCGGGATCGGCTGGCCGACGTGCGCCGGGCGTTGGAGCGACAGGAGGTCGTCACCGAGCGACCCGAGGACTTCGACCTGATCTCCTTCCACGGCGACGAGCTGGAGACGGCCTTCCAGGTGCTGCGGGTGCGGCGGGGCCGGGTGGTGGGCCGCCTGGGCACGGTGGTGGACCGGGTCGAGGACCTGACCGACCCGGAGTTGTTGGGCCGGGTTATCCGGGAGCTGTACGGAGAGGAGGCGCCGCCCCGTCTGGTAGTGGTCCCGATCCTGCCCGACCAGCCGGAGGTCTTCGAGGCCTGGCTGGAGGAGCGCCGCCACGCCCGGGTGGAGCTGCGGGTGCCGCGCCGGGGCGCCAAGCGAAGACTGATCGAGACCACCGAGGTGAACGCCCGGGAGGCTTTCGCCCGCCACAGGTTGAAACGCCACCAGGACCACAACGCCCGCGCCAAGGCCCTGCGCAGCCTCCAGGAGGTGCTGGATCTCCCCGAGGCCCCCCTGCGGATCGAGGCCTACGACATCTCGACCCTGCAGGGAACCAACACCGTCTCGTCGATGGTGGTTCTCGAGGACGGCGTTCCCCGGCCGTCCGAGTACCGCAGGTTCAAGATCCGCAGTGTCGACGGCCAGGACGACTTCGCTTCGATGGAGGAGACCATCCGGCGTCGTTTCAAGGCTTTCCTGGCCGAACGCGACCGGGGACCGGACGAGACCTCCAAGTTCGCCTATCCGCCTTCTCTCATCGTCATCGACGGGGGAGCGGGGCAGTTGGGGCGGGCGGTGAAGGTACTGGACGAACTCGACCTCGACATCCCCGTCATCGGCCTGGCCAAGCGGATGGAGGAGGTCTACCTTCCCGACCAGCCGGATCCGCTGGTGATACCCCGTGACGCCGAAGCCCTCTACCTCTTGCAGAGGATTAGGGATGAGGCGCACCGTTTTGCCGTCACCTATCACCGCAAGCTGAGGTCGAAGTCGATGGTCGAATCGATCCTCGACGAGGTGCCGGGGATCGGTCCGGGGCGCAAGAAGGCGCTGCTGAAACGGTTCGGTTCCCTCAAGCAGATGCGCAATGCCCCCCAGGAGGATCTGGCCGAGGTCGTGCCCGAGACCGTGGCCGAGGACCTCTACGCCGCCCTCCACGGCTGACCGAGGGGGGTGCGATCCATCCCATCCACGTGAGGTGCTCGCTTGGCGAAAAGGTCAACTCGGCCCGGTACCCTGAGGGAATGGTGGAAGCGACCGAACGAGTGGAGATGGCGGACCGGCCCCAGGTCCTGGTGGTGACCGGCATGTCGGGGGCGGGCAAGTCGTCGGCCGCCAATGTGCTCGAGGACAACGGCTACCACGTGATCGACAATCTCCCCCCGGCGCTGCTGGCGCAGGCGGTCGATTTCCACGCCGTGGGGGAGGAGCCGCGACGGCTGGCGGCGGTGGTCGACGCCCGGGGCGGCGACGCCCTCGAGGCACTGCGCGATGTGCTCCAGCAGCTCGCCCAGAGCGGGATCCGCACCGCCATTCTCTTCCTCGACGCCGACGACGGGGTAATAATCCAGCGTTACGAGGAGAATCGCCGGCCGCACCCGCTCGGGTACGACACCATCCAGGAGGCGATCGCCGCCGAGCGCAAGATGCTCGACCCGCTGCGGGAGGCGGCCGACGTCGTCATCGACACCACCGACCTCAACGTCCATCAGCTCCGCGATCGGATCATCAACGAGTTCAGCTCCGAGGCGATGCAGCGGCCGATGCGAGTTTCGGTCCGCTCGTTCGGCTTCAAGCATGGCACCCCCCGGGACGCCGACATCGTTTTCGACGCCCGCTTCCTCCCCAATCCCCACTGGGTGCCGGAGTTGCGGAGCCTGCGCGGCTATGACCCCGAAGTCTCCGACTACGTGTTGGGCAGCGAGGATGCCGCCGAGTTCGTGGACCGGGTCGACGAACTGGTCGCCTTTCTCATCCCTCGCTACGAAGCCGAGGGCAAGTCGTACGTGTCGATCGCCATCGGATGCACCGGCGGCCACCATCGCTCGGTCGCCATCGCCGAGGAGTTGGGCCGTCGGCTGGAAGGACGCGGCATCCGGGCCGCCGTCCGCCACCGGGACGTGGGCAGTTGACCCTCGGGCACGGGGGAGTGGTTCCCGGCTCGAAAACGGCGGAGGTGGGGCCCCGCACCGACCTCGATCCTTTTCTCCTTGCCCCCGACGGGCCTGCCGTCGTCGCCATCGGCGGTGGGCACGGACTGGCCGCCGCTCTCGAGGCGGTGCAGCTCTATGCCGGCAAAGTGACGGCCATCGTCTCGGTCGCCGACGACGGTGGCTCCTCCGGCCGGCTGACCGAGGCCCTGCGGATCCCCGCTCCGGGTGACATCCGTCGCTGCCTCCTGGCCCTCACTCCCGAGCCATCGCTGGTGTCGGAGCTGTTCGCCCACCGCTTCTCGGCCGGAGACATCTCCGACCACTCGCTGGGCAACCTGATGCTGGCCGCTCTCGCCGACCTGTTCGGCGACTTCGGGGCCGCCGTCAGTGCCGCCGGTCGGATGCTGGGCGCAGTGGGGGAGGTGGCCCCGGCCACCACCGTCCCGGTGGGTCTGCGGGGGGTCGTCGATGGCCGGGCGGTGGAAGGCCAGGTGGCGATTGCGCAGGCTCGAGGCAGGATCGAGAAGATCGAACTCGTCCCACCCGACCCCGAGCCCAATAGCGCCGCGCTGGAGGCGATCGCGGCCGCCGACCAGATCGTGCTCGGCCCCGGTTCCCTCTTCACCTCGGTGATAGCGGCGCTGCT
>DATHVR010000064.1:0-7415 GCA_035461175.1 Acidimicrobiia bacterium | reverse complement strand
TACCAACCGTCCGGGCGTCCACCCGGACGCCGACCCAAAAACCAGATCGGACCATGTCACTAACCTCCCCGATGTCAGCGATCACCCGACACAACTGTCAGCGATGTCCCGCCACACCACAGCGCGCCATGGCGCGCAATTCTGTCGCGAAAAGGCGGAGGGGCGCTTAGGTGAAAGCCTCGGGCCAGCTGGCTCGGTAGGCCCAGACATGCCAGTCCGGATGGTCATGGTGGCCGGCCCGGCGCATCGCCGCGGCCATCGGAAGGTTGAGCACGTCGACGTCCGACAGCATCCGGGCCAGGCCGGCCCGGCGGGCGACTTCGGTGGCGGCTGCCAGCAAGTCGCCGACGTAGCCGTTGCCGCGATGCTCGGGAACGACTCCGATGTGGGCGATCGTCGCCACCAGTTCCTCGTCGCGGACCACCGCCACATATCCGACGGCGTCTGCTCCCGCGTAGCCGAGGAGCCACAGGGAAGCGTCTTCGGGGTCGAGGTACTCGCTCATCTGCCGCCCCCAGTTCTCCGGGCCGCACCCGTCCCAGTAGTAGCGGTCGTTGCGGTCGAGGGTTCCCGCCCCGCACCGCGCCATCACCGACCGGTAGGTCTCGATGCCGGTTTCGTCCACAGAACGAAACTCGAGGCGGCCGGGGACGTCGATCTCCCTTCCGTCGTCCTTCCACTCGAAGCCCTGCTTCTCCTGGAACAGGGTGAAGCCCCACCCTTCGGCGATGGTGGCCAGACCACGGGCATCGTCCCGGTAGGCGGTGTTGAGCCGCAGTTCCAGTGTGGGGGGAAGCCGTTCTCCGACCTCGGCGGCGGCATGGGCGAACAGGTGCCGCCCGACCTCGGGAGCAACGGGCAGCGGCAGGCCATACACGGACGCCTCATGGGAGGGCAGCGTCCCCAGCCAGGCCGGGTCGCTGGTGGTGGGCGAGACCTGGAGGCCCAGCCGGCCCACCCTCTGGTTGTCAGCTTCGGCCACGAAACACCAATCGGGGCGGCTGTCTCCGGAGTCCCAGAGGTCCTGGATCAGGTCGGGGGCGAGGCCGGACTCACCGACGAAGTCGGCGGCGTCATGAACAGTGCGAACGCGAAGCATCGCATCTCCTATGAATGAGAGCAGCTCCGCCGGGATGAGGTCAGATAGGTAAGACGGAGGCCGCAAGGGACGGGGTCATCCGGTCTTCACGTCCTTGCATAGTCGGGACCGACCTTACGCTTTTCGCGCATGAATTGCGCGTCATGGCGCGCAATTCATGCGCGAAAACGGGGTTTGGGTCAGGTCATCGGGGGGCGGGGCTGTTCGCCGACGCCCTCTTTGAACATCTCGCCGATGGCGGCGACGCTTCCCAGGACCCCGGAAGTGTCGAGGGGCAGGAAGATCTTGGTGGCCTGGCCGTCGGCTATCCCCTGGAGGGCCTCCAGGTAGCGGATCGCCACTAGGTCCGGGGTCGGGTCGCCCTGGTGGATGGCGGAGAAGACCCGCTCGATGGCGCGGCCTTCACCCTCGGCCACCGTCTCTTTCTGGTAGCGCTCGGCGTCGGCGACCCGCTTGATGGCTTCGGCCTGACCCTCGGCCTCCAGCACCTGGGACTCCTTGATTCCCTCGGCACGGAGGATGGCGGCCCGCTTGGCGCCCTCGGCCTCGGTGACCAGAGCACGCCGGTCACGTTCGGCCTTCATCTGGCGGTGCATGGCGTCGGTGACGTCGCCGGGCGGCTCGATCCGCTGGATCTCGACCCGGACCACCCGCACGCCCCACTTGTCGGTGGCGTCGTCGAGGATCTGCCGCAGCTTGGCGTTGATCACCTCGCGCGAGGTGAGGGCGGCGTCGAGATCGAGGTCGCCGACGACGTTACGCAGGTTGGTCTGGGCCAGCTTGGTGACGGCGAGGATGAACTGGCCGACGTTGTACTTGAGCTTGACCGGATCGGTGGCCTCGTAGTAGATGACGGCATCCACGGTCACGGCAACGTTGTCCTTGGTGATGACCTCCTGGGGCTGGACGTCGACCACCTGCTCACGCATGTCGACCTTGATGATCCGTTTGACGAACGGCATCACCCAGCGCAGGCCGGAGTCGACGGTCTTCTCGTACCGACCGAGGAACTCGATCAGGCCCTTTTCGAAGGGGCGCACCACCCGGAATCCGGCGGCGGCGACCAGGATGATCGCGGCGGCCAGGACCCCGAAGAGGATTATCAGTGGACTCATCTATCTTGTCCTTTCCGTTATTGCTCTACCTGTTCGACCACCAGCCGGGCGCCGCGCACATCGCGCACGGCGATGCGGGCTCCGGCGGGAATGCTCCCCCCGTGAGTGGAGGTGGCCCGCCACTCCTCGTTCTCGACCCGGACCATTCCGCTGGCGGTGTCGGGGTCGATCTCTTCGAGGACGATGCCCTGGGAGCCGACCCAGCGGTTGGCGCCCACCCGGGGCTGATCGCCCTCGTCCTGACGGTCGATGTAGCGTCGCAGATAGGCGAGAGCCACGATCGACACGCCGAAGAATACGAGCCACTGGGCCAGCACCGCCGCTCCCACCCAGGCGAGAACCGCCGCGGCCGTCGCTCCGATGGCGAAGGGAAGCAGGAAGAAGCCTGCCGTGAAGATCTCTCCGATCGCCATCACCACTGCCAGGCCCGTCCAGAGCCAGCGCCAGATTTCCTCTTCCACGTTGTCTGCTCCTTTCCCGACGACCGCGAAGGCGGCCACGATGGCCACGATTCCGGCGCCGAACGCCAATAGTTCCCGGCGGCGTCTCCGATCCAGCTCGGTCCTGCCGCTCATCACGTCTTCCCAACTCGGGTTGGACCTCGCCGGAGGCCGGCGGGCATCCGCCCAGGCCGCGGCGAAATCGGCCACACTCGGTCCCACCACCGTGGCCGGCTCGCGACCATCGGCTACGGCTGCGGCCAGATGCTGGCTCAGTTCGAGGCGCATCTCCTCGACCTCTTTGCGGGGAACCCTGGTCTCGCTCCAGTAGCGGACGCAGTCCTCGACGAGCCGTTCCACGGCGAGATCAGTCATCGTCCCTCCCCAACACGTCGTCGACCCCATTGCGGAAGGCGCGCCACTCGTCGGTCCACTCTCCGAGGTGGGTGGTGCCGGCGGCCGTGATCCGGTAGTACTTGCGGGCCGGTCCCTCACTCGACTGCACCAGGAAGCCGTCGACGAGGCCGCTCTTCTCAAGGCGGGAGAGGAGGGGATAGATCGAACCCTCACTGACCAGATTCAGGCCGCGATTCTGAAGTTTCCTCACCATCTCGTAGCCGTAGGACGGCTCCTCTCTGATCAAGGACAGTAGACACATGTCGAGGACCCCTTTGAGGAGTTGGGAACCCCGGTCATGCCGTGCTGTGCCAGGTACCATGCATAAAAGGATAGTGGGTGAGGTTGGATAGTCAATCGGTTTTCGGGTCGAGTTGATGGAGGAACTGGCGGCAGCGCTCGGCTTCGTCCGACTCCCCGATGGCGGCGGCCGCCTCGGCCAACCCGGCCAGGCAGCGCAGGAAGCCATGGTTGGAGGGAGGCCCGGAGCGGACGTACCCCGAGCCCTTCCACCCGTTCTTGCGCAACAGGTCGAGGCCCCGGTGATAGCCGACCCGGTAATAGGCGTAAACGGCCACCGGATGGTCGCCTTCGGCGGCGGCGGCATCGCCCAGCGTCGCCCAACCCAGCGGGTCGGCCGGATGGGCGGCAACGGCGGCGGCGATATCGGCCCTCGATCCGGAGGCGTCCAGCGCCGAGATGAGGGAGGGGGCGGGGTCCGGGAGCACGGTCTCGGGAGGTCCGGAGGGGGTGAAACTGACGTCGCTCATGGCCGTGACCTTACGGGCCGGGGCGATCGCGACGCGGAAACGGCGCCCGGGTGGGCGCCGTTTCGGGTTCGTGGGGGCGGGACTTCAGCGGCGCAGGCTGTCGCGGATCTCGGTGAGGAGAACGATCCCCTCGGCCGGTGCCTCCGGTACGTCCTCCTTCTTCTCCCAACGGTTGTAGGCCTTCACGATCAGGAACAACACGAAGGCGACGATCACGAAGTAGATCAGGGCGCCGATGAAAGCGCCGATCGATCCATTGTCGGCAAAGGTCCCGATAGCGTCGAGATTGTCGATACCGGGGAGGACCAGCGTGATCAGCGGATTGATGATCCGTTCGGTGAAGGTAGTCACCACGCTAGCGAAGGTGAGACCCATCACGAAGGCCACCGCCAGTTGGACGATGTTGCCCTTGGCGATGAATTCCTTGAACTCGTGGATCACGGATCCTCCTTTGTATGCCGTCGATCTCAACGTACCACCGGGTGGCTGCAAGCTATCGTTGTCTTGTGGACTTCGAACGACCGGTGCTGCGATCAGTAGACGTCGATCTGGGCGACGTCGTGACGGTGACCGTGGAGCTGGACGCCGACGGCAGTCGCCATCGAGGCCAGGCCGAGGGCGCGATCGATACCACCGCCCGGGCCCGGGTGGTGGGCGAGGCGACTTTACGCGCCCTCGAGTCGGTGATCGGGACGGGAAAGTTCGAACTGGCCGCGGTGGGGACGTCGACGCTGGACGAGATCACCATCGCCCTGGTTCAGGTCAACGAGGCCGGCACCGCCGACGCCTATGTGGGCTCGGCTCTGATCCGGCGCGGCGACGTGGTGCTGGCCACGGCCCGAGCGGTGCTGGATGCCCTCAACCGGAGGCTGTCGCTGATCCGCTGAGTCAGAAATCGGGAATGTTCCCCAGCCGCATGGACTTGATAATGTTGGACTCAAGTTTTCTATCGCAAGGCTGAAAGAAGGATGAATCTCGAAAAGTTGACCACCAAGAGCCGCCAGGCGCTGTTGCAGGCCCGGGAAGCGGCCGTCCAGCACAACCACGCCGCCATCTCCCCGGTTCACATGGGTCTGGCCCTGCTGGCCCAGTCGGATGGCCTGATCTATCCGGTCATCACCAAGGTCGGGGCCGCCCCGCTGGCGTTGCGTGGCGAGCTGGAGGAGGCGGCTGGGCGGGCGCCCAAGGTGTACGGGGCCACCGAGCCCGAGATGTCGCCGGAGCTGGCCCGGGTGCTGGAGGCGGCCGACGGCCACCGCCAGGAGATGCGCGATGACTACCTCTCGGTCGAGCATCTGTTGCTGGCGCTGGCCGAATCGGAGGGGCCGGTTGGCAAGGTCTTCCGCCGCCAGGGGCTGACGCTGGAGGCGATCCGGGCCGCCCTGGTGGAGTTGCGGGGGAACCAGCGGATCACGTCCGAAGATCCCGAGTCCACCTTCAACGCCCTGGAGCAATACGGACGCGACCTCACCGAGCAGGCCCGCAAGGGAAAGCTCGACCCGGTGATCGGCCGCGACGACGAGATCCGGCGCGTGATCCAGGTCCTGTCGCGGCGCACCAAGAACAACCCGGTTCTGATCGGCGAGCCCGGCGTGGGCAAGACCGCCATCGTCGAGGGCCTGGCCGGCCGCATCGCCGACGGCGATGTGCCCGAGGGCCTCAAGACCAAGCGCATCGTCGCCATCGACCTCGGTGCCCTGGTGGCAGGGGCCAAGTACCGGGGCGAGTTCGAGGAGCGCCTCAAGGCGGTGCTCGACGAGATCAAGGGCTCCGAGGGTGAGGTCATCACCTTCATCGACGAGATGCACACCCTGGTGGGTGCGGGGGCCGCCGAAGGATCGATGGACGCCTCCAACATGCTCAAGCCGATGCTGGCCCGGGGCGAGCTGCGCATGATCGGCGCCACCACCCTCGACGAGTACCGCAAGTACGTCGAGAAGGACGCCGCGCTCGAGCGGCGTTTCCAGCCGGTCCACGTTGCACCGCCCTCGGTGGAAGACACGATCGGGATTCTGCGCGGCCTCAAGGAACGCTATGAGGTGCACCACGGAGTGCGGATCACCGACTCGGCGCTGGTGGGGGCGGCGGTGCTCTCCGACCGCTACATCACCGCCCGCTTCCTGCCCGACAAGGCCATCGACCTGATCGACGAGGCCGCCTCCCGCCTGCGGATCGAGATCGACTCGATGCCCGAGGAGATCGACGAACTGACCCGTCGCCGCATCCAGCTCGAGATCGAGCGGGAGGCCCTGCGCAAGGAGAGCGACGACCGTTCGGGTGAGCGCCTCGAAGACCTGGAGAAAGAACTGGCCGACATCAACGAGGAAATCGACGCCCTCTCCGTGCGTTGGGAGCAGGAAAAGGAGGCGATCGCCGGCATCCGTGAGGCCAAGCAGCAGATCGAGGACACCAAGGCCCAGGCGGACCGGGCCGAGCGGTCCGGCGACCTGCAGGCGGCCGCCGAGCTCCGCTACGGGCGCCTGCGCGAGCTCGAGAGCCAGCTCGCCGCCCGCCAGGAGCAGCTGGAGAAACTGCACGAGCAGGGTCGGATGCTGTCCGAGGAGGTCAGCGACCAGGACGTGGCCGAGGTCGTATCGCGCTGGACCGGGGTACCGGTCACACGGCTGATGCAGGGCGAGATGGAAAAGCTCGTTCATCTCGAGGAGCGCCTCCACCAGCGGGTGATCGGCCAGGACGTGGCCGTGGAGGTCGTGTCCAATGCCGTCCGCCGCAACCGGGCCGGGCTGGCCGATCCCAACCGACCGATCGGGTCGTTTCTCTTCCTGGGCCCTACCGGGGTCGGCAAGACCGAGCTGGCACGGGCGCTGGCCGAGTTCCTGTTCGATGACGAGCGGGCGATGGTCCGCATCGACATGTCCGAATACATGGAGAAGCACTCCGTCAGCCGTCTCATCGGCGCTCCTCCCGGCTACGTCGGCTACGACGAGGGCGGCCAGCTGACCGAGGCGGTCCGGCGCCGGCCCTATGCCGTGGTGCTGCTGGATGAAGTCGAGAAGGCCCATCCCGACGTCTTCAACGTCCTGCTGCAGCTGCTCGACGACGGCCGCCTCACCGACGGCCAGGGTCGGACGGTCGACTTCACCAACTCGGTGCTGATCATGACCTCCAATCTGGGTTCAGAGCACATCCAGCCCGATCTGCCCGACGAGGTCATCTCGACCCGGGTGATGGAGGCGGTGCGGGGCCACTTCCGGCCCGAGTTCCTCAACCGGATCGACGACGTGGTGGTGTTCACCCGGCTCAGCCGCCAGAACCTGCGCGAGATCGTCGAGATCCAGCTCGGCCATCTGCGGGAGCGCCTCACCGACCGCCGCATCCACCTCGAGGTGACGGCGGCCGCTGCCGACCTGGTGGCCGAGATGGGCTTTGATCCCGTCTATGGGGCCCGGCCGCTCAAGCGGGTGATCCAAAAGCAGATCGCCGATCCACTGGCGATCGCCCTCCTCGAAGGCCGCTTCGACGACGGTTCCACCGTGACCGTCGACGCCAAGGACGGCGACCTGGTCCTCAACTGACGGCGAGCGGGCAAAGCTCCGTTTTGTGGGTCGGAAAGGGCGCCTGCGGCGCCATTTCC
>DATHVR010000063.1:0-3695 GCA_035461175.1 Acidimicrobiia bacterium | reverse complement strand
CGGTGGATGGGAAAGAGCCGGGTGTGGATGCCGTGAGGTCGTGGGCTTCGGCTCAGGCTCGGTGGCTGACCAAGTGGGAGGAGATGCCACCGGGGTTGCGGCGCTTCGAGGAGGAGATGCAGCAGGCGGCGGAGGCCTATGACTTCGAACGGCACCTCTCCGTCTCTGCCGAACACGCCACCGTCGTCTCCGACGAGTTGGCATCTGCACTGGCCGTGGCCGGAGACGTCGACCAGTGTGCGTCCCGGATCAGCCAGATCATCGACGTCGGCGCCGACCGGGTGACGGTTTCTTTGTTATCCGGAGGGAGGGAGCGGCGGCTGCACGACGTGCTCGCGGTATGGAAGGCAGCAAATACGGAGTCGGCAACCCGGGGTGGCAAAACATGACGCTGCGGCGTCTCATCGTGGCCATGAGCGGCTCGAGCGCACCCCAACTGGGCCGGGCGGTGCTGCGGGCTCTGCACCGGATCGACGACGTCGAGACGCACTTGATTCTCTCCGAGGGGGCTCGTCAGACCATCAAGTTGGAGATGAACACGGATCCCGCCGAGATCGAAGCGCTGGGCGACGTCGTCTATCGGGCCGACGATCTTGCAGCCTCAATCTCTTCGGGCTCGTTCACCACCATGGGCATGGTGGTCGTCCCCTGCTCGATGCGGACCCTGGCCGCCATCGCGTCGGGCCATGCTTCGGACCTGATCACCCGGGCCGGCGACGTCTGCCTCAAGGAGCGACGCCGTCTGGTGCTAGTACCCAGGGAAACCCCGCTAAACCTGATCCACATCCGGAACATGGAGACAGTAACGCTGGCTGGCGCAACTGTGCTGCCGCCGGTACCAGCCTTCTATCACGGACCCGAGACCATCGAGGACCTACTCGACCACACCGCGGGCAAGGTCCTCGACCAGTTCGGCATCGAACACGACCTGTACCGCCGCTGGGAGTGACTTTCGTAGACCGCCTCGATCTGATGTGGCAGGGCTCGATCGCCGAAGTCGGTCGGAGCACGCCTAACCATCACCCCAAGCGACCGAGCAAGCCCCAAATGACCGGATCCCCATCTGCCCTGACTCGAAGACTCGATTGATTAGGTTCGGGTCCCTATGACGTACCGGGTCCACCCGTTGCAGGTCGGTGAGGCCGAGGTCGCCAGAGCCCTCGACGTGTTCTGGAGCCTGACCAAGGAGTCTGGCCGGGTGGCGGTCCCCATCCTCGCCTTCCTCATCGAAGGAGGTCCTGATCCGATCCTGGTCGACACCGGGATGCGTGACCCGGAGCGGGCGATGGAGGTCCACGGCTTGGGACCGCACCGGATCGGTGACGAGTGGACGCTCGAGGCCCAGCTGCGCAATCACGGGCTGGAGCTCTCCGACATCCCCACAGTGATCCTGACCCACCTCCACTATGACCACGCCGGTGGATGCGATCAGCTTCCTTCCGCGCGCTTCGTAATGCAGCGGACCGAGCTGATGGCTGCAGCGGCGCCGATGGGGCCAAAGGATCTCGACATCGGGGGCAAGAACCTCTTCTTCGACCGGAAGGATGTGGCCGGGCTGGTCGATGACCTCTGGGACCGGGTCGACCTCATCGAAGGCGACACCGAGATCCTCCCCGGCATCCACTGCGTCGTCTACCCCAACAGCCACACCCCGGGAAGCCAATGCGTCTACGTGGAGACCGAAGACGGGATGGTCTCCATCGTCGGGGACATGGTGCGAAAGGTCGAGCTCAACGTCGACCGCTGCATCCCACCCGGGCTGTTCTACGACCTGGAGGCGATGCGCCGCGCCATCGACGACATCGGGGTGCGCTCGGACCGGATCTTCCCCGCCCACGACCCGGCCATCGCCCCCGAGCAGTTGGCCAACTTCGGGGAATGACTACTCGCCGGCGTCTTCCGGGAACAACTGGAGGGCGTCGAGCACCCGGGGCACCATGCAGTAGAAGCCGGCAGTGACGATCAGCTCGACCCGATCCTCTGCCGAGAACCACTGGGCGAGACGGTCCAGGGTTTCCTCTCTGGCATGACCGGCCACCATCTCCTCGGTGAGGGCGAGGGCGGCCCGGGTCGGCTCGTCGAACTGATCCGAGAACTGCCACGAGGCGAGGGAGGCGATCTGCTCCTCGGACACCCCGGCGGCACGGGCCATGGCGGTGTGGTCCCGCCATACATACCGGGCGTCTTGTAGCTGGGCGGTCCTGAGAATCATCAACTCGCGCAGAGCCCGAGGAGTTCTGGAACCATGACGTAGGCCCCAGGCGAAACGGATCCACAGTTCGGCAACGATGTCGTTGTTGGCCAGGGCGCGATAGAGGTCACTGGGTTCGGCTCCGAACGAATCCAGCGCTTCGGCCACCCGGCCGGTCACCTCCCGCAGTGGCACCGAAGGGCTCACGCTCCGCCTCCATCGCTGATCGCACCGAGCAGGGCCACCATTGCCCGGTTCAGCGGTGCCGGCACACCGTGCCGCGCCCCGATTCGGACCACCGCCCCGTTCAACGCGTCGTACTCCAGGCTGCGCCCGGCAAGACGGTCGTAGAGCATGGAGCTGCCCACATGGTCGGGCAGCCCGGCGAGACGTTCCACTTCGGATCGGGCCAGCTCGGCGGGGATCTCGACTCCGACAGCTGCGGCCACGGTGATGCACTCCATCATCAGGGCTTCGGCGAGAGCGGCCACATCGGGCTGGCGGAAAACGGGGAAGCGCTGCAAGGTGATGGCCGGTATGGCGTTGGCTGCAACATTGGTCACCAGCTTCGACCATGCCTCCCGTTCGAAGTCGCCGCTCAGCATGACCTTGGCGTCACTGCCCCTGAACAGCTCGACCAGCCGACGCCCCGCGTCGTTGTCGGGCACCGTCAACGAGCCGTAGGTGTAGTGCCTCACCCTGCCCGGCTCGATCGCCTCGCCGCCGTAGCGGACCACGGCGGGAAGCACCTCCGCCCCATCGGCCAAGGGCGCGACTCGCTCCCGATGCTCGACACCATTCTGGAGCACGACGACCACCGTGGAGGGGCCGCACAGCGCCTCGAGCCATTTGGCTGTCGCAGCGGTCTGATGTGCCTTGACCGCCAACAAAACCCAGTCGTGAACATCTACCTCGGCGGGGTTGGTGTGAACTGCCGCGTCGACCGTTATCTCTTCACCACCTGTCTCCACGACCAGCTTGTCGAAGCCGGTCCTGACACACAGGGTGACGTTGTTCCTGGCCGTCCGGGCCTGCGCGGCGAAGAACCCACCCACAGATCCGGCACCGACCACGGCGACGGAGGCTGCCATGCCGCTATTTGACGGCGACGGGGTTGATCGGCGAGCCGACCGCCCGGGTGATGGGAAGCGGTGGGGCGGAGAACAGGAACTCGTACACCCCGTCTTCGGCACAGTCGTCGGCCAGTGCCTCCAGGTCGAAGATCTCCCCGAGGGTGAGCCCCATGTGGACGATGAGGATGATGTGCATGGGCATGCTGACGTCGGGGGTCTCGGTGGGAAGGACCTCGGCACCCCAGGTGTCGGTGGCCACCGCGGCCACCTCCTTGTCGTGGATCCACTCCGCACTGGCCAATCCGAGCCCAGGCGCCTTCGACGAGTAGCCGGCGGCATAGTCGCCCCAGGTCCCTTCCGCCTTGACCCGGCCCATACGGCCGGTCCTGACCAGGACGATGTCGCCGGTTCCCACCTCGACACCCTGGGCG
>DATHVR010000062.1:0-12687 GCA_035461175.1 Acidimicrobiia bacterium | reverse complement strand
CGCTCGCTCGAGGGCCTCATAGTCCTGGTTACCGCCGGAGGGACCCGGGAGGCGATCGATCCCGTGCGCTATCTCGGCAACCGGTCCTCGGGAAAGATGGGCCACGCCATAGCCAACGAGGCCGCTCGTCGGGGCGCCCGAGTGGACCTGGTCACGGCGTCGTCGCTGCCCGCCGATGCCGGCGTCGCCGTCCACCCGGTCGAAAGTTCCCACGAGATGCTCGCCGCCGTCGAGAAGGTGTCTCCCGACGTGGCCGTGTTCGCGGCCGCCGTCGCCGACTTCGCCCCGCGGGGACCGGCCACCGAGAAGCTGTCCCGGGCGGACGGGCCCCCCAGCATCGAGCTGGAGCCCACCCCCGACATCCTCGCTTCGGTAGTCGCGCGCCCCGGCGGGATCTTCACCGTTGGCTTCGCCGCCGAGACAGGGGGAGTCGACCGCGCCGTGGCCAAGGCCGAAGACAAAGGCGTCGACCTCCTGGTCTACAACGACGTCACCGAGGAGGGATCCGGGTTCGGCACCGACACCAACCGGGTCGTCATAGTGGGATCCGACGGATCCACCCAGGAATGGCCCCGTCTTCCCAAGTCCGAGGTGGCGGCCCGGCTGTGGGATCTGATCTCTGGGCGTCTGGGGCGATAAGCTTGCCCCGCTCATGAACCATCGCTGGTACTTCTCATCTGAATCGGTCACCGAAGGACACCCCGACAAGGTGGCCGATGCGGTCAGCGACGCCATCCTGGACGACGTCCTCGCCGCCGACCCATCCGGCAAGGTGGCCTGCGAGACGCTCGTCACCACCGGACGGGCGATCGTGGCCGGTGAGCTCAATACCGAATACGAACCCGATTTCGAGAAGATCACCCGGTCGACCATCGCCGACCTGGGATACGTGGACGACACCCACTTCCGGGCCGACGACATCGACGTGACGATCCTGGCCCACACCCAGTCACCGGACATCAACCAGGGTGTGGACCGGGGCGACCTGGACGCCCTCGGCGCCGGTGACCAGGGAATCATGTTCGGGTTTGCGGTCGACGAGACCCCGGAACTGATGCCGTTCCCGATCCAGACCGCTCACCGCCTCGCCGAGCGGCTCGCTCAGGTCCGCAAGGACGGCACCCTCGACTACCTGCGTCCAGACGGGAAAACCCAGGTGACGGTCGAGTACGAGAAGGATCGTCCGGTGCGGGTCACCTCGGTGCTCGTCTCCGCTCACCACGCGGTGGGCATGGATCAGGACGCAATGGCCGAGGAGATCTGGTCCGAGGTGGTGGTCCCCACCGTCCCCGAGGACATGCTCGCTGGTGGCGCCGGCCTGTTCTTCAATCCGACCGGCAAGTTCGAGATCGGCGGACCGCACGCGGACACCGGACTGACCGGCCGCAAGATCATCGTCGACACCTACGGTGGCTACGCCCGTCACGGGGGTGGAGCATTCTCCGGGAAGGACCCATCGAAGGTCGATAGGTCGGCAGCCTATGCCGCCCGATGGGCCGCCAAGAACGTGGTCGCCGCCGGTCTGGCGCGTCGCTGCGAGCTCCAACTCGCCTACGCTATCGGCCGGGCCGAGCCCTTCTCCATCCACGTCGAGACCTTCGGCACCTCCGAGGTCGATCCCGACAGCATCTCCGCCCTGGTCCAGGACTACTTCGATTTCCGGCCCGGTGCCATCATCCGCCACCTCGGGCTCCTCAACCCCATCTATCGGCCAACCTCCGCCTATGGCCATTTCGGACGTGAGGAGTTCCCCTGGGAGAACACCGACGTGGCCGACGATCTCCGGCGGGCCGCCGAGGGCTTCTGACCGCCGCCGCCCGAGTCGTCCCGGCCGTTCCCACCTATTCGGTGGACGACGGCTTCTGGTACTCGATCCCTCCCACCCACCAGCCCCGGATCCAGATCGGCTCACTGGTCCGGGTGCCCCTGGGCGGGCGCCGGGTCCGGGGCTATGTAGTCGAGATCGGCGAGCGTCCCCCCGAGAAGCTCAAGCCCATCGCCGGCATCTCCGGTCGGACGCCGGTATTCGGCCCGCCTCTGCGTGATGCCCTGGTGTGGGCCGCCCACTACTACGTGGCTCCGGTGGCGGTGATGCTCGAACGAGCGGCACCGCCAAACCTGCCCACCCAACCACCCGCAAACCTGCCCACCCAGCCGCCCGCCGATCCAACTTCGGGTGCCGGCCGGACCCACGCCAAGGGGGAGCAGGCAGGATTGGGCGGGGTGATCGAGTCCGTGCTGGCGGACCGGCGCCGGCCTCCGATGGCTCTACTCACCACCTGGGAAGACATGTCGTGGCTGAAGCAGCTGGCGGTCCTCGTGAAGGCGGGCCGATCGGTCCTGGTCATCGCCGCCACGACCACAGAGGTGGATCTGATCGCCCGTCAGGCCCAGAACGTGACCGACCGTGTGATCGAGGTCAACGGGGAACTCGACGATGCCGCCATCACCGAACGATGGTCACTGGCCGCCGCCACTCCCGGGCATCTGGTGGTCGGCACGCCACGTTGTGCCGCCTGGCCGGTGACCGGTCTGGGGGTGGTAGCGGTGGTCGAAGAGGGGCGCAGGGCCATGAAGGACCGCCAGACCCCGACCGTCGCCGTGAGGACGATGTTGATGACCCGTGCCCGGCTCGAGGGTTTTGCCCAGATCTACATCGGCCCCACCCCCTCCCTGGAGTTACTGGCGGGCGGAGCGGAGGTCGTGACGGAGTCACCCCGCGCCTGGCCGCTGGTCGAGGTGGTCGACCGCAACGAAGAGCCGCCGGGGTCGGGGCTGGTTTCGGGGCGGGCTCGAGCCGCCCTCGACGGCCTGTTACGGCGCAACGGCTCGGCTTTCGTCTTCACCCACCGCCGCGGGTATGCCCCCTCGTTCCGCTGTGCCTCCTGTCGCGAACTGCGGCTCTGCCCCACGTGTGGATCAAGGCCCGAACCCGGCGCAGCCTGTCCGCGCTGTGGCACGCCGTCCGCCCCCTGCCAGCACTGTGGAGGCACCTCGTTCGAGCCGCTCGGGGCGGGGGTCGAGCGGGTCCGGCTCGAACTTGAGCGGCTGTTCGGCGACCAGGTAGGCGATGTCGAGTCGGGTCGACCCTTAATGGTGGGCACCGAGCGGGATCTGGCCGGACTGGCCGGCGTGGGTCTGGCGATTGCGGTCGATGCCGACGGGCTCATTCACGGCTCTCATTTCCGCGCCGGCGAGGAGGCACTGCGGGTTCTGGCCCGGTTGGCGGGCCGGGTTCGTCGGGGCCGTGGCCACCGGATGATGGTCCAGACCTCCCAGCCGGAGCATCCGCTCATCCTCGCGCTCCGGCGGGGTGATCCCATCGAGTACCTCGAACAGGAGATGTCGGAGCGCCGACGCCTGGGCTATCCGCCGGCCGCCGACCTCCTCGTCGTAGAGATCCGAGGTGAGGTCGGTCGGGTCGACGAGGAGTTGCGGGAAGCGGCCGATTCCGACGTGGCCATCCTCGGTCCGGCGGTGACATACGACGCCCACCGCTGGCTGATCCAGGGAAGGGGCCTCGGGAGCTACAAGCTCGCCCTCCGGCCTCTGGTGCAGCGGTGGAGAGATTCGGGAACGACGGTAAGACTCGACGTGGATCCGCTGGATCTGTGACTGACATAACCTGGGCGCAGTGGGAGATATGCCGGAGGTCCAGTTCACACGGTCGGGGGAGATCGACCTCGCCTATCAGGTCATGGGCGAGGGCCCGCTGAACATCGTCCTGATGATCGGATGGGTGTCCCATCTCGAGGTGCTGTGGGAACTGGCGGAGGCGAGACATTTCATCGAGCGTTTCACCAGGATGGGACGTGTCGTCCTCTTCGACAAACGCGGAACGGGTCTCTCCGACCGCCCGGCGGAATCGAGCGGAATCGACCAATTGGTGCCCGACGTTCTCGCTGTGATGGATGCGGCCGGAATGCCCACCGCGGCGATCGTGGGCTGGGCCGATGCCGCTGCTCTCGCCGTGAGTGTCGCCGCCGCTCATCCCGACCGGGCCACCGCTCTGGTCCTGGGCGAAATGCCGGCGACGGCTACCGCCGATGCCGGCCATCCCCCGGCACCCAACCCGAAACTCATAAGCAAACTGTCCGACGCCATCCACAACGGAGGCTGGGGTCAAAGGATCCTGATGCCTCTGTTGGCTCCGTCGGCAGCAAACGACGAGCGGATTGCCACCTGGTTCCGCAAGCTCGAACGCACCTCGGCCACTCCTTCGATGGCGGCCGAGCTCATGCCGCGTACCCTCAGCGTCGACCTGCGCCCGATCCTGGCCGACATCGTCGCCCCGCCCTGATCGTCCATCGCGGAGACACCACCTTTGCGCCCGCCGAGAGCCTGCGCTGGCTGGCGGAACGCCTTCCCAAAGGCACGTATGTCGAACTCCCCGGCGACGAGGTACCGGGATCTGGGCGACGTCGATGCGCTCATGGACGAGGTGGAGGAGTTCCTGGTGGGAACCCGGGTGGGCGGGATGGTCGACCGCCGGGTCGTCACCGTGGTGTTCACCGACGTCGTGGGATCGACTGAGCGGGTGGCGGCCGAGGGCGACCGGCGATGGGGCGGGATGCTGGAGGCGCTACGTACCCGTATCCGCTCTTCCATTGCCCGCTACGGCGGCACAGAAGTCGACACCGCCGGCGAAGGCTTCTTCATCGCCTTCACCAGCCCGCGGTCGGCACTCGAATGTGCGCTCAAGGTGCGGACGATCGGAGCCGAGCTCGGGCTGCGCCAACGGATCGGTGTCCACACCGGAGAGGTGCTCGTACGGGGTGGCTCCCTGACCGGGATGGCGGTCCATGTCGGCGCCCGGGTCTCGGGCCTGGCGACCCCTGATCAGATTTGTGTCTCCCAGACAGTCAGGGATCTGATGGTCGGATCCGGCTTCCAGTTCGACACGTGCGGCGTGCACGAACTCAAGGGTGTCCCTGGAAAGTGGGAATTGCTCGCATTGGACGCTACGGCATCAGCCACGACCTGAACCGGGAGAGAACGTGCCACATGCCGCCCCGGCGCGTATAGTCCGGCGCCGATGTCACAGGGGACGGCCACCGGGAACAACTCGACCATCCGCCGGGCACTCGCGTTCGTCGTCGTCTTGCTCGGAGTGATCGCGCTCTGGGAGGGATACAAACTCTTCGGCGTGCTCATGGGTGGCACCTGGCCTTTCACAGACATCCCGATGAAACCGAGGCCCGGCAACAACTCGATGCCCCACGTGTGGGACATTGTGGGCGCACTGTTCCGCCCCGCCCGCCGAGGCGGCGAGCCTCTCCTCGGCGTCCTGGCGGTGGCGACCCTCTACACCCTGCGCGAGGCCCTGGTCGGGTTTCTGGTCGGTGGGCTGATCGGTTTTGCCATCGGGGTGCTGTTCGTGCGCTCCCGTGCCGCCGAGAGCGCCTTCATGCCCTGGGTGGTGGCTTCTCAGACGATCCCGATCATCGCCATCGCTCCGATGGTGGTGATCTGGGGCCGTCAGCTCGACGTGCCCGGGTGGGTGGCGGTGGCGATCATCGCCGCCTATCTCACCTTCTTTCCCGTGGTCATCAACACGGTACGTGGCCTGCGCTCGCCGGAGGCCACCGCCAGCGAGTTGTTCCATTCCTACGCCGCCTCCCATTCCCAGCGGCTGTGGAAGCTCCAGGTGCCCTCGGCCCTGCCCTACATCTTCACCGCTCTCAAGATATCGGCTGCCGCTTCGGTGGTGGGAGCGATCGTGGGCGAGTTGCCCGCCGGCTTCGCCGATGGCCTCGGCCGGGCACTCCTGCAGTTCAACCAGGTCTTCACGGCCGATCCGGCCAAGCTCTACGCCGCCGTGCTGATGTCGGCGGTCGGGGGTATCGCCTTCGTGGGTATCGTGTCGCTCGCCGAGAAGCTGACCTTGCCCGACCGCCTCCGGGAGGTGAACTCCTAGATGGACTACATCGTCGACGTCAACGGTGTGGGAAAGACCTTCGAAGGACGGTCGGGACGGGTCGAGGCACTGCGCGACATCTCGCTGCGGATCGAACCGGGAGATTTTGTCTCCCTGATCGGGCCCTCCGGCTGTGGCAAGTCGACCCTGTTACGGCTGATGGCCGATCTCCTCCAGCCGTCGGCAGGAACACTCCTGGTCAACGGCAAGGACCCTCATCAGGCTCGTGTCGACGGCGACTACGGCATCGCCTTCCAGCGCGCCACCCTGCTCGATTGGCGCACGGTGAAGCGCAACGTCGAGCTGCCGCTCGAACTGACCGGCATGGAGGCGGGGCCGAGAGGGGAGCGAGCCCACGAGCTGCTTTCGATGGTGGGGCTCGACGACTTCCTCGGCCACTATCCCTGGCAGCTATCCGGCGGCATGCAACAGCGAGTCGCCATCGCCCGTTCCCTTGTCCAGCACCCCCCGCTGCTTTTGATGGACGAGCCGTTCGGGGCGCTGGACGAGATGACCCGGGAGTCGATGCAGCAGGAGCTGATGCGGATCTGGCGCGACACCGGAACCACGGTGATATTCGTCACTCACTCCATACCCGAAGCCGTCTTCCTCTCCACCCGGGTCGTGGTCATGTCGGCGCGGCCCGGCCGCATTACCGACGAGATCGCCATCGACCTGCCCCAGCCCCGCGACTTCGACGTCCGCGAGAGCCCTCGCTTCTTCGAGCTCCTCACCGAGGTCCGCGAGGCCCTGCGCCGGGAGGAAGCCAGGTCGTGAAGGGCCGGCTCGCCCGGGCCCTGCCGCCGCTGGTGGCCTTCGTCGCCATGGTGACGACCTGGGAGCTGATCGTGAGGGCATTCGACATCAGGGCCTTCATCCTCCCTGCGCCATCGGCCATCTGGGCTTCCTTCATCGAGAACGCCGCCGATATCTGGATGTTCGGGTTCCGGACCCTGTTGGAGGCGGTCGGGGGACTGGCGGCGGGCACCATCCTCGGCATCCTGGCGGCAGCGGCGGTGGCCCGCTGGACCACCCTTCGCCTCGGCGCCATGCCCTTTGCCTCCGCCGTCAACGCCATGCCGATCGTGGCCACCGCACCCATCTTCAACCAACTGTTCGGTCTGACCAGCCCGATCTCGAAAATGGCGGTGGTGGCGGTCATGGTCTTCTTCCCCGTGATGGCCAACACCGCCCGCGGCCTGGCCGAGATCGAAGACTCCCAGCTCGAGCTCATGCGGGCCATGGCGGCCACTCCCTTCAGCATTCTCCGTCGGGTCCGGATTCCGAATGCCCTGCCCTACTTCTTCTCGGCGATGAAGGTGGCGGTCCCGCTTTCGCTGATCGGAGCCATCATCGCCGAGTACTTCGGGGGGCCACAGAACGTGCTCGGCCAGTACATCACTAACCGGGCCCAGCTCTTCCAGTTCCCCGATGCGTGGGCCGCCATCCTGGTCTCGGCCATCCTCGGCATCGGGATGTATCTAATCGTTCTTCTCATCGAACGCCTCGTCATGCCCTGGCATGTTTCTGTGCGAAATCCAGGCTGACGATGAGTACGGTGGGGAGGCGGAGTAACCAACCAACCAGGAGGACGCGATGAGGACGAGTTACCGCCGGATGCTGGCATTGCTCTTGGTGCTGGCGCTGGCCCTGGTGGCCTGTGGCGACGGAGACGACGCCACCGATACCACCGCCGGGGATGCCACGCCACCCGAGACGGGATCGACCGAAACCACCTCCGGCGAGGAGGCCTGCGAGTCTCCCGACCAGGTGCGGCTCCAGCTCCAGTGGTTCGCCCAGGCTCAGTTCGCCGGCTACTACGCCGCCATCGACCAGGGGTTCTACGAAGACCAGTGTCTCGAGGTCGAGATCCTCGAGGGCGGGGTCGACATCGTGCCTCAGCAGGTTCTGGCCAGCGGAGGAGCCGAGTTCGGGCTCGCCTGGGTCCCCAAGGCGCTCGTTTCCCGGGAAGCCGGGGCCGACATCATCAACATCGGCCAGACCTTCGAACGCTCCGGAACCCTGATGGTGAGTTGGGCCGACTCGGGCATCACCTCCCCCGAAGACTGGGAAGGCAAGAAGGTCGGCAACTGGGGCTTCGGCAACGAATACGAACTGCTGGCCGCCATCGAGATGTTCGACGTCCAGGACGTCGAACTCGTCGGCCAGGACTTCACCATGTCGGCCCTCCTGAACCGTGAGATCGATTCGGCCGAGGCAATGACGTACAACGAGTATGCCCAGGTGCTGGAGGCCGAGAACCCCGACACCGGCGAGCTGTATCAGCCCGAGGACCTCAGCGTGATCGACTTCAACGAGGTCGGGACCGCCATGCTCCAGGACGCGGTTTGGGTCAACGCCGACTGGCTGGCCGACAACGAGGAAATCGCCCAGCGCTTCCTCGAAGCCTCGTTCGAGGGATGGATCTACTGCCGTGACAACCCCGACGACTGCGTCCAGTCCGTCCTCGACGCCGGCTCGACGCTGGGGCTCAGCCACCAGACCTGGATGATGAACGAGATCAACGCTCTGATCTGGCCGGCGACCGAGGGAATCGGCGTGATGAACGAAGCCCTCTGGGATCAGACGGTGGAGATCGCTACGACCCAGATCCCCGACCTCGAAGGCGTGGAGATCAGCGACGACGTGTACCGCACCGATCTCGCCGAGGCGGCAGTGGCCTCCCTCGAAGAGAAGGGCCTCGACGTCCACGGCGAAAGCTGGGAGCGGGTCGAGGTCGAACTCCAACCTGGAGGCGAGTAAGCGACCGAGTGAGACGGGGACCGGGGCCCGCCCCCGGTCCCCGCAAAAGGAGAGACATGTCCAACATCGTTCGAGCAGCGATAGTTCAGACCGAATGGACCGGCGACTCCGAGTCCATGGTCGACAAGCACGTCAAATACGCCGAGCAGGCCGCCAACGATGGCGCCCGGGTGATGTGCTTCCAGGAGATCTTCAACACCCCCTACTTCTGTCAGGTGCAGGAGAACGAACACTTCGACTCCGCCGAGCCGATCCCCGATGGGCCCACGATGGAGAAGATGATCCAACTGGCCCGCGACACCGAGATGGTGCTGGTGGTGCCGATGTTCGAGAAGGCCGACGAGGGCTTCTTCTACAACACAGCGGCGGTGATCGACGCCGACGGGACCTATCTGGGCAAGTACCGCAAGACTCACATCCCCCACGTGAACGGCTTTTGGGAGAAGTTCTACTTCCGACCCGGCAACATGGGATACCCGATATTCGACACCATGGTGGGTCGAATCGGCGTCTACATCTGCTACGACCGCCACTTCCCCGAGGGTTGGCGGGCGCTGGGCCTGGCCGGGGCGAAGATCGTCTTCAACCCGTCGGCTACCAGCCGCGGGCTTTCGATGTACCTGTGGAACCTGGAGCAGCCCGCGGCCGCCGTCGCCAACGAGTACTTCATCGGCGCCATCAACCGGGTCGGCAAGGAGCCCTACGGTGACAACGATTTCTACGGCTCGTCCTACTTCGTCGACCCCCGCGGTCAGGTCGTGGGGGAGGCGGCCTCCGACACAGACGAGGAGCTGGTGGTTCGGGACCTCGACCTCGACATGGTCGACGAGGTGCGCAAGACCTGGGCCTTCTACCGGGACCGCCGCCCCGACGCCTACGCCCCCCTGGTCGAGCCATGATGCTGCTCCACGTCTTTGTCCCCCTGAGCGGCGCGAAGGGGGGAGGGCCCCCCGCGAAGCGGGGTAGGGGGCGGGCCGAAGGCCCGGGCAAAGCCGTCTTCCAGCCGGGTGAGCGGCGATGAGCGTTCACCACGAGCTGCTCCAGCGGCACAAAGCGGTTCTTCCGTCCTGGATGGCGCTGTACTACGACCAGCCGATATCGCTGGTGGAGGGGGAGGGAAGGCGGGTGACCGACGCCGAGGGAGTCACCTACCTCGACTTCTTCGGAGGGATCCTGACGACGATGACCGGGTACAACGTGCCCGAGATCGTCGAGGCGGTGAAGGCCCAGGCCGCGAAGATGGTCCACACCTCGACGCTGTACCTGATCGAGACCCAGATCGAACTGGCCGAGAAGATCGCCGAACTGTCGGGGATCCCCGACGCCAAGGTCTTCTTCACCAACTCCGGCACCGAGGCCAACGACGCCGCCCTGATGCTGGCGACGCAGTTCCGGAGGTCGAACCAGATCCTGGCCCTGCGGGGCAGCTATCACGGCAAATCACACTCGACGGTGGCGATCACCGGGCAGCGCTCGTGGTCGGCCACCTCGCTGTCACCGTTCGACGTGACCTACGTCCACTCCGGCTACAAGCTCCGCTCCCCGTTCGGCCATCTCGGGGACGAGGAATTCACCGCCGCCTGTGTGGCCGATCTCGAGAACCTGCTCGAAGTCGCCACCGCCGGTGATGTGGCGGCGATGATCGCCGAGCCGATCCAGGGAGTGGGAGGCTTTTCCACCCCACCGGATGGGTTCTTCGGAGCGATGAAGGAAGTGCTGGATCGGGAGAAAATCCTGTTCATCTCCGATGAGGTCCAGACCGGCTGGGGTCGCACCGGAGAGCACTTCTGGGGCTATCAGTCCCACGGCCTCACCCCCGACATCCTCACCTTCGCCAAAGGCCTGGGTAATGGCCTCGCCATCGCCGGCGTGGTGGCCCGTGGTGAGATCATGGACAGCCTGTCGGCCAACTCGATCTCGACCTTCGGAGGCAACCCGCTTTCCACGGCGGGAGCCCTGGCCAACCTCAACTACCTGCTCGAGCATGACCTCCAATCCAACGCATACAAGATGGGCGGCCAGCTCAGGGAGGGTCTGGACTCGATCGCCGGCGAGGTGCCTGAGATCATCGAAGTACGGGGCAAGGGCCTCATGGTCGGAGTTGAGCTGGGAGGCGGAGACGGGTCCCCCGACCCGGCCCTGGCCGCCCGGGTGATGGAGGAGGCCAAGGCGGGCCGTCTCCTGATCGGCAAGGGCGGTCTCTACGGCAACACGCTCCGGATCGCCCCGCCGCTCACCGTGACCGCCGACGAGGTCGCCGAAGGCCTCGGAATAATCGAATCCGCCGTCAAGCGAGCAACAGGAGGCTGATAGCCAATGGCACGCACGCTCATCACCAACGGAACCGTGGTCACCGCCACCGACCAGGTGTCTGCCGACGTCCTCATCGAGGACGAGAAGGTGGTGGCCCTGGCCACCCCCGGCAGCCACGACTGGTCTGCCGACGAGACAATCGACGCCTCGGGTAAGTACGTGATTCCGGGGGGTCTGGACGTCCATACCCACATGGAGCTTCCCTTTGGAGGGACCTTCGCCTCCGACACCTTCGAAACCGGGACCCGGGCCGCCGCCTGGGGCGGAACCACCACGATCGTGGACTTCGCCGTCCAGGCCAAGGGCCAGGGCGTCCTGGAGGGCTTCGAGACGTGGATGGAGAAGGCCGCCGGAAACTGCGCCATCGACTACGGCTTCCACATGATCGTGGGCGACGTCAACGAGCAGTCGCTGAAGGAGATGGACTCGGTGATGGGCGAGGGCGTGACCAGTTTCAAGCTGTTCATGGCCTACCCGGGTGTCTTCTACTCCAACGATGGGGAGATCTTCCGGGCCATGCAGAAGGCGTCCGAGATCGGCGCCACCATCATGATGCATGCCGAGAACGGCATCGCCATCGACGTGCTGGTCGAACAGGCCCTTCAGAGGGGAGAGACCGAACCGATCAACCACGGTCTGGTCCGCAAGTCGATCCTGGAGGGCGAGGCCACTCACCGAGCTATCAAGCTGGCCGAGCTGGCCGGATCACCGCTCTACATCGTCCACATGTCTGCCCTGGAGGCGCTGGAAGAGGTGACGATCGCCCGGGACCAGGGCCTGGACGTCTTCGCCGAGACCTGCCCCCAGTATCTCTTCTTGGGCCTCGATGACCTCGGCAACGGCTTCGAAGGCGCCAAGTACGTCGCCTCGCCCCCGTTGCGCGACTGGGAGGCCGGCCACCAGGAGGAACTGTGGCGGGGTCTGCGCAGCAACGACCTTCAGTGCGTCTCCACCGACCATTGTCCGTTCTGCATGGACGAGTTCGACGGCCTCATCGCACAGAAGCGACTGGGTGAGGGCGACTTCTCCAAGATCCCCAACGGCATGCCCGGCGTCGAGCCGCGCATGGAGCTGATGTACGAAGGCGGCGTCGCCCAGGGCCGGATCAGCCTCAACCGCTGGGTGGAGATCTGTTCGACCGCCCCGGCCAAGATGTTCGGCCTCTATCCCCAAAAGGGTGCCATCGCCCCGGGTTCGGACGCCGACATCGTCATCTTCGACCCGAACAAGTCCCGGGTGATCTCGGTCGACAACCAGCACATGCGGGTCGACTACTCCGCCTATGAGGGTACGGAGGTGTCCGGATCGGTGGACACCGTCCTCAGCCGGGGCCGGGTCGTCGTCGCCAGCGGTGAGTACCACGGTGAGGCCGGCCACGGCCGCTATCTCCCCCGGGGCCACAACCAGTACGTCCTGTAGGTCGGAAGTCAGGAGTCGGAGGTCATAAGTCGGAAGTCGGAAGTCAGAAAGGCTTTGTCCCCCTGAGCGCAGGGAAGGGGGAAGGGGGCCTCGCCGCCCGGCGGCGTCGGGGCGCGAAGAGCCCCGGCCCCCCATCTCCACAGACTGAGATCCGACGCGACAATTGGGAGCGACACTGGACGACAGGCGATCGGGAAACCTCCACACACCGACATCCGACGCCACAATCGAGAACACGACCACTGACTCGACAGACGACACCGACACGAAAGACA
>DATHVR010000061.1:0-51700 GCA_035461175.1 Acidimicrobiia bacterium | reverse complement strand
CGCGAAAAGCCTGACTTCCGACCTCTAGCCACTCGTCACGGTGCCGGTAGCCTGGTTGGTCGTTGGGCGGAGATGCGAGATATACGATCTCGCGCTGAGAGGAGAAGCACGTGGACATTGCCAAGCGGTCGGTGTCGTCCGTTCTGCAGGCGGCGAACGAAGGGTTCGGCGACCGCCGGACGTATCCGACCGGATTCGGGATACTCGACCGGTCGATCGGGGGCGGGCTGCGCAGCCGCAACCTGACCCTCGTCGGAGGTGCCCCGGGAGTGGGCAAGACCATTGCCACCCTGCAGTGGGCTCGCAATCTGGCGGTGGCGGGGGTGCCGTCGGTGTTCGCCTGTTACGAACACGACGAGGCCACACTGCTATCGCGTCTGCTCCACCTTGAACTGGGAGAGATGCCGGCCAAGGATCGGATGGCCGAGGACGGACGTGCCGCCCGGCGGGTCCTGGGCGAGGTCGACTCCGGGGCGAAATCCCTGGCGGAGGCGGCGCGGGACCTCCCGATCCTGGCCGAGCTCCAGCGTCGGGTGAGCGAATACGCCCCTCACCTGTGGCTGGTGCAGGCGTCGGGCTCGAACACCACGGTCGAGCAACTGGCCAAGCTGGTCGGCCCCGACACCGGTGTCCTGTTCGTCGATTACCTCCAGAAGGTGCCGGTCACCGCCGAGTTCGTCGAGGAGCGGGAACGGGTCATCACGGTCAGCCAGGGGCTGAAGGAACTGGCGATGGAGTCGAACGTGTCGGTGGTGGCGGTCACCGCCGCCGACCTGGGCGGGATGGAAGCACCGCGACTCCGTCTCCATCACCTGCGGGGGTCCTCGGCACTGGCCTACGAGGCCGACGTCGTGATCCTGCTGAACGACAAGTTCAAGATCGTGAGCAAGTCGCAGATGTCGTTCAGCCCCAACTCGGTGGAGGGGTTCAAGCGTCAGATCGTTTTCACGATCGAGAAGAACCGCAACGGGCCCGACCGCGTGGACCTCGAATTCGGCAAGCAGTACGAGTACCTGCGCGTCGACCCCGAGGGCGGATATGTCACCGATCGACTGATCGACGATCGTCTCATCACGGAGTAGCGGCGCGGCTTAATCGGCGGGACCGGTAACCTCGCCGTCGCATGGACGTCTTCAGCTTCTCCACCTTCGTCGCCATCCTGGCGCTGGTCGCCATCGCCCTGGCGGTGATCGGTGTGATCGTGCGGGTCGCTGCCCCGGCCGAGGTCCGCTCGGCGCTGGGTGACGCCTCCCGCTGGCTAGCCTGGTTGGTGGCGCTGACGGCGACGGTGGGATCGTTGCTGTATTCGGAGGCCTACCACCTGGAGCCGTGCCGGCTGTGCTGGTACCAGCGCATCGCCATGTATCCAATGGCCTTGGTCCTCCTGGTCGGAGCGATCCGGCGTGACCCCAGGGTGCGGATGTATGGGCTGCCCTTGTCGGTCGTGGGTCTCGGGATCAGCATCTGGCACTACATCATCCAGACCTTTCCGAACCTGGAGGGCGGGTCGTGCGATCCCAACAACCCCTGCTCGGCGCGGCTGGTGGACATGTTCGGGTTCATCTCGATACCGTTCATGGCCGGGGCCGGATTTCTGCTTATCACCGTACTGTTGGCATTCTTCTCAGCCCGCGAACCCCTAAGTGAGACCACATGAACAACAAAGTCCTTCTCTACGTCCTCGGCGGTGTGCTCGGTTTGGGACTGATCATCGCCATCGCGGTGTCGGCCGTCAGTGGCGACGGGCCTGCCGATGAGGAGGCCGTTTACGGTGAGGTAACGGTCACAGGCGAGAATCTGCCGGTGTTCGGCGGCGATCCCGCTACCGATGTTGCCCCCGGCCTCACCGCTCCCACCGTCATCGGGGAGGACTCCGACGGAACCACGGTCGCCATCGAGCCCGACGGCAACCCGAAGGTGATCCTCTTCCTGGCCCACTGGTGCCCCCACTGTCAGGAGGAGGTGCCGGAGGTGGTCGACTGGCTCGCCGCCGGCAACCAGCCTGAGGGCGTCGATTTCTACGCCATCTCGACGATGGCCCAGCGCCTGCGGGGCAATTGGCCGCCGTCGGAGTGGCTGGCCAACGAGGGCTGGTCCATTCCCACCATCCACGACGATCGCAGCAACAGCGCCAGCGCCGCCTTCGGGATGCAGGGCACCCCGTTCTGGGTGGTCCTGGACGGTGACAATCAGGTTGTTGCCCGGATTCCAGGTCGTGTCGGCCAGCCGGGAATGGACGCCCTCTTCGCCACGGCGGCGGCCGAGGCCTAGGACTCCAGCGCCTTCACCTTCTCCAGCCGCCGGCGGTGGCGGTCGTCGCCGGTGAAACGGGCGTCGAGGAACTCCGCCACCACCGCCTCGGCCAGTTTCTCGCCCACGACCCGGGAGCCGAGGCAGAGGACGTTGACGTCGTCGTGCTCGACCATCTGGCGGGCGGTGTAGGTCTCCTGAGCGACGGCGGCGCGGATCCCGTTGAGCTTGTTGGCCGCTATGCAGGCCCCCGCACCCGACCCGCACACGATGATGGCGCGGTTGGCGCGGCCGTCGAGGACGGCGCGGGCGGCGGCGGCGGCGAAGTCGGGATAGTCGACCGGGTCGGTGGAATGGGTGCCGAGGTCGTAGATGGCATGCCCGGCCTCGGTCAGCCAGCGCGAGAGGTGCTCTTTCAGCTCGTATCCAGCATGGTCCGACGCCAGGGCTATTCGCATGGGGCGTCAGGCTAACGGAGCCGGGGCGATGGCGGTGCCTTCCGGTGCGCGAGGGGGACCCGTAGACTCCGATGGTGGCCCAGATCATCGTCGAGGGAGGCCCGGCCCTGCACGGAACCGTGGGGGTCCTGGGAGCCAAGAACGCCGTTCTCAAGGAGATGGCGGCCACCATCCTCGCCCCGGGACGTCATCGTCTCAGCAACGTGCCCGACATTCTCGACGTGTCACTCATGGCAGAGGTGCTGGCCCACATCGGCTGTCACGTCAGCCGCAGCGACCACGAGCTCCAGATCGTCGTGCCCGAGGAGCTCCAGCCCGAGGCGCCGCTCCACCTGGTCCGACAGATGCGAGCCTCGATCGTCGTTCTCGGGCCACTCCTGGCCCGCTGTCATACCGCCCGGGTTGCCCAGCCGGGCGGCGACGACCTCGGCGCCCGTCCGATCGACTTCCATCTCGACGGGCTGGAGCGGATGGGGGCCACTTTCGAACTGGTCCACGGCGAGTTGATCGGCACGGTCGAGGGCCGGATGCGAGGGGCGGAGGTGGAGTTGCCCTTCCCCTCGGTGGGCGCCACCGAGAACCTTCTCTTCGCCGCCGTTCTCGCCGAGGGCGAGACCACCATCGTCAACGCGGCCCGCGAGCCCGAGATCCAGGACCTGGTCTCCCACCTCAATGCGATGGGGGCCGATATCTCGGGAGTGGGAGGTGCCATCCTGCGCATCCAGGGAGTGGAACGCCTCGCCCCGGCCGAACACTCGGTCGTTCCCGATCGCCTCGAAGCCGGCACTTATGCGGTGGCGGCGGCGATCAGCGCCGGCGATGTCACCGTCACCGGGTGTGTGCCCGAGCACCTGCGGATGGAATTGCGCAAACTGGAGGACACCGGGGTGGAAGTGGACCGGGGGGACGGCTGGCTGCGGGTCAGGGGACCGGAGCGGCCGACCGCGGTCGACTTCGCCACTCTCCCCTTCCCGGGGTTCCACACCGACATGCATCCGCAGATGGTCGCTCTGCTGTCGATAGCCGAAGGGACCTCGGTGGTGACCGAAAACATCTACGACGCCCGCTTCCGGTATATCGGTGAACTGACCCGGATGGGGGCCGACATCACCACCGAGTGGCAGCACGCCGTGATCCGGGGCGTCGATCAGCTCTCCGGCTGTCCGGTGCTGGCCCACGACATCCGCGCCGGGGCGGCGGTGGTGCTGGCGGGGCTGCGCGCCGACGGGACGACCGTCGTCGACGAGGTTCAGCACATCGACCGCGGCTATGAAGACTTCGTGGGCCGGTTGGCCGGACTCGGAGCGAAAATCCGCCGGGCGTGACCATGCGCTGGCTGGCAGTCGTCGTGGCGGCACTGCTCACGGTGCTTCCCGAGCCCGGACTCGCCCAAACGGAGGAGGCCCCTGTTCCCGAGACGGCGCGGGCGCAGGTGATGGAGATAACTCCGGTCGGGGAGGACGCCTCCGTCGTCGTCAACGGACGTCGTTATCAGGGCACGCTGCGGATCAGTGGCCATGGCGACGGCCTGGCCGTGGTGGAGGCGGTAGACCTCGACTCCTATCTGTCCGGGATCCAGGAGGTTCCCTTCTCGTGGGAGCCGGCCGCCCTCGAGGCGCAGGTGATCGCCGCCCGGACCTATCTGGCCTGGAACCTGGCCCGGGGAAGAACCGAGGCCGGACGGCGCTACGGCTATGACATCTGCGCCACTGATGCCTGCCAGGTTTATGCCGGCATCGAACCCCGCCTCTCCACCGGCGGGGAGCGGTGGCTGGAGGCGGTCCAGGCCACGGCGGGCGAGATCCTGCTGTACCAAGGTGAGCCCGCCCAGACCTACTACTCCTCGACCAGCGGCGGCCGCACCCGTACCGCCTCGGACGTCTGGCCCGAGGTGGACCTTCCCTACCTGGTGGCGGTGGAGTCGCCGGGAGAGGAGTCGCCCTTCGTCGAATGGATGTGGCGCCTTCCCCAACGTCAGATGCAGAGGGTGTTGAGCGCCGCCGACCTCCTCGACGGTGACCTGGTGGACATCCGCACCACCACGACCGCCGACGGGGAAGGTCCCTGGGAGGTGACGATCGAGTCGGAGGGAGGCAGCCGCCGCCTCACCACCTGGGAGCTGCGGGGAGCGCTGAACCGGGCCGGTCCGCGGGTCCTGTCCGAGCACCTGCCGGGGGTTCGTCCCGACGGGCCCCGCTACCCCCAGACCATCCTGTCTCCGACCTACGTGTTCGAGTCGATTCGGCTGCCGCTCCTCGTCCCCGGCGCCCCTCCCATCCTCACGATCTACCAGGTGGACGGGCGCGGCTGGGGCCACCTGATCGGGATGAGCCAGTATGGCGCCCAGGCCATGGCGAAGCAGGGAGCCCCGGCGGCCGAGATCCTCGCCCACTACTACCGCGGCCTCGAGCCGCAACCGGCGCCGGAATGGGTTCCCGAGACGGTCGAGGTGGTCCTCGCGGTGGGGCTCCCCGAGTTCGCCGTGGAGGTGACAGGGGCGGTGGCGGTGGAGGTCGACGGCGAGGAGGTCGCCGCCGAGGAACTGGGGAGCTGGGGATTGGTGGCGGACCGGGGAGCGATCGAGGTGACCTCGCCCGTGGGCCTGGGATTGCCACCCCGATTGCGACCCGGCGGACTCGCCCTCAGGGGAGGGCGCATCGTCCTCCAGCCCGAGCTGACAGCGGCGGCCGAGGTGTCGTGGACGGTGTGGGTCGGGGGCGAGGCGGTGGCGACCTCCGAACCCCGGGCCACCGATGCCGGGTTCTTCACGGTGCCCCTCCCACTCGTGCCGGGAGCCGGGATCGAGATCGAAGCCGTCAACGCCCACGGCTCGGACCGGGCGACGGTGGGTCAGGTCGGAGAGGAAGACCCACCCGGTTAGCCTGGGAACACCACCACCCTGTGAGTTGTTGTCATGACCGACATGTCAGATACCACCGCCACCGAAGCAGTCCCCGTCCGGATCGACTCGTCGGCTCCCTCCGACGCCGAGATCGACATGGACCTGCTCGAGGCCACCCTCGATTACATCCGTCCCGCCATCCAGATGGACGGCGGTGACATCGTTCTCCAGGGCGTCGAGGACGGGGTGGTCTCGCTCCAGATGGTGGGAGCCTGTGGTGGCTGCCCCCTTTCGATGATGACCCTCAAGGCCGGGATCGAGCGCATCCTCAAGGACCGCGTCCCCGGTGTCGTCGAGGTAGAGGCCGAAGCCTGACCGGGGCTTGCATCTTTGCGGGTGGGGCGGGAACTAGCCTGCCCGGCGTGGAGACCGATCTCATGCAGCGCGCTATGAGCGACGACCGGCGAGCGTTGGCCAGGTTGCTGCGGATCGTCGAGGACCGGGGCGAGGGCTGGGCGGATCTCCTGGCTTCGGCGTGGAGGCAGTCGCCGGCTGCTCATCTCATCGGGGTCACCGGTGCGCCCGGATCGGGCAAGTCGACCCTCACCAGCGCCCTGATCGAGGCGTGGCGGGCGGTGGATCGCCGGGTGGCGGTGGTGGCGGTCGACCCCTCCAGCCCCTTCAGTGGCGGAGCGCTGCTCGGCGACCGGATCCGGATGCAATCCCACGTCTCGGACCCGGGGGTGTTCGTGCGTTCCATGTCGAGCCGGGGTCGCCTGGGCGGCGTCGCCGATGCCACCGCCGGCCTGGTCACCGTCTTCGACGCCGCTCGTTTCGATCCGGTGGTGGTGGAGACGGTGGGGGTGGGCCAGTCCGAGGTCGACATCGTCGATCACTCCGACACGGTGGTGGTGGTCGTGACGCCCGGCTGGGGCGATGGCGTCCAGGCCGACAAGGCCGGAATCCTCGAGATCGGCGATGTGTTCGTGATCAACAAGGCCGATCGCCCCGAGGTGGCCGAAACGCGGCGCTGGCTCACCTCCATGCTGGAGATGTCCCCGCCCCGGACCGGGTGGGATCCGCCGGTGGTCGAGACGATCGCCACCGGGGAGAGCGGTATCGACGAACTCGTCGACGTGCTCGACCGTCACCGACGCCATCTGGCCACCGGGGCCGAGGGCGCCGAGCGCCGGCGACGGCGGGCGGAGGCCTATGTCGAGTGGGCCGTGGCGGCGGGTCTGCAACGCCAGATGCAGAAACCGACCATCGCCGGGATCATCGACGAGGTCATGGCCCGGCGTCTGGATCCATGGGCGGCGGCGAACCGGGTGATCGACGGGCTCGGCTGAGTCACTTGTCCCGGTCGATCGGGGCCAGGGTGGCCTGGGCGGCGGCGAGGCGGGCTCCCTGCACCCGGGGCGTGCTGGCCGACACGTAGTCGAGGCCCACCTCGAGGCAGAAGGCGATCGAGTCGGGGTCCCCGCCGTGCTCACCGCACACTCCCACTACGAGCCGGTCGTTGGCCTCCCGACCCTCGTTGGTGGCGACCCGCACCAGCCGGCCTACCCCGTCGCGGTCCAGGGTCTGAAACGGATCGGTCTTCAGGATCCCCTGTTCGAGGTAGTCGCGCAGAAAAAGCCCCTCGGCATCGTCGCGGCTCAGGCCGTAGGTCATCTGGGTGAGGTCGTTGGTCCCGAACGAGAAGAAGTCGGCCACCTTGGCGATCTCGCCTGCGGTGAGTGCGGCCCGGGGGAGTTCGATCATGGTCCCGATCGGCACGTGCAGTTCGAGCCCGGTCGCCTCGGCCACTTCCGCCACTTCCCGCTCGACCATCTCCCGCATGCGGGACAGCTCCCGAACTTCGGAGACGAGAGGGATCATGACCTCCAGATGGGGGTCGCCCCCGGCCCGGATCCGATTCACCAGGGCCTGGGCGGCCGCCTTGGCCTGGAGCCGGTACAGCTCGGGGAACATGAGCCCGAGTCGTACCCCGCGCAGGCCCAGCATCGGATTGTCCTCATGCCAGCGGGCCACCTCCTCGGACATGCGTTGCAGATCGGCCACCGAGCGGCCGGCCCAGACCCGGCGCAGGATTTCGTGCTCCAGTTCCATCCGGTCGGGGAGGAACTCGTGCAGCGGCGGATCGAGCAGGCGCACCACCACCGGCAGGCCGTCCATCGCCTCGAGCAGGCCCTCGAAGTCGGCCACCTGCTGGCGTTCCAGCCGGTCGAGGGCGTCCTGGCGCTCGTTCTCGTCGTGGGTGAGGATGACGCGCTGGACGATGTCGAGCCGTTCCCCCATGAACATGTGCTCGGTCCGGGCGAGACCGATGCCTTCGGCCCCCAGCTCGCGGGCCTTGGCGGCATCGGCGGGGGTGTCGGCGTTGGCCCGGACACCCAACGTTCGGATTTCGTCGGCCCACTCCAGCAGGGTGGCGAGCTCGGGGGTCTCCTCCGGCTCGACCAGAGGAACGTCGCCCACGTAGACGGTGCCGTGGGTGCCGTCGATCGTGATCTGGTCGCCCTCGCTGATGTCTACGTCCCCGACCAGTGCCCGGCGGGCGGATACGTCGATGATGAGGCCGTTGGCCCCGGTGACGGCCGGCTTGCCCATGCCACGGGCCACCACGGCGGCATGGGAGGTCTTGCCGCCCTGGGCGGTGAGGATTCCCAGCGCCGCCGCCATCCCGTGGATGTCATCGGGGGTGGTCTCGGGCCGGACCAGGATCACCGGCCCACCGTCGGCCGCCATCTCCACCGCCCGATCGGCCTCGAAGGCCACCCGTCCCGTGGCCGCTCCGGGGGAGGCGGCGACCCCGGTGGTGACCGCCTCGACGTCGGCGCTTTCGTCGATGCGCAGTCGGTGGAGTTGCTCGATGGTGGTGGGATCGACCCGCATGATCGCCTCGTTGCGGTCGATCAGGCCCTCGTCGACCATCTCCACCGCCAGCTTCACGGCCGACTGGGCGGTGCGCTTACCCACCCGGGTCTGGAGGATGAAGAGCTCCCCCTTCTCGATCGTGAACTCGATGTCGCACATGTCCCGGTAGTGGCGCTCGAGGCCGTCCATGATCTCGATCAGCTGCCGGTGAGGCTCGGGGTGGAGGTCGGCCAGTTCGTCGAGGGTGAGTGTGTTGCGGATCCCGGCCACGACGTCCTCGCCCTGGGCCTGAGCCAGATAGTCGCCGTAGGGCTCGGTGCCTCCGGTGCCGGGATCGCGGGTGAAACACACCCCCGTCCCCGAGGTGGTGCCGAGGTCACCGAAGACCATCATCTGGACATTGCAGGCGGTGCCGAGATCGTCGGGGATCCCGTGGATGCGGCGGTAATCGACGGCGCGGCGGTTCTCCCAGGATTTGAACACCGCCTCGATCGCCCCTCGCAGCTGTTCCTTCGGATCGGTGGGCACGGGGGCCGACACCTGCTCGCGCACGATGGCCTGGAAGCGTTGGGCGGCGTCGCGCAGGTCGGTGTCCCGGAGGTCGGCGTCGCTGCTCACCCCCCGTTTGCCCCGCAATTCGGAGAGGACGGACTGGAACAGGCGCTCGGGCACCTCGAGCACGACGTCGCCATACATCTGGATGAACCGCCGGTAGACGTCCCAGGCGAAGTGGGAGTCACCCGACCAGTCGATCAGGGTCTGGACGACCTCGTCGTTGGTGCCCAGGTTGAGGACCGTGTCCATCATCCCCGGCATCGAGTGAACCGCCCCCGACCGGACCGACAGGAGCAGCGGCACCGGGCCGCCGCCGAAGGTGCGGCCGGTCTTCTCCTCGAGGCGGACGAGGGCGGCGTCGACCTCATCCCACAGGCTGGCGGGCAACTCACCGTCACGCATCATCGCCCGGCAGGCTTCCGTGGTGATGGTGAACCCGGGTGGCACCGGCAGGCCCAGGTCGGTCATCTCGGCCAGTCCGGCCCCTTTGCCTCCCAGAAGGCTCTTGTCGTTACGGTCGGCCGCTCCGAAATCGAACACATACGCCACTGGTGTCGTCACTCCTCTTGTTCTCGGTGGCGAACGGTATCAGACCCCGGTTGCTGGTTGGCCCGGCATCGTTCGGGCACTTGCGATAGCCTGCGCCCGGAATCGGCAGACCCGGAGAGCCGAGAAGCGGATAGCCCGAGGAGACCAGCGTGAGGGTGAGAGCGTGAAGGTAAGAGTTCGTGACGTCATGACGGCCTCGGTGGTCACGATTGGCCCCGATGTGCCGCTCAAGGAGGCGGCCGTGCTGATGGGACGGCACCGGATCTCGGGGTTGCCGGTCGTGGACGGGGACCGCCTGGTGGGAATCATCACCGAGTCGGACTTCGTGTCTCGCCTTGCCGTCGACGGGGGAGGGTTGCTGGCGGCGCTACTGGGGCGGAAGCAGGGCGAACTGGGCGGGACGGTGGGCCAAGCCATGACCCCCGAACCCCTCACCATCGGCCCCGACGAGTCGGTGGCGGCCGCCGCCCGGGCCATGTCCGAGCACTCGGTGAAGCGGCTCCCGGTGCTGAGCCGCGAGGGGCAGTTGGTGGGACTGGTATCGCGCGCCGACCTCATGTCGGTGTTCGCCCGCCCCGACGAGCGGATCGAGTCGGACATCGTCAACGAGGGCGTGGTCGGCTTGATCGGTGCCGACCGCGACGCGGTCAAAGTGCGGGTCGAAGGAGGGGTGGTTCACCTCTCCGGCACGGTCGGATCCGTGACCGAGAAGCGAATGCTGGAAGAGTTCTCCCGCCGGGTGGCGGGGGTGGTGACGGTCGAAAGCCAGCTGGGAGCCTCGATCGACGACACCCGCCTCCCCCCGGTCTGAGTCTTTTCGCGACAGAGTTGCGCGCCATGGCGCGCAATTCTGTCGCGAAAGCGCCTAGGTCAGCGGGGGAGGTCGCCGGTGATGGCGGCGGCTGGCTGAGGGCCGGCCATTCCCAGCTTCTCCATGATGGCATGGCGGCGGCGGGCGCCGTCCTCGCCGGTGAAGAGCCGGAAGACCACTGCTCCCAGAGCGAAACCCACCAGCATGCCGAAGAAGGTACGACGGCGTGAGCGGCTGGCAGTGACCAGATTGAACCGCTTCAGGGTCTTGGCAGGAAGGTGCTCCATCTGGTTGGAGACCCGCGAGCCCACTTCCTTGCTCAACTCACGGGACTCGGTCCCGATCTTGTCGATGAGGTCGTCGGCGGTGTCACGGACGCGCTCGGCCACGGGCATGGCCACCTGCGACACGAACTCGCTGGCGTTGTCTTCGATGGTTTTCAGAATGTTCATACTCCTCCGTTGTTTGGTCACTCCCTGCCCGGTGTAGTGGATTCCGAAACGCTCCGGTAGGGCACAATTGCTCAATAGGCCGAATATCCGCCGTCGATGGTCATTTCGGCCCCGGTCATGAAGGACGAGGCGTCCGATGCCAGAAACACGGCGGCGCCCTCGAAGTCCTGGGCCCCGCCCCAGCGCCGCATCGGCACCCGGCTCTGAAGCGAGGCTTCGAAACGGTCGTGGCCCTGGAGGTCATCGGTCATCTCGGTGGCGATCCAACCGGGTGCGATGACGTTGACCCGGATCCGGTGGCGGGCGAGACGGACGGCAAGGGCGCGGGCGAAGGCGGTGGCGGCACCCTTCGAAGCCGAGTAGTGGGGAGCGGTGGGGAGGCCGTGGTGGGCGGCGATCGAGGAAGTGATCACTATCGAGCCGGGGGAGTCGCGGGAGATGAGATGGCGGGCCACTTCCCGGGTGACGAGGAAAACCCCGCTCACGTTCACCTCGAACAGCGACTCGAGTTCGGACAGTTCCATCTCGGGGAACGAGACTCCCGAGGTGGTCCCGGCGTTGGCGAAGAGGGAGTCCACCTTCCCGAAGCGGTCGATGGTGGCATCGAGGGCCTCGGCCACGGCCGTCTCCGACGTGACGTCGCAACCGAACGACTCGATCTCGCCCGTCCCGAGGTCCCTCATCTCTCCTGCGGCCCTCTCGGCCAGATCCAGATCCCGGGCCCACAGGGCGACGGAGGCGTTGGCCCGGGCCAGCCCCCGCGCCATCCCCAGCCCGATGCCCCGGTTGCCGCCGGTGACCACCGAGACGTGGCCGGTGAGGTCGAACATGTCCATGCCTCCACAGTAGAGGGCAGGAAGCGGACCGGGGCCCGGATCAGCCGGCGATGGCGGCGGCCAACCCCAATGACGCTCCCGTCCACAGTTCCAGGCGGGCGGTGTGGGCGAGGACCGGTATCAGCGCCCGTCCCTCCGCTCCGGATGAAATGGTGCGGTTGGGACCAATGGCGTACGGAGCCAGCAGGGCGCTGAGTGCGGTCGGGCGGGGCGTCCAGCCGGCGGTGGCGGCCACCGCGATGACCGCGAACGCGCCGTAGGTGAGGACGGCGTACAGATGGGCGGTACGCCGTCGACCCAGCATGACGGCCAGGGTGCGCTTGCCGGCCCGGGCATCGGTGTCGATGTCGCGACGGTTGTTGGCCACCAGGATGGCCGCCGCCAGCATCCCCATCGGGACCGCCAGGATCCAGGCCGAACGGGGGGCGCTGGTGTCGTGGACGTAGCGGCTGCCGACGGTGGCGGCGAGGCCGAAGAAGACGAACACGAACACCTCACCCAGGCCGCGATAGCCGTAGGGGATCGGGCCCCCCACGTAGGTGAGCATGGCGAGGACGGAGGCCACGCCGATGGCGGCCACCACCCAGCCGGCGATGGCGACCAGCCACACCCCGCACAGGGTCGCCACACCGACGGCGGCGGCGGTGGCGATCCACATCGCCCGGGAACTGATCCGCCCGGCCGCCACCATCCGCGGCGGCCCCACCCGGTCCGGGGCGTCGGCCCCCCGGTGGGCGTCGGAGGCGTCGTTGGCGAAATTGGCCGCCACCTGGATGGCGAGTGCTCCGACCAGGGCGGCCCCGAAGGCGTCGAACCGGAACACGCCGTCGCCGGCGGCCAGTCCGGCCCCCACCAGTACCGGGGCGGCGGCGGCGGGAAGGGTGCGGGGGCGGGCCGCCTCGACCCAGGGATGGGAGTAGTCGGTGGCCGGGGTCATCGCCACCGGCAGCGATGGCTCAGAAGTGCCACGGGTAGTCGCCGAATCGAGGCGGCCGCTTCTCGAGGAAGGCGTCCCTTCCCTCCTGGGCCTCCTCGGTCATGTATCCGAGGCGGGTGGCCTCCCCGGCGAAGATCTGCTGGCCGACCAGGCCGTCGTCGACCAGGTTGAAGGCGAACTTCAGCATCCGCTGGGCGGTGGGGGACTTGGAGGTGATGACCCGGGCCCACTCGAGGGCGGTCGCCTCGAGTTCCTCGTGAGGGACGGCGGCGTTGACCATTCCCATGGCGTGAGCCTCGTCGGCCGAGTAGGAACGTCCCAGGAAGAAGATTTCACGGGCCCGCTTCTGGCCCACCATCCGGGCCAGATAGGCAGATCCGTAGCCGGCGTCGAAGGAGGCGACGTCGGCGTCGGTCTGTTTGAAGATGGCGTGCTCGGCGGAGGCGAGGGTGAGATCACAGACCACGTGGAGGGAATGACCCCCGCCCACCGCCCACCCCGGCACCACCGCGATCACCACCTTGGGCATGAACCGGATCAGGCGCTGGACCTCGAGGATGTGGAGTCGACCGAGGCGGGCCGGGTCCATCTGCTCGCCTCCGTCGTCCTCCGAATAGCGGTAGCCCTCCTTACCCCGGATGCGCTGGTCGCCCCCCGAGCAGAAGGCCCAGCCGCCGTCCTTGGGCGAGGGCCCGTTCCCGGTCAGGATCACGCACCCCACATCGGGGGTCTGGCGGGCATGGTCGAGCGCCAGGTACAGCTCGTCGACCGTGTGGGGCCGGAAGGCGTTTCGCACCTCGGGACGATCGAAGGCGATGCGCACCGCTCCGGTATCGCGGGCGCGGTGGTAGGTGATGTCGGAGAAATCGAAACCCGCCACCTCGTCCCAGAGGTCGGCGTCGAAAAGGGCGGAGACCATGGAGGGCAGGTTAGGGGCTCGACCGCCGCTGGTTCGCCCGCTATCAGTTGGCGTCACGTTTCAGATCAACGATCATGTGGCCGACGACATCTGCAGTCGTTGACCAGAAGGGAAACACCACATGATCTTCGCCTATCTCGATCCGGGCTCGGGAAGCCTCATACTCCAGGCGGTGCTGGGAGGCGTGGCCGGGCTGGGTGTCGCCGCCAAGGCGATGCGCAACCGCTGGCGAGCGCGGTCCGCCTCCGGGGAGGAAGATCCGACCGTTGCCGACGCCGAGGAACAGGTCCCGGCGGACCAGCAGCAGGAAGGCTGAGCCCGATTGAATCGGGCGGATCCCGGGTCGTTTCGCGACCCGGCCTCTCGTGTCGTCCTGGGGGACGCATCGGTGACCCGGCTGTTGGACGGCCGCGGTCGGGACGACTGGCAGCAGCTCTCCGCCACCCGGTTCGCCCCTGCGGCGATGGACTCGGGCCGGCTGATTTCTGCCCGCGCAGCGTCTCCGGTCGAGGGCGCCGCCGCCGTCCTCGAACACCCCCGGCTCCCGTTCATCTCCTATCCCTTCGAGTGGACCTTCTCGATGCTCCGCGACGCCGCTCTGCTCCAGCTCGACCTGATGGTGGAGGCGTTGGGCGAGGGGATGATCCTCAAGGACGCCACCCCCTACAACATCCAGTTCCCGGCCGGGCGCCCGCAGTTCATCGATATCGGGTCTTTCGAGCGCTACCGGAAGGGCGAGCCCTGGCTGGGCTATCGCCAGTTCTGCCGCCAGTTCCTCTACCCGCTGATGCTGCGGGCATGGGTGGGGGTGCCGTTCCAGCCCTGGCTGCGAGGCGATCCCGAAGGCCCGACCGCCCATCAGATGTGGAAGTTGCTTCCCGCCCGGCGCAAGGCGTCGCCCACCGCCATCCTCCATGTCGGGCTGCAGGCCCGGGCCGAGGCGCGGCTGGCCGGCCAGGCGGTCCGCTCGCGACTGGCCGAGGCCGGCTTTTCGGCCGACATGATCCTCACCAACGTACGCAAGCTCCGCTCGGTGGTGGATTCGCTGGATTGGGACGAGGAGGACCCGGGCTGGTCCGAGTACCACGGCTGCGACCACGTCGGGCGGGACCGCGACGCCAAGACCGCGTTTCTGGGGGCGGCCCTGGATCAACACCGGCCCGGGGTGGTGCTCGATCTGGGCGCCAACGACGGCCACTTCAGCCGGGTGGCGGTGGCGGCCGGGGCGGTGGCCATCGCCGTCGACGGTGACGAGATGGTCCTGGACGGTCTCTACGCCTCGCTGCCGGGAGACGTTCCCCTCATCCCGGTCCTGGCCGATCTGTCCAATCCCTCCCCCGCCCAGGGTTGGGCGGGAGTGGAACGACCGGCCCTGTTCACACGCGCTGCCCCCGACCTGGTGGTGGCCTATGGCCTCATTCACCACCTCATCTACACGGCCTCGGTACCCCCGGCTCGGGTGCTGGAGTGGCTGGCCTCGTTCGATTGCCCGGTGGTCGTGGAGTTCGTGGCCGAGGACGACCCGATGGTGAGCCGGCTCACCGCCAACAAGCGCGAGGAGGAGCTGCATCGGGACCGAGGACAGGCTGACTTCGAACGCCTCATCTCGACTCACTTCCGCATCGCCGACCAAGCCGGCCTCGAGGGTGGTACCCGGCGCCTCTATCATCTCGTCCGATGACCCGCCTGCTCGAGCGCCTCGGGCGTCTGCGCCCGACGGCGGTGGTGGCATCGATCCTGGGCGTTGGTGCCCTGGCGCTGGGCCAGCCGCTGCTCGACCTCCTGGGCCGCAATCCCGAGTTCTTCATCGCCCGCCGCTTCCCCGCCCTCGATATCGGTCTGCTCGCGATCGGGCTGCTCCTGGCTCCGGCGGTGCTGGCTCTGCCCGTGTTGCTGATCCGCCCCCTCAGCCCGTCCGGTGCGGCGCTCGTCCACCTGATCGTTCTTGCCGTCCTGACGGCGGTGGCGGTGGCAACGGTGATGGTCACGCTCGGCTTCGACGGGTGGCCGGCCGTCGTTTTCGTGGCGGCGGCGGGACTGGTAGGGGTGGGCTTGGCCGCGGCCTACGCCCGGGTGGGGGCGGTCCGGAGCGGCCTTACCTATCTGGGTCTCGCCCCGTTGGTGGTGGGCCTGTGGTTCGCGGTCGGCACCCCCACCTCCGACATCCTCTTCCTGTCCCGGTCCGACCTCCCCGAGGCCCTGGAGGCGGGCCGGCCGGTGCCGCTGGTGTTGATCGTCTTCGACGAGCTCCCGGCGGCGTCGCTGATGACGGGTGACGGGTCGATCGATGACCGCCACCTGCCCAACTTCGGCCGGCTGGCGGCCGACGGGGTCTGGTATCGCAACGCCGTCAGCGTCCGTCAGCAGACCGAGGAGGCGGTGCCCTCGATTCTCACCGGCCGGGCCGTGGCCGAGGGCAGCATCCCCATCACCTCCGACCATCCCTTCACCCTGTTCTCCCTTCTCTCCAACGCCTACGACATCGAGGCCGTGGAGAACGTCACCCAGCTGTGCCCCTCTTTCATCTGCGGGAACGTCAGCCAGCCCGTCGACCCGGCCGGGGAGCGGTGGGGCGCCATCGCCGAGGACCTGGCCGTGGTCTACGGGCACGTCACCCTGCCGGATGCGATCTCGGACGGCCTTCCCCCGATCGACCAGGGCTGGGGTGGCTTCGGTGCCGTACTGGCCGGCGAGAGTGACTTCGACATCATCGACCGGTTCCTGGACGAGGTGGCGGAGGATCGCCGTCGCGAACTGGATCGGTTCGTCGCCACCTTCGATGACGTGGGGGAGCAGTCGGTCCTCCGCTTCGCCCACTTCCTCTATCCGCACCATCCCTGGGACCTCACCGCCGACGGGCGGGTGCACGGCGCTCCCCGACCACCGGGCCGGGAGACGGTGGGATGGGGCGACGACGAGTTCCTGGTCGCCCAGGGGTGGCAGCGCCACCTCATCCAGGTGCAATGGACCGACACGATGCTCGGCGAGGTCCTCGACGCTCTCGACCGGAGCGGAATCTATGACGAGGCCATGGTCGTGGTGGTGGCGGATCACGGCATCGCCATCGGCCCGGGGGTGGAGCACCAGCGGGTCATCACCCCTGAGTCGGTGGGATCGGTGGCCCATGTGCCCTTATTGGTCAAGTATCCCCGGAGCCATGAGCAGGCGCCGCCGCAGGGCACGGTCGACGAAGTCCGGGCGGAGACCGTAGACATCGTCCCCACCATCGCCGAGGTGATCGACATCCCGGTTCCCTGGCAGGTGGACGGAATCTCCCTTCTCGCCACCGATGAGCGCCGATCGCGTCCGGTCTCGGTGATGCTCGGATCCCAGGGCGAGGTCGAGCTGCCCCTGGAGGGGGAGGCGGTGCTCGAACTGGCGAAGGAGCAGCAGCGATGGTTCCCCGACGGCGAGCGCTACCTCCTGGCGCCACCCGGCTGGGAGTCGCTGCCCGGAGCCGACTTCCCCGGCGGAGAGGAAGCGCCCGAGGTGAATGTCGGCATCGACCAGGCCGAACGGGTGTCGGCCTACCTCCCCGGAACCGAGCCCATCCCGGCCTACCTGTCGGGCGGTGTCGAGGGTATCGACGGTGAACGGGTGGTGGCGGTCGTCGGTGAGCGAAGGGTCATCGCCGTCTCACGCACCTATCGCAACGACGACGGCGACCACAGGTGGGAGGCGATGATCGATCCGGCGCTCCTCGACGGCGGCCTGGAGAGGGTGGAAGCCTGGCTCGTGGAGGGGACGGCCGCGGAGCCGCGGTTCCTCCGATGAGCATTCTGTCGTCGTGGATCGCACCGCACGACCCCGGCCGGGTGCTGGTCGACTCACCCGGCGGGCCGATCACCTACGGGGACCTGGCGGCGGCGATCGAGGAACCTGTGCCTGCGGGGGCGCAGGTGGTGATGTCTCCCGGCACAGGTCGGGACGAGGTGGTGGACCTCTTGCGACTTTCCGGCCGTCGCCAGGTGGTGCTGATCGATCGCGGGCTTCCTGCCGCCGAGCGGCAGCGCCGGGTGGAGGCGGCCGGCGCCGCCCGAGAGAGGGAAGCCGCCACCATCGTGTTCACCTCCGGCACCACCGGTCCGGCCCGAGCCGTTCGGTTGACCGTCGCCAACTGGAGGGCGGCGGCGGCGGGATCGGCGGCCCATCTCGATCACGGGCCGGACGACACCTGGCTGGCGGTGATGCCTCTCCATCACGTCGGTGGCCTCTCGATCCTCTACCGCAGCGCCTACGTCGGCGGGCGGGTGCGGTGGGTCCCGGGGGCCGATCCGGGCCGCATAGCCGCCGAGTTGCGCTCCGGGGTCACGATGGCGTCGCTGGTGCCCACCGTCCTGCGCCGGGTCCTCGATGCCGACTCCGATTCCTTCTCCGGTTTGAAGGCGGTCCTGGTGGGGGGAGGCCCGATCTCGAGCGGGGTGCTCGAGGCGGCCTCCGCCCGGGGGTTGCCGGTCCTTCCCACCTACGGGATGACCGAGACCTGCGCCCAGGTGGCAACGCTGCACCCCGGTTCTGCGCCCCGCCCGGCCGCCCATCCGCTCCCCGGCATCGAATTGCGCATTGCCGCGGACGGCCGCATCCAGGTGCGAGGAGCTCAGGTCTCACCCGGGTACGCCGACGAGGACGACCGACCCACGGGAGCATGGTTCACCACCCCGGATCTGGGCGACCTTGAATCCGATGGAGCCCTGCGGGTCCGGGGCCGGGCCGACGATGTGATCGTCACCGGAGGCGAGAACGTGTGGCCGGGGGAGGTCGAGGAGGCGCTAGTGGCTCACCCCGCCGTGCGGCTGGCGGTGGTGGTGGGGCGACCCGATCCCGAGTGGGGGGAGCAGGTGGTGGCCGTCTACGAAGGCGACCCGGTCGGAGCCGGCGAGCTGAGGCAGTGGCTCCGGCCCCGACTCGCTCCTCATCAACTCCCCGCTCGGGTCCAGCGGGTGGAGCGGATTCCCCTCAACCCCACCGGCAAGCCGGATCGGGAGGCGGTCCGTTCCCTGGTGAGGAGGGACTAGACGCCATCACCACTCGGGGCGGCGGCGCAGGCGCTTCTTCTCCGACCGCTGCCGCTTCGACTCCAGGCGGCGGCGTCGCGAGGCGCGGGTGGGCTTGGTGGGCCGGCGCCGCTTGGGCGGGCGGAGTGCCTCCTCCAGCCGGGCGGCGAGGCGCTGGCGGGCCAGGGCCCGGTTGCGCCACTGTGAACGCGACTCCGAGGCGGTGACCGTCACCACCGGGCCTAGCCGCTCGACCAGCCGCGCCTTCTCCGGTTCGGGGAAGGCCTCCGAGCCGGCGACGTCGAAGCGGAGCTCGACCGCCGTGTTGGAGCGGTTGGCGTGTTGGCCTCCCGGGCCCCCCGAAGTGGTGAAGCTCTCCTCGAGTTCGACCGCCGGGATGGTGAACCGGCCCACATCGAGGTCGTCCATCCCGTCAGTCCTCCCCGCCTCTCAGTGCTCGTAGTACTCGGTCCCGAGGTGGGTGATCAGATCCTCACCCATCATGTGCCGGAGGTTGTTCTTGAGCTTCTTGATCTGGATGAAGATGTCGTTCTCCGGGTACACCTCGGGAGCGTGCTGGGGGCTCTTGAAGTAGAACGAAAGCCATTCCTGGATCCCGGACCGGCCGGCGCGATGGGCCAGGTCCATGAAGAGGGCCAGGTCCAGCACCAGGGGGGCGGCCAGGATCGAGTCCTTGCACAGGAAGTCGACCTTGATCTGCATCGGATATCCCAGCCACCCGAAGATGTCGATGTTGTCCCAGCCTTCCTTGTCGTCGCCGCGCGGCGGGTAGTAGTTGATCCGCACCTTGTGGTACAGATCCCCGTACAGCTCGGGATAGAGCTCGGGCTGGAGGATCTGCTCGAGTACGCCCAGCTTGGACACCTCCTTGGAGCGGAATGAGTCGGGGTCGTCGAGGACCTCGCCGTCGCGGTTGCCGAGGATGTTGGTGGAGAACCAGCCCTTGATGCCCAGCATCCTCGCCTTGAGCCCGGGGGCGAGGATCGTCTTGAGCAAGGTCTGGCCGGTCTTGAAGTCCTTGCCGGAGATCGGCACCCCCCGCTGGTCGGCCAGTTCGAGCATGGCCGGGATGTCGACCGTGAGGTTGGGGGCGCCGTTGGCGAAGGGAACGTCCGATTGCAGAGCGGCATAGGCATAGATCTGGGAGGGGGCGATATCGGGGTCGGAATCGCGTAGCCCCTGCTCGAAGGAGGCGAGATCCTGGTGGACGGCGCTCGGCTCGCGGTAGGTCTCCGTCGACCCGCACCACACCATCACCACCCGGTCGAGTTCGTTCTCGGCCCGGAACCGGTCGATGTCCTCCATCAGCGCCTCGGCCTGATCCATCTTGGTCTTCCCGGTGGGCTTGACGTTGTCGACGCCGGGCAGGTTGCGGACCCATTCGTGCTCGAACACGGCCGACATCGGCTCGATCAGCCGGAGCTCGTCTCCGATGCCCTCGACGTGGCGGGAATCGAGCACTCCGGCCTTCATCGCCGAGGCGTAGGCATCGTCGGCGTAGGGGTCCCATCCCCCGAAGACGAGGTCGTCGAGCGAGGCGAGGGGAACGAACTCCCGGATCAGCGGGTTGCGGTTCTCGCTCCGCATCCCCAGCCGGATGTGACCCAGCTGGGTGAGAGATCCGAACGGCTCGGCGTAGCCCTTGCGGGCGGCGAGGACCCCGGCGTAGAGGGTGGTGGCGACGGCGCCCATGCCCGGAGTGAGCACGCCCAGTTTCCCGGTGACGGGAGCGATGGCGGGCTGGTCTGACATTCGGCTACGACCTCCTGAGGCACGGTGTGTGCCCTGAACGATACGGCGGCGGGGCCCAGGAGCGAACTCTCCTGGGATTCCGGCGCCCGGTAGGGTGGTCGGGTGGACTTCGGTGACAGCACCCTGGAGCCGTCAGTGGACGTGGCCCTGCTCGCCGACGCCGTTCAGGCGAGTCAGGGCAAACTCTTCGTCCTGGGCGGCGGATGGGATGTGCTCACGGTCCGTTCCCTCCCGGCCCGGCATCCCAGCATGGGGATCGGCTTGCGGGTGCGGGTGCCGTGGGGATGGCCGGGCGAGAGTGTCCGGCTCGATGTCGAGCTCCAGGACGAGGACGGCCAATCGGTCCTGCCCGGCTCGCTGTCGGCCCCGGTCCCGGTGCGACGCCCCGAGCACCTTCCCGAGGGCCAGGACCTCACCGTGGTGCGGGCCCTCACCTTCACCAACGTCGTCTTTCGCAACGAAGGGGCCTACTCCTTCGTCGTGTCGATCGATGGCGAGGTCAAAGAACGCCTGCGGTTCATGGTCAGGGTGCGCGTGGCCAAGCCGGAATGAGGCTCCCCATGTTCCCCCTGACGGTGGTGGTGTTCCCCTTCACCGCCGTGCCCCTGCGAATATTCGAAAGCCGCTATCAGCATCTTCTCGACGACGTCCTCTCCGGTGATCGCACCTTCGGCACCGTCTTGATCGAACGCGGCCCGGAGGTGGGCGGGGGAGATGTCCGCTTCGACGTCGGGGCCCTGGTGAGGGTTGCCTCGGTGGGAAGGCTGCCGGAGGGAGATCACCGCCAGGTCATCGTTGCCGCCACCGGGCGGCTGCGGGTGAAGGAGTGGCTGGAAGAGGAGCCCTACCCGCTGGCCGAGGTGGAACTGTGGTCGGACGCCGACGAAGAGGTCGCTTCGGGCCTGGTCGACGACGTGCAGGCGTCGATCCGGCGGGTGCTGGCGCTCGCCTCCGAGCTCGGGGCGGACACCGCCGCCATCAACACCGAACTCGCCCCCGATCCGATCAGAGCTAGCTACCAGGCAGCCGCCCTCACTCCGGTCACCGCCCTCGACGCCTACGAGCTGCTGGCTGCCCCCGGACCCGCCTCTCGCCTCCGAGCCTGTGCCGACATGCTCGAAGACGGCATCGAACGGCTCTCCCAGGAGCTCGGCGGGTGATGAGGCCAATCGGTGCGACCGGGGTACCGGCGGGTCCAAACAAGGGGTTCAGTTTCGGGCGGTGACCGTCGATAGAGACCCGGCAACCATCCTGTAGCCAGGGAGTGGGCTGCCGAGATGGCACCATACGAGGCCGGACTCAGGTCCGGCCTCGTTGTGGTTTGGGTTTGTGAGTCTCTTCACAAGCCGCCTAGGGTTCCCTCGCTTATCCAGGACCAGTAGTCCTTATCCACCGAGTTCTCGTCCCCTGGAGTTTCCCCGTGTCCCGCTTCTTCCTCCTTTTGTTGGCGTTCGCGATGGCATTCCCCCTCACGGCCGCCGCCGACGATTTCGAGATCGTCTTCCCCCAGGACGCCCTGGCGACCGAGTTCACCGACAGCTACGGCGCCCCCCGCAGCGGCCACCGCCACCAGGGCAACGACCTCATGGCTCCCAAAGGCACCGAGGTCTACGCCGTCGCCGACGGGGTGGTGCGCTGGATCCGGGATCGGGGTACGGCCGGACGCTATGTGGCCATCGAGCACGCCGACGGCTGGGAGAGCTGGTACATGCACCTCAACGACGACAACCCCGGCACCGACGACGGTGCCGCCCCGCTGGCGCTGGGGGTGGCGGTCGAGGTGGGTGAGGTGGTCGAGGCGGGCCAGCTCATCGGCTGGGTGGGCGATTCCGGCAACGCCGAGGGCTCATCGCCCCACAACCATTTCGAGTTGCACCACAACGGCCGTGCCATCGACCCCTACTCGCATCTGATCCGGGCGTTCGAGCGGGCGCTCGAAGACCTGACCGCCCCGGCGGCCGGCCTCTACCCGGCCGTCTAGACCGGACCCGTCAGATCTGGCGGGCGGCGTCGATCTCGTAGACCCGCTCGGCGATGTCGGGGTCGGACGGGTCTACCACCGCCACCTGATCGGTCTTCACCGGCGGCGGATCGCCCGATGTGAGCCAGATCACCCGCTGGACCGAGGCCGACCCCACTGCGCGGGCCCAGCTTGCGAGTACGGCGGCGACGTCGGGGGCGAAGGCACGCTCTCGGTCGTCCCGGGCCGCCTCTTCCACCAGCACCACCGTGAAGCAGTTGAGGCACGCTCCGGCCAGGTGGGAGTCGTCGGAGATGTCACCCAGCGCCACCTTGGCACCGCGTTCGCGGAGCCGGGCGGCGGTCTCGGGGTCCGTCACGAAGGCGCGCACCTCCCGCTCGGGCTCGAGCAGGCGGTCGATCACCCGGGCTCCTACGGGAGTGTCAGCTCCAACCACCATCACCGGCATGGGTGAGAACGTAGTCGCCTCTCCCGCAGACCGAAAAGACCTGAGAAAGGTGTTGATTTGTCCTCTGGGGGAGACTCCAGATGCTCAACGCGGCTCCGAGGACGCGTGACGATCTGGTGGCCCGTCACCTCGAGAGGCTGCAGATGCGACTCGCGTCGCAGGAAAAGAAGCTGGCCGCCTTCGCAGACCTAGCCCAAGGAAGGGAACCGCTGATGCCGTACGCGATCACCAAGAAGGAGATTGCCCCCGCCCAAGTCGCTGCGGTCGAGGCTGAGGTGGATCTGCCCGCCGTCGTCGCCGCCATCGGTGAGGGGTTCGGGATGATCATGGGGGTGCTGGGCCCGGCCCCGGCTGCCTCGACCATACACAAGGGCGCCTATGACGACATCGCCCCCGCTTACCACGCCATGTCGGAGTGGATGAGCGGCCACGGGTTCGAGCCGGCCGCCCCGCCCTGTGAGGTCTACCTCAACGAACCCACGGAGGTGCCGGTCGGCGAGCAACTCACCGAGGTGCTGTGGGGGATTCGGGAAGTGGCCGGCTAGGCGCCTGGGTCGATTGGCGGCGATCCAGCGGAACCGGCCGGATTCCGCGTTGGCGTGGCCGTATGCGCATATGCGTATTCGGGCCGCGTCCGTGCCGGTAGACTCACCCACCCCGTTCCCGGAGACCGATCCGATCTTGACCCCGCCGCTTTACGACTCCCGCTTCGAACACGACGCCTGCGGTGTCGGGTTCATCGCCGCCCGTGACGGGTCGGCCTCGCATCGGCTGACCCGGCTGGCAGTGGAGTGCCTGCGCCGTCTCGACCACCGCGGAGCGAAGGCAGCCGATGGCACGGGTGACGGGGCCGGGATCATGACCCAGTTGCCGTTCCGGCTCCTGGAGAGGGATCTCGCCGCCGCCGGTTACCGGCTTCCCGTCGCCCGCCGGCTGGGGGTCGTGATGGCGTTCCTGCCGCCCGGTGGAGAAGAGGCCCACCGTGACCTGGTCGAGGAGGCGGTGGGGGCGGAGGGTGCACGCGTGGTCCATTGGCGGACCGTCCCCATCGACACCTCGGTCCTGAGCGCCCGGGCGCTCGAGAGTCTGCCCGTGATCGAACAGGCGGTGGTCGAATCGCCCGCCGGGGCCGACGACGATGCCTTCGAGCGGGTGCTCTTCCTGAGCCGCAAGCGGCTGGAACGTGAGGAGATCAGCAGCGAGTTCTCGGTCGCCTCCGCCTCCGGCCGCACTGTGGTCTACAAGGGACTGTTCGCGGCGGTCGACATCGCCGCCTTCTACTGGGACCTGGCCGATCCCGATTACGAGACGTCATTCGCAATCTTCCACCAGCGTTACTCCACCAACACCTTTCCCACCTGGCACATCGCCCAGCCCTTCCGCTCGCTGGCTCACAACGGCGAGATCAACACGGTGGCGTCGAACCGGTCCTGGACCCTGGCCCGTGAGAACGCCGCCATGCTCCCCAACCGCAAGCCCACCGTGTGGGGGGATCGGATCGGCGACATTCGCCCCTTCCTCCAGCCCGGGCAGTCCGACTCGGGCAGTCTCGACAACATGTTCGAGTTGCTGCTGCGGAGCGGGCGCGACCTGGCCCACGTCAAAGAGATCCTGATCCCGGCCGCCTGGGAGAACGTCGTCGACCTCAGCCCGGAGTTGCGTGCCTTCCACGAGTACCAGGCCTTTCTCACCGAGCCCTGGGACGGGCCGGCTGCCATCGCCGTGACGGACGGGATCGACCTGCTGGCGGGGCTCGACCGCAACGGCCTCCGCCCGGCCCGCTGGGCGATATCACCCGATGTAGTCCTGGTCGCCTCCGAGGCCGGGGTGTGTCCGGAAGAGGAGAGCCGGGCCGAGCGGACCGGCCAGCTCGGCCCGGGCGAGATGCTCGTGTTCGAGAGGCGCACCGGTCGAATCCGGTTCGGAGACGAGATCCGGGCCGAGCTGGCCGACCGGGCTCCCTACGAGGAGTGGATCTCGACCGAGACGCTCTACGTGCAGCAGCCGTTCGACGACCTGGCCGACGACCGTTTCGATGCCCCCGCCCTGTGTCGAACCTTTGGCTACACGGCCGAGGAGCGACGGCTGATCCTGGCCGAGATGGCGGAGGGGAAGACACCGGTGGGATCGATGGGCTGCGACACTTCCCTGGCGGCGATGTCCGAGCACCCCCGCCGATCGTCGCACTATTGCCACCAGCTCTTCGCCCAGGTCACCAACCCACCCATGGATCCGATCCGTGAGCAGCTGGTCATGTCCCTGCGCACCTATCTGGGGCATCGGGGTTCTCTCCTCGACGAGGTCGCCAGCGATGCCCATCTGATCGAGCTCTCCTCGCCCATCCTCTCCGACGCCGAGCTGCAGGCCATCGTCTTCTCGGGCGATCCCGGCTTTTTCTCGCACTGGATCCCGGCACTGTGGCCGGCGGCGGAGGGGCGGGGGGGAATGGCTCCGGCGATCGCCGCCATCTGCGACGAGGCCGAGGCGGCGGTACGGGCCGGCGCCACCGTGGTGGTTCTGTCGGACCGGGAGCTCGACGCCGAGCAGGCCCCGATCCCGATGACGATCACGGTGGGGGCGGTGCACCACCGCCTGATCGAGGCGGGCATCCGCATGCAGGCTTCGATCGTGGTGGTGTCGGGCGAGCCGCGCGATTCCCACGACCTGGCCATGCTGATCGCCTCCGGCGCCTCGGCCGTCAACCCCTACCTGGCCATCGACCAGGTGCGGGCGCTGGCCGAGGAGGGCATCGTCCACGTCGACCCGGTGGTGGCCCAGGAGAACTACCGCTCCGCCCTCCAATCCGGGCTCCTCAAGGTGATGTCGAAGATGGGGATCTGCACCGTCTCGGCGTATCGGGGGTCGGAACTGTTCGAGGTGGTGGGTCTGGAGCCGGAGGTGGCCGACCTCGCTTTCCGCAACGCTCCTCGGCGCACCGGCGGCCTGGGACTGGAGGATCTAGCCGAGCGGGTGCTGTCCCTCCACGCCGACTACCGCGAGGGTGAGGAGTACCCGGGCGGCTTCTTCAAGCAGCGGCGGGGCGGGCCGCATCATGTCACCAGCCCCGGGATGGTGCTGGCGCTGCAGCGGGCGGTCCGCTCGGGCGCGCAGGAGGACTGGGACACGTACGTGGCCAAGATCGAGGACCGTCCTCCCACCCAGTTGCGCGACCTGTTCCGGTTCGCCTCTCGGCGGCCGGTGCCCCTGTCCGAGGTCGAGCCGGTCGAGCGGATCATGCGCCGTTTCGTCACCTCGGCGATGAGCCTGGGGGCCCTTTCGACCGAGACCCACGAGGCTCTCGCCGCCGCCATGAACCAGATCGGCGCTCTCTCCAACTCGGGGGAAGGGGGCGAGAACCCGGCCCGGTTCGGCACCTCGCTCAACTCGGCCATCAAGCAGGTCGCATCCGGACGGTTCGGGGTCACACCCGCCTACCTCGCCTCGGCCGAGGAACTGCAGATCAAGATGGCCCAGGGCTCCAAGCCGGGTGAGGGGGGTCAGTTGCCCGGGCACAAGGTGTCCGAGGAGATCGCCCGTCTCCGGTACACGGAGCCCGGGGTGGGGCTGATCTCGCCTCCGCCCCACCACGACATCTATTCGATCGAAGATCTGGCCCAGCTCATCTACGGCCTCAAGGCCTTCAAGCCTACCGCCCGGGTGTCCGTCAAACTCGTCTCCGAGCCCGGAGTCGGGACGGTGGCGGTGGGGGTGGCCAAGGCGCTGGCCGACGCCATCCTCATCTCGGGAGCCGACGGCGGGACCGGCGCCTCGCCGCTGGAGTCGATCAAGCATGCCGGCTCCCCGTGGGAGTTGGGGCTGGCCGAGGCACATCAGGTTCTGGTTGCCAACGGCCTCCGCTCTTCGGTCGCCCTTGAAACCGATGGCGGTTTGCGGACGGGCCGGGATGTGGTCATCGCCGCCCTGCTCGGGGCCGAGCGGTTCGGGTTCGGCACGCTTCCCCTGCTCGCCCTCGGGTGCAAGATGGTCCGTCAGTGCCACTTGAACACGTGCCCGGTGGGGATCGCCACCCAGCGGGAAGACCTGCGGGCGAAGTTCACCGGCGCCGCCGACCAGGTCGTGGCCATGTTCGGGATGCTGGCCGAGGAGGTCCGGCATCACCTGGCCGCCCTCGGCGCCCGCACCCTGGGCGAGGTGATCGGGCGAGCCGACCTGCTCGAGCCCTCCGACCATCCGATTGCGATTGGTCTGGCGGCACACCTGGTCCGGGCCGAGGGACGCCTCCATCACCCCGGATTCCGCAAGCCCGTCATCTCCCGACTTTCCCACCGCCTGGTGGAAGACACTCGTGAGGCGATCGAAGCGGCCCGGCCGGTCGAACTCTCGTTCCCGATCTCGAATGTGGATCGCACCATCGGCGCCGGCATCTCCGGGCTCATCACGGACCGTCACGGCAGCCTGGGCCTGCCCGAGGGGACGATCACGGTCCGCCTGGCCGGAACGGCGGGCCAGAGCCTGGGGGCCTGGTTGGCGCCCGGGATCGACCTGTCTCTGCGGGGGACTGCCAACGACTACGTCGGCAAGGGGATGGGAGGCGGCCGGATCGTGGTGGCGCCGCGTCGGGTGGATGACCACGTTCCCCACGCCGGCGGCAACGCCGTCCTCTACGGCGCCACCGGCGGCGAGGCCTATCTGGCCGGGTCGGTGGGCCAGCGGTTCGCCGTCCGCAACTCGGGTGCCACCGCCGTGGTCGAAGGTTGCTCGGATCACGGCTGCGAATACATGACCGGAGGCCTGGCGGTGGTGCTGGGCCCGGTGGGCCGCAATTTCGCCGCCGGCATGACCGGAGGCATCGCCTATGTCTGGGACCCCCACGCCCGGCTCAACCGCTACGTGGCCGACACGTCGCCGGCGATGCGGCGCCTGGTCGAGAGCGAGGATATGCAGTTGCGCCAGATCCTGGAATGGCACCGGGATCTGACCGACTCGCCTCTGGCCGCCGAGCTACTGGCCGATTGGTCGCGTCACGGCGAGCGCTTCTGGGTGCTGCGAGCATCCCGGCCGGTGCGCAAGGTTGCCGCGGTGGAAATGGTCACGGCCGGCACCTGACCGGTCCGACCCCTTGGGACAGTGGAGCGGGATCGGTTAAGATTCCACTATCGGGATGGTGTTAATCCCGTCAGCTTTCTGGCTACGAGGTGATCGCGAATGTCCACAGTCGATATTGATCTAGGTGCATACCAGCTCGGATGGCATGACTCCGAGGAGGACTACGTCTTCAAGCCCCAGAAGGGGCTGAACGAGGAGATCATCCGCCAGATGTCGGAGATGAAGGGCGAGCCCCAGTGGATGCTCGACTTTCGGCTCAAGGCGTACCAGCGTTTCCTGCGCAAGCCGATCCCGCAATGGGGCGGCGGCGGTGCCCTCGACACCATCGACTTCGACGACATCTACTACTACGTGAAGCCGGCCGGGACCCAGCAGAAGGACTGGGACATGGTTCCCGAGTCCATCAAGCAGACCTACGAGAAGTTGGGCATCCCCGAGGCGGAGCGCAAGTACCTGGCGGGAGTCACCGCCCAGTACGAGTCGGAGGTGGTCTACCACCGCAACCGGGAGGATCTCGAAGAGCTGGGAGTGCTGTTCATGGACATGGACAGCGCCCTGCGCGAGCATCCCGATCTCGTCAAGGAGTACTTCGGGACCATCATCCCGCCCAACGACAACAAGTTCGCCGCTCTCAACTCGGCCGTGTGGTCGGGTGGCTCGTTCATCTACGTGCCCCCCGGCGTCCACGTCGACCAGCCGCTGCAGGCGTATTTCCGGATCAACGCCGAGAATATGGGTCAGTTCGAGCGAACCCTGATCATCGTCGACGAGGACGCCTACTGCCATTACGTCGAGGGCTGCTCGGCTCCGGTCTATACCACCGACTCCCTCCACTCGGCCGTCGTCGAGATCGTCGTCAAGGCCGGGGGCCGTTGCCGTTACACGACCATCCAGAACTGGTCGAACAACGTCTTCAACCTGGTCACCAAGCGGGCCGCCGCCTACCGCAACGCCACCATGGAGTGGGTCGACGGCAACCTCGGTTCGCGCCTGACCATGAAGTACCCGGCGGTCTACCTGATGGAGCCGGGCGCCCACGGCGAGGTGCTTTCGATCGCCTTCGCCGGCGAGGGCCAGCACCAGGATGCCGGGGCCAAGATGGTTCATGCCGCCCCCAACACCACCTCGACCATCGTCTCCAAGTCGATCTCGAAAGGCGGGGGACGGGCCGGCTATCGGGGCCTGGTCCGGGTCGAGCCGGGAGCCGAGAACTCGAAGAGCTTCGTCCGCTGTGACGCCCTCATCCTCGACGAGGACTCTCGCTCCGACACCTACCCGTACATGGAGATCGAGGAGAACGACGCCGAGATCGGCCACGAGGCCACCGTGTCCAAGGTGGGCGAGGAGCAGTTGTTCTATCTGATGAGCCGGGGCCTCACCGAGGACCAGGCCACCTCGATGATCGTGGCCGGCTTCATCGAGCCGATCGTCAAGGAACTCCCCATGGAGTACGCGGTCGAGATGAACCGCCTGATCGAGCTCAACATGGCCGAAGCCGGCGCCATCGGATAGTCAAGTCGGAAGTCGGAAGCCAAAACAATCCGGGGCCTCCCGCGATAGACGGACTCCCACGAGTGGCGCTTCCGCGGATCGCCCTGACTCGTTTTTCAAGCTCTCACGTGCCGCGGCGGGGGGTTACAGGGGGGTCGTCCCCCCTTGAGGCATGACCGTGGCGGGGGGTTACAGGGGGGTCGTCCCCCCTTTGGGCCATCACAGCGAAATCACGTGGTCCGGGGGGTTGCCGGCGAGGGCTCCGTAGAGATCGGGGAAACATCCCACCTGGGTGCCCTCGACGGTGTCGATGGGAGTGCACTCCTCTGGTTCGGTCCGGCCCTGTCCGGTGGCCGGGTCACACCAGCGCGGTGAGCCCTCGGCCAGATGGCGCTCGAGGGCGCACATGTCGCACATCATGAGCAGCATGCCGGTTTCGGCCGCTACCTTGGCCAGCCGCTCGCCCAGCTGGTCACCCTTGCGGAGCACGTAGGCGTTGTCGTCGAAGAAGAACATTCCGACCACCTCGACCCCGTGCGTACCGGCCTCGAGCTGGGGGAGGATCATCTGTCCGAGCTTGTACGAAGCGGCCCGGGGGTTGGTGAATACGTAGGCGACCTTCATCGTCTGGTTCCTTTTCTGCTTAGAGGTTCCACCCTAGGACGGAGCGTTCCCGAAGGTCGGCGGCGTACCATGCCGGCGATGGAACTGGTGGCGCCGGTGGCGGCCCGGGTGGCGGATCTGCCCGTGGTGGCCGGACAGCTCGTGGTCGAGGGAGACATCCTTGCCCTGCTGGAGGTGATGAAGATGGAGCATCCGGTGCTCGCCCCCAGTTCCGGTTCGGTCAGGCGTCTCCATGTCGAGGTCGGCGACACCGTCGAGCCGGGTCAGGTCCTGGTGGCCCTCGATCCGTCGGCCGCCCCCGGCGACGGAGAGGAGGGAGACGTCGAGCCGGGAGGCGAGCTTCTCGACCAGGTACGCCGGCGACATGGCCTTGGCCGGGACGAGGCTCGACCGACCGCAGTCGAATCCCGGCGCCGCCGTGGTCACCGGACGATCCGCGAGAACATCGCGGATCTGTGCACCGACTTCGTGGAGTACGGGCCTCTCGCCATCGCGGCGCAACGGTCCCGGCGCGATCTGGACGACCTGATGCGAGCCACCCCGGCCGAGGGGATGGTGGCGGGAATCGGGAGAGTTCCGGCGCACGCCGGATCGACCGACGACCGATTGGCCCTGATTGGCTACGACTACACGGTCCTGGCCGGAACCCAGGGATTTCAGAATCACCGCAAGAAGGATCGCATCTTTGCGCTGGCCGCCGAGATGGATCTCCCCACGGTCCTGTTTGCCGAAGGCGGTGGCGGCCGGCCCGGAGATGTGGACTGGCCGGGTGTGTCGATGTTGGAGGTCCGCGCCTTCCGGCTCTTCGGCCAGATCACCGCCCCCACCATCGGCGTGACCACCGGCTACTGCTTTGCCGGCAACGCCGCCCTGCTCGGTCAGTGCGATGTGATCGTCGCCACCTCCGATTCCAACCTGGGCATGGGCGGGCCGGCGATGATCGAGGGTGGGGGCCTGGGCACTTTCGCCCCTGGTGAGGTGGGACCCGCCGCCACCCAGGCCGCCAACGGGGTGATCGATGTGGTGGTCGACGACGATCCGTCCGCGGTGGAGGTAGTCCGTCGGCTCCTGGGCCTGGTTCGCGGTCCCGGTCGGCCCGGCACGGCGCCGGAAGTTGACAAGGCCCGTCAGGTTGTCCCCGAGAACCGGCGGCGCCTGTTCGACATGCGCCGGGTGATCGCCTCGGTGGTCGACTCCGACTCGTTCCTCGAGCTGCGTGCCGCCTTCGCTCCCGCTGCCATCACGGGTTTCGGCCGGGTCGAGGGGTACCCGGTGGGGATCATCGCCAACGACCCCGGACATCTAGCCGGCGCCATCGATCACCATGCCGCCGTCTCGTTGGAGCGGCACCTTCGGTTGTGCGAGCGTTGGCGGATCCCGGTGCTGTCGCTCGTGGACACCCCCGGATTCATGGTCGGCCCCGAGGCCGAGGCCGAGGGTCTGGTGCGATCGGCCGGAAGCCTGTTTCGGACCGTGGCCGGTCTCGAGGTTCCCGTCGGGGCGGTGGTGGTGCGGCGCGCCTATGGACTCGGCGCCATGGCGATGGCGGGGGGAGGTTTCCACGAGGGGCGGTTCGTGGTGGGCTGGCCGACGTCCGAGCTGGGGCCGATGGGCCTCGAGGGCGCCGTGCGGCTCGGCTTCAAGCGAGAACTGGAGGCGTTCGAGGATCCGGATGCCCAGGAGGCCGAGGTCGAGCGGCGGGTGGCCGAGATGCTGGAGGTGGGGCGGGGGATCAACGTAGCCACCCACTTCGAGATCGACGACGTCATCGATCCTGCCGACACCCGTGCCTGGATCCTGACCTGTCTGACGTGAGCCAGCTGGCCGAGGAGGCGGGGCGCCGTCTCGCCGCAGTCGCCGATCCCGACAAGGCCGGGCCGATGGCTGCCTACATGAAGAGCGAGATCCCCTTCTACGGTGTGCAGAAGGCGGGGAGGACGAGGGTCCTGCGCGATCTGGTGGTGGCATTCCCGCCGGCGGACGGTGACGATTACCGGCGCAAGGTGGCGGCGCTCTGGTCGGGCGATTACCGCGAGGAGAAGTACCTCGCCGTCGGTTACGCCCGCCATTTCGGAAGACACATCGAGATGCCGAGCCTCGACCTGTACCGGCGGATGATCGTCGAGGGGGCCTGGTGGGACTTCGTCGATGAGATCGCCGCCCACCTGGTGGGGAAAATGGTGCTGGATCACCGTCGGGAGATGCGGCCGGTACTGGAGGAGTGGATCGACAGCCCGGAGATGTGGCTCCGGCGGACGTCCCTTCTGTGTCAGCTACGTCACGGCGCCGACACCGACGAGGCGATGCTGTTCGACTTCTGCCTGCGCTGCGCCCACGAGGACGAGTTCTTCATCCGCAAAGCGATCGGCTGGGCCCTGCGCGAGTATGCCAAGACCGACCCCGACGAGGTCCGCGCCTTCCTCGCCGTCCACGGCGACAACCTATCCCCCCTCAGCCGCAGAGAAGCCGCCAAGCATTTGTGATTATCAAGGGGGGACGACACTGTGAAGATGGTCGGGCGACTTCGAGGCCCGCCCGCGTGGACCTGACCCCGTAGTCTGCGCGTCCGTGGATTGTTCGAGACGGAGCCTCGAACAGACGCCGGTCGCCCGACTGTGATGATGCGGGCCGACTTCGGCGCGGCTCGTCCGTCCTGACGGATGTCGGGCATGCGCCGAACAGGCGCCGGTCGGCCCGGGCTTCCGCCTCGTTGGACACTTCTGACTTCCGACTTCCGACTTCCGACTCAAAACGTGAAGTGCTTGATCGGTTCGCCGTGGACGGCGATGTCGGTCATGGCCTCGATGCCGAGGTCGAGGTGGACGTCGGCCCAATCGCGGGTGACGACGGTGTCGCTTTCCTCGGTCTTGACGCCTTCGGGGGTGTAGGGGAGATCCGACACCAGGAGGAGGGCACCACGCGGGATCTGGTTGGCGTGGCCGACGATGAAGATCGTGGCGGTTTCCATGTCGATGGCGAGGGCGGTCAGGGTCTTCAACTTGGTCAGGAACGCCTCGTCGTGCTCCCATACCCTGCGGTTGGTGGTGTACACCACACCGGTGCGGTATTCCAGGCCGCGCTCCACGATCTTCTCGGAGACGAACTTGTGGATCTTGAACGAGGGCAGGGCGGGGACCTGGGGCGGGAAGTAGTCGTCGGAGGTGCCCTCGCCGCGGATGGCGGCGATGGGGAGGACGAAGTGGCCGATCTCGGTCGAGGTCTTGAGGCCCCCGCACTTGCCCAGGAACAGGACGCCCTTCGGCTCCACCGCCACCAGGAGATCCATGATCGTGGCGGCGTTGGCGGTGCCGATGCCGAAGTTGATCATCGTGAGCCCGTCGTGGTTGGTGGCCGCCTGCATCGGCCGATCCTGGCCCCGGATCGTGGTCCCGAACCGGGCTGCGAATCCTTCGAGGTAGGACCGGTAGTTGGTCAGGAGGATGTATTCGCCGAAAGCCTCGAGGGGCATCCCCGTGTAGCGAGGGAGCCAGTCACGGACGATCAGGTCGCGATCCACGACCGGATCAGCGTCGGTCGCTGCGACCGACGACGTAGGCGAGAAGCAGACCTCCCGCCGCCCCGTAGACATAGGAGAAGTCGTTGCCGGCCGAGTAGATGGGCGGGGCCCCGGCGATCCGGGCGATGGCGGCGGCGGAGACGGCGCCGATCACACCCATGAGCATGGTGCCGATCAATTGCTTGGCCCCGGCGAACACTCCTCCCGCTAGGCCGACCACGGCACCGACGACGGCGATGATGGCGAGGGCGGAAAAGCTTGGGTCGGAGAACATGGCGTCAGCATATCCGGGATGGGGACGACGGCCAGAGACCCTTCAGAGAACCACGGTGGCGAGCCCGGCCTGGAAAGAAGGGTGGCGCAGCTTGGCCAGCGCCCGGCCTTCGATCTGGCGCACGCGTTCCCGGGTGGTGTGCATGACCCGGCCGACATCGGTCAGGGTCCATGGCTCGGAGCCGTCGAGACCGAAACGGAGCCACAGCACCTGCTTCTCGTCGTCGTCGAGAAGGTCCAGTGCGGCCATCAGCTTTTCCTGAGTGAGGGACTCGACGGCCCGGGAGAAGGGGTCGCCGCTGTCGTCGCCGAGGAAGTCCTGGAGTTCGGCGTCTCCTTCGCTGCCCACGGGTCGGTCGAGGGACACGGTGTCACCCGGCGCCTCGATAGCGAGCAGCACCCGCTCGCGGTCGACCCCCGAGGCCTCGGCGAGCTCGTCGACGGTCGGGGCGCGCTGGAGCCGGTCGTGGAGGACCTGGCGGGTGTCGGAGACCGTGCGCACCACGTCGATCAGGTGGACCGGAAGCCGGATCGTACGCCCGGCATTGCCGATACCACGTGTGATCGCCTGGCGGATCCACCAGGTGGCGTACGTGGAGAACTTGAAGCCCTTGCGCCAATCGAACTTCTCCACCGCCCGGATCAGTCCCAGGTTGCCCTCCTGGATCAGGTCGAGGAGATCGAGACCTCGGCCGGTGTAGCGCTTGGCGATCGAGATGACCAGACGGAGGTTGGAACTGATGAAGATGGCACGAGCCTCTTCGCCCGCCTCGACTGCCTCCTCGAGGCGCTCCCGTTCGGCGTCGGAGAGGCCTTCCTGGTCGAGCTGGGATCCGGCCTTACGACCCGCCTCGATCGCCCGGGCGAGTTCTATCTCGTCCTCGGCTGTGAGCAGGTGGTGGTCGGCCACGTCGTCGAGGTAGAGGCCGACCGTGTCGGCAGTAGCAGAACGTCTGCGTTTCGTCGCTGCCACCTGAACCTCACCTCAGGGCTACAAGGGCGAAAGTATCAGAACATCGTCCACCTGACAACGGGTTTTCCTCCCATCTTGGGGTTGAAAGGCGGGCACTGGGTACGCTGGTGGCTTCCCCGTGGCACGCCGCACTCAGTTCCGTCTCCTCGTGATCATCACGCTCGGCTGGTTGGTTTGGGCCGGGTGGAGCCTGATCGACGATCCCGAGCCGTTCATGCTGCGCGTCGTCGATGACGTCGGCGCCCCAGTTGTCAACGCGGCGGTGGCCGCCGAGGGGCGCCAGCTCGGGCTGACCGGCGATGACGGGTTGCTCGAGGTCGACCCGGCGGGGGAGCTGATCGAGATTTCTGCCCCCGGACACGTGTCGGCCACGTTCACGATTGCGCCGCCCGACCGGGGCACGTTCGATGCCGTACTCAAGGCCCGGGTGCTGCGGGGACGGGTCGTGTCCTCCGACGGCGACGGCATCGAAAGCGCCGTCGTGCGCGCAGGACGACGCACCGGCCACTCCGACGAGGAGGGCCGGTTCAAGGTGAGGGGTGCCGAGGAGGGTCCGGTTGTGGTCGAGCGTCCCGGATGGGAGCAGGTCAGCTTCGACTGGAACGGCGGCCCCGGCGAACAGGAGGTGACGATCGACCCTCTAATCGTCAAGGCCGTGCACATCACGGGCGAGGCCGTCGAGGAGCGACTCGACGAGTTCCTCGATATGGCCGAGGAAACGGAGCTGAACGCCCTGATGGTCGATCTCAAGAACGAATCCGGGGCGGTGCTCTATCGGTCCGAGCATCCGCTGGTCGCCGAGATCGGTGCCGGCGAGGCAATGTATGACCTGGCCGAGGTGGTGGCCGAGGCGAGCCGGCGGGATCTGTATGTGATCGGCCGGCTGGTCACCTTCCAGGACCCGATCGCCGCCCAGGCCCACCCCGAGATGGCCGTGGTCGACTCGGCGACCGGCGAGCCGTACCTGTCCCGTGGCCAGTATTTTCTCGACCCCACCGACCCCGATGCCCGTGCCTACGCTCTCGAATTGGCGGCGGAGGCATGCTCCATCGGAGTCGACGAACTGCAGTTCGACTATGTCCGTTTCCCCGATCAGCGGCCGGAGACGGTCAGCTTCGACGCCGGCGTCACGATCGACATCCGGGCCGAGACGATCCGTTCGTTCCTGCGGGAGGCGGTTGACACGCTGCATCCCCTCGGTTGTGCGGTGGCGGTAGACGTCTTCGGGTTCGTCACCACCGCCGAGGACGACGGCGGGATCGGCCAGAACTGGGAGGACGTCACCTCCGTGGCCGATGTCGCCTCTCCCATGGTCTACCCGAGCCACTACGACCCGGGTTGGTACGGTCTCGACCAGCCCAGTGAGCGGCCGGAGGTGGTGGTGGGGCGGGCCCTGGATGACGCCATGCGACGGCTGTCCCGCTCGCTGGTGGTCCGACCCTGGTTGCAGGATTTCGCCTACGACGCCACCCAGGTGAGAGCCCAGATCGAAGAGGCGGAGGAGAGGGGCATGGGGTGGATGCTGTGGAACGTCACCTCGGAGGTGACGACGGAGGCCCTGGAGGAGGAGTGAGGGTTCATGCGGGGCTGGTCGACTGCCGTCTATGCCCGCGCCTGGTGGAGTGGCGAGAGCGTAAGGCGACCACCGAGCGCCGAGTGGCGTTCGCCGATCAGCCCTACTGGGGACGTCCGGTTCCCTCCTTCGGGCCGATCGATGCTCCGATCCTGATCGTGGGTCTTGCCCCGGCCGCCCACGGTGCCAACCGGACCGGCCGCATGTTCACCGGCGACCGCTCCGGCGAGTGGCTCTACCGGGCGCTGCACCGGGTAGGCCTGGCGACCTCGCCCGACCACGAGGATCCCGACCTGGAACTGATCGGCTGTCGTATCACCGCCGTCTGCCATTGTGCCCCACCCGACAATCGCCCCACGCCCGAAGAGGTGACCACCTGCGTCGACACCTGGCTGGTGCCCGAGATGGCGGCGGTGGCCTCCCGGGTGGTGGTTGCCCTCGGGGGCCTCGCCTGGAACCGGGTGTTGCGTGCTGGGCCCGGCTGGGGATGGGAGGTGCCCCGCCCCCGTCCTCGCTTCGGTCACGGGGCCGAGATCTCGATCCCGGGAGGTCCGGTGTTGCTGGGCACCTATCACCCCAGCCAGCAAAACACCTTCACCGGCAAACTGACCCGGGCCATGTTCGACGATATCTGGCAACGGGCTGTATTGATTCAAGGGGGGACGACCCCCCTGTAACCCCCAGCGGTGGCGATTCAAGGGGGGACGTCCCCTCTGTAACCCCACGCGGTGTCGATTCAAGGGGGGACGACCCCCCTGTAACCCCCCGCGGCTGGTCGTCCGGCCGTCTGGGTGGTCGGGGCCATCCGCCGGCCCGTCTTTGCGGGCTTTCGCCGGAGGCTTCGAGGTGGTGGGGACCCCAGAGGCTTTTCGCGACAGATTGCGCGCCATGGCGCGCAATTCTGTCGCGAAAAGCACTTCCGACCTCCGAGTTCCGCCTCGCTCCGCTCCGGGGACGGAGACCTAACACCTACCACCTACGCCCGTGCCGCCAGGCACGTTTTCGGCTTGGTGGCCCTGGCCCATACCATCGGGGGTACCGACTTTCGTCCCCCGGAGATGTGTACGTGAGCGCGTTCGATCGCACGACCCAAGACCAGATTGCTCAGGGCCAGCCCGCCTGGCGAGCGGAACAGATGTCCAACGCCTACGCCGCGTTCGAGGCCCAGGTGCTGCCCAGCGGGGCGGAGGAGACCTGGCGCTATGTGGACCTGGGCTTCGACCTCGACGGCCTCGTCCCCGCCACCGACCCGGGCGAGGCCATCGCCCCCGGACCTTTCCTGACCACCGCCGGCGGGGAGTCGAGCGGTCGGATCACGATCCTGGATGGGGCGGTGGTGGAGGTCACCGTCACCGACGAGAACGTATCGGTGCGGCGCCTGGGCGAACTCGACTCGTTGGCGCCGGCTGCCGCCGTCGATCGGGACAAGTTCGCCGCTGCCCATGTTGCCTTTGCCCGCGACGGGGTCCGGGTGGAAAGTGCCCGCCGGTCGGTGGTCGATCGGCCGCTTGTGATCGACATCCAGGCCACCATTCCCGGCACCGTGTCCTTCCCCCACGTCGAGATCGTGGCCGGCGCAGAATCCGAACTGCCGGTAGTCCTCGTCTATCGCAGCCCCGATGGGATCGAGAATGTCGCCGTTCCCGGCATCACGCTGGAAGCGGGCGACGGGGGTCGGCTTCGCTTTCTCTCCGTGCAGGGATGGGGGGACGCCACCGTCGGGATCACACACCAACGGCTGCGTCTCGGTCGGGACGCCACCGGACGCCTCGGAGAGGTAGGTCTGGGGGGACGGCTGGCGCGTCTCGATCTCGAGGTCGAACTCGAGGGGGTGGGGTCCTCCACCGAGGTGGTGGGCCTCTACTTCGGTGAGCGTGAACAGACGCTCGACTACCGGATGGTGATCAACCACATAGGCCGCAACACCTCTTCGGATGTGTTCCTCAAGGGAGCGGTCGAGGACGATGCCCAGTCGATCTTCACCGGGCTGCTGCGAATCGAGAAGGACGCCATCCGCTCTTCCGCTTTCGAGACCAACCGCAATCTGGTGCTGTCGGAGAATGCCAAGGCCCACTCGGTGCCCAATCTCGAGATCCTGTGCAACGACGTCGTCTGTGGCCACGGTTCCTCGGTGGGGCCGCTGGAGGAGGAGCATCTCTACTACCTCCAGAGTCGGGGCATCTCCCGCACCCGGGCCGAGCGGATGCTGGTACGGGGGTTCTTCACCGAGGTGATCGATCGCCTGCCCGTCGACGTGGTAGCCGAGCCCCTTCAGCAGGCCGTCTTCCGGCGCTTCGTCGAGGCGCAGGAGGAGGGTCGTATCACGTGAGCTGGATTCGCGTGGTCGAGGCCAGGCGGGTCCCCCAGGGGAGTGGCCTGCGGGTGGATGTGGGCGAGGACCGGATCGCCCTGTTTCGGATCGGGTCGGACGTGTATGCCCTCGGCGATCGTTGCAGCCATGCCGAGGCCTCGCTCGCCGAGGGAGATGTGTACGACAAGGAGGTCGAGTGCCCCCGTCACGGGAGCGCCTTCGATCTCGAGACCGGAGAGCCCCAGGCGCTCCCGGCCACCACACCGGTCCCGGTCTATGACGTGAAGGTCGAAGATGGCATCGTCTATCTCCGGATAGGCGAGGGAGAAGGAACATGACACTGGCGCTAGACGTAGACAATCTGTCGGCCTCCGTCGCCGACACGCCCATCCTCCGGGGGGTGGACCTCGAGGTCCCGTTCGGAGAGATCCACGTGATCATGGGGCCCAACGGATCCGGGAAGTCGACTCTGAGCCATGTGCTCACCGGCCACTCTGCCTATGAGGTGGAGGGCTCGGCCCGTCTGGCCGGAGAGGAGTTGCTCGGGCGGGAGGTCGACGAGCGCAGCCGAATGGGTCTGCTCCAGGCTTTCCAGTATCCAACCGAGGTCCCGGGAATCCACCTGCGCGACTTCGTACGCGAGGCGGCCGAGGAGCGGGGTCTGGACTCCGAGGCGGTCGAGACGCGAATCACCGAGGCCGCCACCCGGTTCGGGATGGAGGATTTCCTCGACCGCTCGCTCAACGACGACCTGTCGGGCGGGGAGAAGAAGCGATCGGAGATCTTCCAGATGGCGGTGCTGGCTCCCCGACTGGTGGTCCTCGACGAGATCGATTCCGGTCTCGACATCGACGCCGTCCGTCAGGTGGCGGAGGCGGTGGAGGGGATGCGCAGTCCCGAGGTGGCAGTGTTGATGATCACCCACTACGCCCGCATCCTCAAGTATCTGTCCCCGGATCGGATTCACGTCATGATCGCGGGCCGGATCGTCGAATCCGGTGGTCCCGAACTCGCCCAGGAACTGGAGACGGAGGGCTACGACGCCGTTCGGCGCCGCCTCGGCATCGAAGAGACCACCCCCGAGAAGCCCTCGATCCCCTCGGCCTCCGAGTTCTTCACCGAAACTCCCTTCGACCGCTGACCCTTTGCGACAGGATTGCGCGCTATGGCGGGCAATCCTGTCGCGAAACCGGGTCGGGTCTTGCTGGGAGGGGCCGGGTCTGGGAAGCTCGCGAGCTATGGCCGATCGCACCACCGAACGTCGCTGGCTCGAGCAACTGACCTCGCTTCCCACCGCTCCCGGACACGAGGGCCGGGTGATGGACTGGGCCCGATCCTGGGCGGGACGTCGCTCCGACCTGTCCGCCCGGGGCGACCGTCACGGGAACCTCGTCATCACCCAGAAGGGCCGCAAGTCGAAGTCCCCGGTGGTGGCGGCGGCTCACACCGATCATCCCGGCTTCATCGTCGAGGCCGTCGACCGGCGTCGGGTCGAGGTCGGATTCCGGGGGGGCGTGCGCGCCCCTTATTTCGAGTCGGCCCGGGTGGAGTTGTTCGATTCCGGGGACGGCGCCCATCGGGGTCGGCTGGTCGAGTATGACCCGGAGTCCGGCTCCGGGGTGGTGCGACTGGACCGGGCGGGGGAGCTGGCTCCCGGGGACATCGGCCGATTCGCATTCCAGGGCCGGGCCGAGGGAAAGGGGGAGATTCACGCCCCTGCCCACGACGATCTGGCCGGGGTGGCGGCGGCGCTCGCCGCTCTCGATCGTGCCCGCGCCCGCCCGGGGCTGCGGCACTTCGGGGTCCTGCTCACCCGGGCCGAGGAAGTCGGGTTCGTAGGGGCGATCGCCGCCGCCCGTTCCGGGACGCTGGCTCCCGACACCCGGGTGCTGTCGATCGAATGCAGCCGGTCCTTTGCCGACTCCCCTATCGGGGGCGGACCGATCATCCGCGTCGGCGACGCCTCCAGCGTCTTCGACCACGCCCTCACCAACCTCATAACCGGGGCGGTCCGGGCCGATGGGCTCCGTCATCAGCGCAAGCTGATGGCGGGTGGATCGTGTGAGGCCACCGCTTTCGTCGCCTACGGCTACGCCGCCGCCGGTCTGTGTCTTCCGTTGGGCAACTACCACAACATGGGAAACCTGGACCAGGTGGAGCAGGGAAACGGCGAGGCGGTTCCGAAGCCGGAGGTGGTCAGCATCGACGATTACCACGGTCTGGTCGATCTGTTGCTGGTGGCGGCGGAAGGGGTCGACGGCGATTCCGGACTGCGGGAGCGAATCGAGCGCCGCTTCGAGTCCGAGAGCTGGATCCTGGAATGAGCGGGCCGGTGGGAAGCCCAGTCCCGGGATGGATGCCAGCGCAGAGACCGGCCTCCGGACCGCTGCAAGGGAAGTGGGTGACGGTGTCGCAGATGTCGATCGAGGCCGTCCCGGCTCTGTGGGACGTTTTCTCGGCCGACACCGCCGACACCTGGACGTACATGAGCTACGGCCCTTTCGCCGGACCCGACGAGATTCGAAGCCTGGTCCAGAGCTGGGAGGGATCGGAAGACCCGATCTTTTTCACCTTCGACGTTGACGGGGTACCGCAGGGCTGGGGGTCGTACCTGCGTATCGACCCGGCCATGGGCAGCATCGAGGTGGGACACCTTGCCTTCGGTCCCGCCTTCCGCCGTACCCGTGCCGCCACCGAGGCGATGTACCTGATGGCCCGGGAGGCCTTCGGCCTCGGGTACCGACGCTACGAATGGAAGTGCGACGCCCTCAACGCCGCCTCGCGCCGGGCGGCCGAGCGGCTCGGGTTCACTTACGAGGGGACCTTCCGCCAGCACATGGTCTACAAGGGGCGCAACCGCGACACGGCCTGGTACTCGATCATCGACTCGGAGTGGCCCCGAGTGCGGCGAGGGATGGAGCGTTGGCTCGACCCGTCGAACTTCGACTCCGAAGGACGCCAATCCAGCCCTCTGGCCGACTACGTCGGCGACGGCTGAGCGCCCTCGGGCGGCGGCTACCGTCTGGAGGTAGCGACTCGGGAGCGAGATGACTGAACGGATCGAAAAGGACTCGATGGGCGAGGTCCGGGTTCCGGCCGACGCCCTCTATGGCGCCTCTACCCAGCGCGCCAGGGACAACTTCCCGATCTCGGGGATCGGCTTCTCCCGCCGCTTCATCTGGGCCCTCGGCCTGCTCAAAGGATCGGCGGCCACCGTCTCGGCCCGGATGGGAAACCTCGACGAGGACAAGGCCGGAGCGGTTCGGGCGGCGGCCGACGAGGTGATGGAGGGTGACCTCGACGGGCACTTCGTGCTCGACATCTTCCAGACCGGGTCTGGTACCTCCACCAACACCAATGCCAACGAGGTGATCGCCAACCGGGCCAGCCAGATCCTGGGCGGCGAGGCGGGCGAGCGGCCGGTCCATCCCAACGACCACGTCAATTTCGGTCAGTCCTCCAACGACGTCATCCCGACCGCCATCCACGTCGCCGCGGTGGCGGCGATCCGCGAGGACCTCTTGCCGGCTCTGGAACGTCTCGCCGGTGCTCTCGACGCCAAGGCAAGTGAGTTCGCCGATGTGGTCAAGTCGGGCCGTACCCACCTGATGGATGCGACTCCCGTCACGCTTGGACAGGAGTTCGGGGGCTACGCCACCCAGGTGTCCAAGGGGGCGGCTCGGGTCGAGTCGACGCTGGGGGGCCTGGAGGAGCTGGCCCTCGGCGGCACCGCCGTCGGGACGGGGATCAACGCCCCCGAGGGCTTCGCCCCCCAGACCATTGCCCTGATGGCGGAGCGCACCGGCCATCCCTTCCGTGAGGCCGACGACCACTTCGAGGCCCAGGCGGCCAAGGACGCGGTCGTGATGGCTTCGGGCGCCCTCCGCACGCTGGCGGGCGGCCTGTTCAAGATCGCCAACGACATCCGCTTCCTGGGCTCGGGACCGACCTCGGGAATCTCCGAGCTCCGCATCCCCGCCCTGCAACCGGGCTCGTCGATCATGCCCGGGAAGGTCAACCCGGTCATGTCCGAGATGATGATGCAGGTGGCGGCCCAGGTGATGGGCAACGACACCGCGGTGGCATGGTCGGGAGCCAACGGCAACTTCGAGCTCAACGTGATGATGCCGGTGATGGCTCACAACCTCCTCCAGGCGATCGAGCTCCTGGCCAACGCCGCCGACACCTTCCGGGAGCGCTGCGTCGAGGGTCTGGAAGCCAACGCCGATCGGGCCCGCGAGCTGGTCGAGAAGAATGCCATCGTGGTGACCGCTCTGAATCCTCACATCGGGTACGACGCCGGGGCCCGCATCGCCAAGCAGGCGGTGGCCACCGGGCGCTCCGTGCGGGAACTCGTCCTGGAAGAGGGGTTGATGGACGAGGCCGACCTCGACGCCGCCCTGGACATCAAGAAGATGACCGAGGGCGGGGTGATGTGACCGCGGCCGGCGACGCCCCCGCCCTCTCGGTATCCGAGCTGTACCGCCTGGTGGACGAGGCAATCGTGGCGGCAGCGCCTCGCCCCATCTGGGTGCGGGGAGAGATCACGGGCCTGCGCCGAACCAGTCGCGGCGCCCTCTTCTTCCGGCTCGCCGACGAGACGATCGACGACCGGGTCGTCGATGTCGCCGCCCGGGGGCGCATCGCCGCCGACGTCGACCGGGCCCTGGAGGCGGCCGGCGTAGGTCGCCTGCGCGACGGTGTGGCGGTAAGGCTGCGGGCCACGCTGGGAGTCGATGCTCGTCGTTCCGGTCTGCGGCTGTCGCTGCTCCAGGTCGACCCCGCCTTCACGGTGGGCCGGCTGGCACTGGACCGGAAGATGATTCTGCGCAAGATGGCGGCCGACAGCTCTCTGGCCGCCAACGGCCGGCTCGCCATTCCGCTGGTGCCGCTGCGGGTGGGACTCGTCACCAGCCGGGGTTCGGCCGCCCACGCCGACCTGCTCGACCATCTGCGACGCTCGGGATTCCGGTTCCGGGTCCTGACCGCCCACGCCGCCATGCAGGGTGAGGCGGCCACGGCTCAGGTAAGTCGGGCTTTGGAGCGCCTGGGCGCCGAGGGGGTGGATGTGATCGCCCTCGTGCGAGGTGGCGGGGCCAAGCTGGACCTGGCCGCCTTCGACACCGAGGAGGTGGGCCGGGCGGTGGCAGTCGCCCCTGTTCCGGTGATCACCGGCATCGGTCACGAAATTGATCGCACCGTCGCCGACGAAGCCGCCGCGCTGGCCCTGAAAACGCCGACGGCAGTGGGTGAGTGGCTCACCTCACGGGTCGGGGACTTTGCCGGCCGGGTCGACCTGGCTCGCCGCCTCATCGCCTCGGAGGCGAGATCGGCCTGTGGGCGCGAGGCCGGCTCCCTCCGGCACGCTGCCGCCCTGGTGGGAACCAGCCGGGCGGCCCTGGAGCACCAGCACGCCGTGATCGACGAGATCCGGCGGGGAGTGTCCCGGGGGGTACGCGACACGCTCGAGCGCCGCCGGGAGTGGCTGTTGTCGACCGAGGCCGCGGTTGCCGATCTGGGGGTGGAGGCGACACTCCGCCGGGGATTCGCGCTGGTCACGGATGAAGGTGGGCGGCCGATCCGCTCGGCCGCCGCCGTGGGGCCGGGCGACAGGCTCACAGTGCGGTTCCTCGATGGTGAGATTCGGGTCACGAGGGGGGATCGAGGTGAGTGACGACCTCACCTACCGGGCGGCGCTGGCAGAGCTACGCGAAATCCATTCCCGCCTGCGCGCCCCCGACGTCGACGTCGACCGCCTGCTCGTCGACGTGGAGCGGGCGGCCGAGTTGCTCGCCTTCTGCCGGCAGCGGCTGGATGCCGTCGGAGAACGACTCGAAGAGGTTCTCGAAGACTTCGACGTTCCCGATCAGCCGAACTGAACGGAGCGCTTGGAGAGCCCGAACCAGAATCCCTCCACTGCAGTGGTTCCGGCCCCGCCCGCCTCCTGGGTGGCGCCCAGGCTCACGAACAGGGGAGCGAAGTGCTCGGTGCGGGGATGGGCGGTGCGGGCGGCGGGGGCGGTGCGCTCGAAGTCGAGGAGGGTGTCGATCTCGCCGGCGGCGATCTGCTGGCTCAACCAGTCGTCGAACTCGGCCGACCAGGTAGGGGCGGGGGCGTGGGGCCCGCCGTGCCAGTCCATCTCCCGGAGGTTGTGGGTGGCGAACCCGCTGCCCACGATCAGTACGCCCTGATCCCGCAGCGGGGCGAGGCGGCGCCCGATGTCGAAGAGCGTGACCGGGTCGAGGGTGGGCATCGAGATCTGCAGCACCGGGACGTCCGCCCCGGGATACATCTCCATCAGCGGCACATAGGCCCCGTGGTCCAGCCCCCTGGTCTCATCCCGGTGGACCTGGTCGACACCGCCGAGCAAGCGGGTCACCTGTGCGGCCAGTTCCGGAGCACCCGGGGCGGGATACTCGACTTCGTAGTAGCGCTGGGGGAAGCCCCAGAAGTCGTAGTAGAGGGGGACGGTGGTGGTGGCGGACACCGTGAGGGGGTCCGCTTCCCAGTGGGCCGAGACCATGAGAATCGAGGCCGGCCGGGGCATCGAGGCGGACCAGTCGGCCAGCTGGCGGGTCCACACCGGGTCATCGGCGAGCGGTGGCGCCCCATGGCTGAGATAGATGACGGGCATCCGGCGGTCGCTGAACTCGGTGGTCATCGACGAAGGATTCATTGCTCGCTCATATTCCCACCATTCCCTCCTTACCTGGTTCTGGTTCGAATGGGCCGGTAGACCGGGAGGTCCATAGGAGCCCGGCGCTGATTAGGCACTAATGTCTCCGCGATAACGGGAGGTCTTGGGTGAGGACGCTGGGAAATCGGAGACTCGCGGGCGCAATGGCTCTGCTCTTGCTCATTGCCACGTTCGGGATCTCATACGAGGCGCTCGCAGAGGGTCCGGCTCTGATGCTGTCAACGTCGCCGAGTCGAACGTCTCCCGTCCCTCTCGATGGCTCGATCCTGTCCGGGGATGTGTACATCTTCACGGCTCCGGATTCAGCCGATATCCGCTCTGTGTCCTTCTGGATCGATGATCCGTTCAGATCCGGGCCACCTACGAACATCGATCGAAAGTCGCCATTCGATCTTGCCGGTGGTGGGGTGCGAGCAGCCAAACCTCTCGACTCGACCGCTCTTGCCGACGGCGAACATTCCGTGACGGCCGAGATTCAGCGTTCGGGGAGTCTCGAGGTCGTGTCTGCAACCTTCACGGTTGCCAACTCTCCCACTACTACGTCGTCATCCTCAACGAGCACGACCAACCCCAGCACGACTTCCACCTCCACGACTTCCACAACTTCTACCACCTCATCCACCTCGACTACGACATCGACTACCACGCCGGGCACGTCTTCAACGACTACCACTACTTCCACGACCACCACCACGGTCCCGCCGCCCCAGGGTGAGAACTGTTCCACGGACCCGCCGGTTACCGAAGGGCCTTCACCCATCGAGGTCCTTCCGTTCGCAACCCACTTCGAGGATCCAGAAGGCGGTGTGTGTGATGGCGTTGGGACTCCAACAGGTTTCCCCTACGTCTGGACCACCGGTTCGGGCTCGGGTTATCACCCCGAGCACCTCTCGGTTGCATCTTCTGAGCTCATACTGACAACCACCGAGGGACTTGCTATCGGCACGCTCGACACCCAGGACAATGCGCTCGGTGTCGGCCTGGAACCGGGGCAGTCATTCGCTGCCACGGTTGGGATCGTTGCTCCCCCGGTCGGGGCCTCGGGTACTTTCGAGCAGGCAGGGATATGGTTCGGAACCAATCGGTTTGGCCAGTCGGACTATGCCAAGTTGGTTGTCCTCTCCCGGGCCGTGGGCCCTTCTGTTCAGTTGCTGGTGGAGCAGGGAGATGCAACAACGGGCGCACGGAATGTGACCCTTTCGGGTTCCCCGTCTTCGATCGATCTCGAGCTCACGGCGGATGCCGGATCCCTCACGGTCGCGGGTCGCTTTCGGATCGATGGCGGCTCATGGCAATCCGTTGGGGCGCCACTGACGGTGCCGAATCGCCTGTTCACGCAAGATCAAGCGGGGGTCGATCCGTCGCTCGGCACTGACTCGTTTGTGGGCATATCAGCGAGTCATCGGAACGGCCCACAACCTGTCCAGTTCCGCTTCGCCGATTTCTCCGTATCGGAGCTATCTTCCCCGCCCCCACCCCCTCCACCACCGCCTCCCGCGGGTGAGGTTGGTTTCGAAGCCACACCAACGTCGATTGGTTACAAACCGACCGCCCTGAGGGAAGGCCCGGACGGTCGTCTCTATGTCCTGGATGCGATGGGGGCTATCAGGGCTTACCTGGTCAACGGAGATGGGTCGTTGTCGATCCAGAGCACTTACCACGTCCTACCGACTCCATCCGAGGGCATATACACGGCATTGGGGCTCGAGTTCGATCCGACGTCAACCGCTGACAATCTCACCGTGTGGATTTCACATTCGATCTCGACGGGTGAGAACTTCTCCGAGGGTCTCCGCAACTCATCTTCTGTCACGCGGGTCCGAGACCTGACAGAAGCACGAATAGTGACTCCCATGATCACCGGACTTCCGCGTGCCATCGCCAACCATGCAATCAACTCACTCAAGTTTGGTCCTGATGGAAGGCTTTACATCGCCGTGGGTGGTCAAACGGGCGCCGGCGGCCCCAACACGGAGCCAACCGAGTTTGGTACTCGTCCCGAGCAGTACTACTCGGCAGCGCTTCTGAGAGCCGACGTGAACCGCGCCTCCGGGTGGAATGCCGCTTCGCACGGGGACTGCGCCACGGCAGTCAACGACTCAACCGGAACCGCTCAGACAAGCCCGGCTGTCGATTGTGACGTCGAGTTTGTCGCCACCGGTCTTCGCAACCTATTCGACTTCGAGTTCGGGTCCGACGGTTTCATCTACGGGTCCGACAATGCCTTGGGTGTTGCCGGTACTGTCCCGATCGACTACAAGCCGTCTTGCCAAGGGATAGTGGACTACGCAGCGAATCCCCAGTTCGATCCGGGTGCCCAGGCGGACAAGTTCCATCGGATCGCAGTTTCGGGAGACCCGACTCCGGAAAACGTCTCCTATCGGGGACACCCCAATCCGGCACGCGGGGAATGCGTGTTCTTCGATGGTGCATTCCAGACCAGCCTCTTTGACGTAACCGTCTCCCCGCCCACTCGGTACGTACCTGCGCTGATGAATATGAACGACGCCAAAGCGAACGAGGCGCGTTCGTTCAATGGGATCATCCAATACCAAGGCAGTGGTGACGCGGGCGACCTTCAGGGTGACCTATTGCTGTCGGCATTCGCAGGGCCCCTCAGCACATCCTCGCCCCGTCCTCAGGGAATCTATCGAGTGGACCCCACCAATCCGAGTCGGCCCGATCGTGTGCCAGTGACCCTGGGTGGCACACCATATGGATGGAACCAACCACTCCCCCTTGTCGAGTTGGCAGACGGCCGCATCGCAGTGGGCGAGTTCCGCGGACGGACGACGACCACGGCCCGTCTCGTGATTCTGACTCCAGTGATTGCTGATGGAGGAGGGGGTGCTGGTACGTGGTCCAACAGCGCTCCCCTTCCCGCGGCGACCCTCGACGCGGGATCCGCCGGACTGAATGGTGCTCTATATGTGGTGGGAGGCAAGACGAGCGCCACAAATCGAGTGACGACGGTAAGCCGCTACGATCCGATGTCGTCCTCCTGGACTCTCGCATCCAGTGTCCCGGGTCCCGGACGAGAGGACATCACAGTTGTTGCCCATGCTGGGTTGTTGTACGCCTTCGGAGGTGCCTCCTCCAACGCCTTTGTCGCGGATTCGCCAGTCGCCGCCGTGTACGATCCGGCGTTGAACAGTTGGAACGACGGAGCCGTTTCCGATCTCCCAACTCCAATCACCGGTGCAGCAGGAGTCAGTTGGAATGGTCGGATCTGGCTGATTGGGGGGCTTGACCAATCAGGCAATTCGCAGGCCGCAGTTCGTGTCTTCGATCCGGTGACGAACAACTGGAGTTTGGGTCCTGCGCTGCCGGGGCCACGGGACAACGCGGGAGCGGCAATACTTGCCGGCCACCTCTACGTTTTCGGCGGTCGCAATCGCCAGGGAGGCTCTGGTCCGACCACGAATACCGTGTGGCGCCTAACCGACCCGGACGGTTCGTGGGAGGCCAGGGCCGGAATGCCAGCGCCCCGTCGTGCATTCGTCATCGGCTCTGCCGAAGGGAAAGCCCAACTATTTGGCGGGGAGTCAGGCACCGAATCGGCAATAGCTGCAGTGTATGAGTTCGATCCTGTTTCCAACGCATGGGGCACCTTGGCGTCCATGCCGACCGGCCGTCATGGTCCGGCAGGAGCGACGATCGACGGCATCACTTATGTGGTCGGTGGTGCCACGACTAGTGGTGCAACCTCGATCAGCGCCGTGAACGAGGCCTTCACGAGGTAGCTGCCTCTAGGCGGAAGCGCCAGGAGTAGCGCCGGCCTCAAGCGCCTGTTCCAGGGTGGTCCAGGGGAGGCTGGCGCATTTGATCCGCACCGGATACTTGCGGACTCCCTGCAGCGCTTCCAGGTCGCCCAGCGCCGCTCCCGGGCGTTCGGGATCCAGCCCGGCCGCCGTCTCGTCTTCGGACGTCATCATGAGGTGGAAACGTTCGGCCAGCTCGGTGATCTCGGTGCGGGTCTTGCCGACGATCGCGGCCGACATCATCGAAGCTGACGACTGGCTGATCGAACACCCCTGGCCCGTCACCGCCACGTCGCTGACACGGTCGCCGTCGAAGGTCAGCTCCACCTTCACCTCATCGCCGCACAAGGGATTGACGCCCTCGGCGGTGGCGTCGGGTTGCTCGAGCGGGTGGCGGTGGCGGGGGTTGCGATAATGGTCGAGGATCACGTCCCGGTAGAGGTCTTCGAGGGCCATCAGGAGACTCCGAACAGGCGGGCGGCATCCCCCAGCGCCTCGGCCAGGGCATCGATGTCGGCGGGGGTGGTGTAGACGTAGAACGAGGCGCGGGCTGTCGCCGCAACCCCCAGCACCGTCATGAGCGGCTTGGCGCAATGATGGCCGGCCCGCACCGCCACCCCGTGCTGGTCGAGGATGGTGGCGAGGTCGTGGGCGTGGATGTCGGCCAGCGTGAAACTGAAGACGCCGCCCCGGGCCTCGGGCTCGAGCGGACCCTGGATCTCCAGGTGGGGGATCTGGGGAAGCACCTGGAGCGCGTGGCGGGTGAGAAAGTCGTCGTGGGCGGCCACGGCGTCCATGCCGACCTCGTCCAGGTAGTCAATGGCGGCTCCGAATCCGATCACCTCGATGATCGGCGGGGTGCCGGCCTCGAATCGGAAGGGGATCTCGGCCCAGGTGGACTTCTCGCGGGTGACCGTGGCGATCATGTCACCTCCGCCCTCGATCGGTTCGATCTCCTCGAGGCGCTCGGGACGGGCCCACACCACTCCGATTCCGGTCGGGCCCAGCATCTTGTGGCCGGAGAAGACGATGGCATCGGCGCCGAGATCGGCGACGTCGACGGGAAAATGGGGGACCAGCTGGGCACCGTCGACGATCGAGAAGGCTCCCACCTCGTGGGCCCGGTCGAGAATGGGCTGGAGGTCCGGCACCGTGCCGAGCACGTTCGACATCCCCGTCACTGAAACCACCTTCGTGTCGGCGTCGACGATCCGGTCGAGTTCGGAGAGGTCGAACCGGTAGTCGTCGGTGAGGGGGAGGAAGTCGAGGACCGCCCCGGTACGGGCAGCCACCATCTGCCAGGGCACGAGGTTGGCGTGGTGCTCCATGTCGGAGAGGACGATCCTGTCGCCGGGACCGAGGTGCTGGGCACCCCAACCCTGGGCCAGCAGGTTCAGGCCGCTGGTCGCCCCTCGCACGAACACGATCTCTCGCGAACTGGATGCGCCGATGAAATCGGCCACCCCATCCCGGACGGACTCGTAGCGTTCAGTGGCCTCGATCGACAGGCGATAGGCGCCCCGATGCACGTTGGCATAGCCATGGGAGGTGAATTCGGCCATCGCCTCGATGACCTGGCGGGGTTTCTGGGAGCTGGCCGCGGAGTCGAGAAAGTGAAGATCCCGATCTTCGAACACCGGGAAGTCGGCCCGGAGGGATTCGGTGTCGAGGGTGAGGGGCATCTTCTGGGTCAACGCTACCGGGAGGCGGCTTATGCCTCAGCCGGTGCCGGCGGGCTGGCGTGCTGGCGGAAGGCGTCATAGCCCTCTTCTTCCAACTGCTCGGCGAGCTCGCCGCCGCCGCTGGCCGTGATGCGGCCGTCCATGAAGACGTGCACGGTGTGGGGAGTGATGTAGTCGAGGAGTCGCTGGTAGTGAGTGATGACCAGGAAGCCCCGCTCGGGCGTGGTCAGCTTGTTGACCCCGTCGGCGACGATGCGCAGGGCGTCGATGTCGAGTCCGGAGTCGGTTTCGTCCATCACCACCATCTCCGGTTCCAGCACCGCCATCTGCAGCACCTCGTTGCGCTTCCGCTCGCCTCCCGAGAAACCCTCGTTCAGGTAGCGGTCGGCGAACGACGACTCCATTCCCAGCTCCTTCATCGCCTCCATCACCTTGAGACGGAGCTCGAGGACGGTGTAGTCGACTCCGGTCCGGTTGGAGAGGGCCTGGCGGAGGAACTGGATCACTGACACGCCGGGGATCTCCTCGGGGTACTGGAAGGCGAGGAACAGACCCATCTGACCGCGAGCGGTGGGAGCGGCCTCGGTGATGTCGTCGCCCTTGTACACGATTCGCCCCTGGGTGACCTCGAAGCCGGGATTGCCCATGATCACATTGGCGAGGGTGGATTTGCCCGAACCGTTGGGGCCCATCAGGGCGACGATCTCGCCGGTCTCGACGGTCAGGTCGACACCCTTGAGGATCTCGCTGCCGTCGGGGGCTCTGGCGTGCAGATTTTCGATCTGAATAAGGGGTGTGCTCACGGGTTCCCATGGTATGGCGGTCGGGTGGGCACCGAAAACCCGCTGAGATGATGTCAAGGGGGGACGACCCCCCTGCAACCCCCCGCTGTGATGATCAAGGGGGGCGACCCCCCTGTAACCCCCCCGCGGTGATGATCAAGGCGGCCCCCCTGTAACCCCCCCGCGGTGATGATCAAGGGGGGCGACCCCCCTGTAACCCCCCCGCGGTGATGATCAAGGGGGGCGACCCCCCTGTAACCCCCC